>JBALUZ010000009.1:0-32967 GCA_036963825.1 Brevundimonas sp.
ACCTGCTGGCGCTGGGGCGCGCCGCCTTGCATCCAGCGGACGACCTGACCCTGGCCGGCGTGCTGCGCTCGCCCCTGTGCGACCTGTCGGAAGAAGCGCTGTTCGACCTGGCCCATGGCCGCGAGGGGTCATTGTGGCGCGCACTGAACGCGCGGGCCGGGCTTGATCCGGCGCTGGCGGCGGCGCGGGACCTGATCGCCGATTTCCGCGAGGCCGCGCGCGGCCTGCCGCCGTTCGACCTGTTCGGGCGCCTGCTGAACCGGCTGGACGGGCGCGGCCTGAGCGTGCGCCAGCGCTTCCTGACCCGGCTGGGGTCCGAGGCGGCGGACGCCATGGACGCCTTCATGGAGCAGGCCCGGGCGGCCGAGGGACGCGGGGCGGCGGACCTGGAGCGGTTCTGCCACCAGCTGGCGTCGCTGGACCAGACCATCAAGCGCGAGATGGACGAGCCGCGCGGCGAGGTGCGGGTGATGACGGCGCACTCGTCCAAGGGGCTGGAGGCGCCGGTGGTGATCCTGCCCGACGTGATCTTCGGAGAGCCCCGGGACGACGCCCTGCTGGAGACGGACGCCGGGGCCTTCCTGTGGTGCGGCTCGGCCGGCGAGGACTGCGCCGCTTCGAAGGCGGCGCGGGAGACCAGAAAGCGGCGCGGCGAGGAGGAGTCGCTGCGGCTGCTCTATGTGGGGCTGACGCGGGCGCGCGACCGGCTGATCGTGACGGGGCGCTACGCCTCCAACCGCAAGCTTGAGAACCTGAAGGCGTGGTGGGCGCCCATCCTGGCGGCCTTCGAGCGGCTGGAGGGCGTGCGCGAGGTGGAGACCGCCACAGGCCCGGCCCGGCGCTACGGCGACGATCCGCGGGTGCTGGCGCGCACGGCGGCGCCGACGCTCTCCGCCATGGAGCCCCCCGCCTGGCTGACGGCGGCGCCGCGCGCCGAGGCGCCGGAGCGGCGCATGGCCCCGGGGCGGATGGAGGACGCCGCGCGGGCGCCGGCGCCGTCCCCCCTGTCGCGGGTCGGCGGCGGCCTGGGCCGCTGGCGGCGCGGGGAGCTGATCCACCGGCTGCTGGAGCGGCTGCCGGATGTGGCGCCCGAGCGGCGGCCTGCGGCGGCCGCAGCCCTGCTGGCCCGCGAGCCGGATCTGGACGAGGACCAGAAGGCCGAGATGGCCGCGGCGGCGCTGGGGGTGCTGGAGGACGCGCGCTTCGCCGAGGTGTTCGGCCCGGCCTCTCGGGCCGAGGTGGCCCTGTCCGGCTCCGCGCCGGAATTGCCGCCGGGGACGGTGGTGTCGGCGCGGCTCGACAGGCTGGTCGTGACGCCGGAGCGGGTGCTGGTGATCGACTTCAAGACCAACCGTCCGGCGCCGGACCGCATCGAGGACGCCGATCCGGCCTATGTGCGGCAGCTGGCGATCTACCGGGCGGTGCTGCGGCGGCTGTATCCCGACCGCGCGGTGGAGGCGGCGCTGGTGTGGACCGACGGGCCGCGGCTGACGCCGGTTCCGGAGAGCCTGATGCGGGCGGCGCTGGACGAGGCGCGCGGTTGACCCGGCGCTCCGGCGTCCCCACATCGTGATCCGCGCCGGAATCGCCTTAAACTGACCGGCCGCTCAGGAGATTGTTCATGCCCACCCTCAAGGTCACCGACGACAGCTTCGAAGCCGACGTCCTGAAAGCGTCCAAGCCCGTGCTGGTCGATTTCTGGGCGGAATGGTGCGGTCCGTGCAAGCAGATCGGCCCGGCCCTGGAGCAGATCGCCGACGACTATGCCGAACAGCTGACCGTGGCCAAGATCAACATCGAGGACAGCCCCATGACCCCGTCCAGGCTGGGCGTGAAGGGCATTCCGACCCTGATGCTGTTCAAGGACGGCCACATGGCCTCCATGAAGGTGGGCGCCATGCCCAAGCAGAAGATCATGGAATGGCTCGTCGAGGCCGGGGCCGCGAAGCCCGCGGAATAAGCGGCTGGAAACGGTCGGCCCGCCCCGCTAAGGAGCGGGCATGACCCTTCCCCCCATCCGATACGACGTCTGCGCCGTGGGCAACGCCATCGTGGACGTGCTCGCCCCGTGCGACCCCGACTTTCTGTCCGCGCGCGGGCTCCAGCCCGGCTCCATGCAGCTGGTGGACGAGGCCCAGAGCGCCGCCCTGTATGACGACATGGCCGCGGGGGTCGAGGCGTCGGGCGGCTCGGCGGGCAACACCGTGGCGGGCGTGGGCTCCTACGGCGGGCGGGCGGCCTATATCGGCAAGGTGTCCGAGGACACCCTGGGCGACGTGTTCGCCCACGACATCCGCGCGGCGGGGGTGGCCTTCGACACGCCGCGCCTGACCGACGGCCCGTCCACCGGCCGCTGCCTGATCAACGTCACCGACGACGGCCAGCGCACCATGTGCACCTTCCTGGGCGCGGCCAATCAGCTGACCGCGGACGACATCGACCCCGAGATGATCGGCGAGAGCGCCATCGTCTATCTGGAAGGCTATCTGTTCGACCCGGCCCCGGCCCGGGCCGCCTTCGAGCGCGCCGCCGACATCGCCCACCGCGCCGGGCGCAAGGTGGCCATGACCCTGTCGGACACCTTCGTGGTGGCCCGCTGGCGCGCCGAACTGCTGGAATTCATCGAACAGTCGGCGGACATCGTGCTGGCCAACGAGGCCGAGCTGGGCGCGCTGTTCGAGACCGACGATTTCGACGCCGCCTGCGACCGGCTGGCCGGCATGGTCGAGACGGCCGCCGTGACGCGCGGCGCAGCCGGCTCGGTGGTCCTCAAGGGCGATCAGCGGGTGGCGGTCGCCGCCTTCCCCGTGGACAGGGTGGTGGACACCACCGGCGCCGGCGACCAGTACGCGGCGGGCTTCCTGCTGGGTCTGGCGCGCGGCCTGTCGCTGGAGGACAGCGGCAAGCTGGGCTCGCTGGCGGCGGCGGAAGTCATCGCCCACTGGGGCCCGCGCCCCATGACCAGCCTTGTGGATCTGGCGAAGGCGAAGGGCCTGACGCTTTAGGGCGTGCGCGCCTGAACGGCCACGCCGGGGAAGTCACTGAACACCCCGTCCACGCCTGCCTGATAGAGCGCGCGGGCCCAGCCGTGCAGATCGCCGTGGGCGGCCGGGTCGTCCCCGCGCCGGTGCATGGGCGGCAGGAAGGCGTTCTCGGCGCGCAGGGTCCAGACGTGAACCTCAAGCCCCGCCGCATGGGCGTTCTCCACCACGCCGGTGGGCGTTCCGCTGACGTGGGCGATGACCAGCCCGCTCTCCAGCCCCAGGATGTCGGCGTAGGCGGCGATGGCGGCCAGGCCGTCGGGGCTGAGCATCCGCGCGGGCGTCAGGTCCGGGCGGTCCCAGGGGCCTGACCCGGCGGCGATCAGCTGCACCAGCGGCGCCTCTATGCGGGCGTTCAGGCGGCGCAGCGGCTCGACCTCGAAGCACTGGACCACCAGCGGGGCGTCCGGCCCGGCCCAGCCCTCGGCCTCCAGCACGGCGACGAAGGCGTCCTCCATGGGCAGGCCTGCGGCGGCGAAATAGGCCGGGTGCTTCAGCTCGGGGATCACCCCGACGGGACGGCCGGTGCGGGCTGCGGCCTCGCGGGCGATGGCGATGACCTCGGCGAAGGTCAGGATCGGGTCTGCGCCGTCGAAGGCGGTATTGGCCGGGCGCAGCCGGGGCAGACGCTCGCGGGCGCGCAGGGTCCTGAGCTCGGCGAGGGTGAAGTCCTCGGTGAACCAGCCCGTGACCTCGGTCCCGTCGATGGTCTTCGTGGCGCGGCGGTCGGCGAATTCGGGGCGGTCGGCCACGTCGGTGGTCCCGCCGATCTCGTTCTCGTGCCGGGCGACCAGATGGCCGTCGCGGGTCATGACCAGATCGGGCTCGATGAAATCGGCGCCCTGTTCGATGGCCCGCTCGTAGGCCGCGCGGGTGTGCTCGGGCCGCTGGCCGGACGCGCCCCTATGGGCGATGACGAGGGGGTCGGGGAAGGCGGACTGGGACAGGGCCGGGCCTCCGGCGAGCAAGAGGGCGGCGGTCAGGATGAAGCGGATCATGCCCCGAGGCTAGGGCCCGTTCGTGACGGGCCTGTCTCAGGAGTCACGCGTCCTGCAGGATCTTGCGCAGCTGGCCGTGAATCTCGCCGTTGGCGGCGACGATCTGCTTGCCGGAGCGGGGATCAGCGTCGTTGTCCACGGCGGTGACCGTGCCGCCGGCCTCGGTGACCAGCAGCATGCCCACGGCCACGTCCCAGGGCTGGAGCCCCCGCTCCCAGAAGCCGTCGTAGCGGCCCGCCGCGACCCAGGCCAGGTCGAGGGTGGCGGCGCCCAGGCGGCGGATGCCGGCGGTGCGCTGGCCCACGGCGTGGATGTCCTTGATGGACTGGCCGTGGCCGGTCCGGCCCAGGAAGGGCAGGCCCGTGGAGAACAGGCAGGTGCTCAGGTCCTTGCGGCCCGACACGCGGATCCGCTTGTCGTTGAGATAGGCGCCCTTGCCCTTTTCGGCCCAGAACAGGTCGTTCATCACCGGATTGTAGGTGACGCCGGCGACGATCTCGGCCGAGCCGTCCGGCGCCTTGCGCTCCAGCGCCACGCTGATGGCGAAGTGGGGGATGGCGTGGGTGAAATTGGTGGTGCCGTCGATGGGGTCGACGATCCAGGTGTGGGTCTTGTCGGTGCCCTCGATCAGGCCGCCTTCCTCGCCGAGGAAGCCGTAGCCCGGACGCGCCTTGTTCAGCAGCTCGCGCAGGGTCTGCTCGGCCTTGGTGTCGGCGGCGGTGACGAAGTCGGCGGGACCCTTGCGCGACACCTGCAGCTCGGCCACCTCGCCGAAGTCGCGCAGCATGGGCCGCGCGGTCTTGCGGACCGCGTCGATGATGACGGAGACGAGGGCGGAAGCGAGGGCCATCAGTCGGCCCGGCGGACGTATTCGCCGGTGGTGGTGTCCACCACGATCCGCTCGCCGGCGGACATGTAGGGCGGGATCATGATGCGCACGCCGTTGCTGGCCAGGGCGGGCTTGTAGGAGGACGAGGCCGTCTGGCCCTTCACGGTGGGCTCGGTCTCGGCGACTTCCAGCACCACCTGATCCGGCAGCGACAGGCCGATGGGCCGTTCCTCGTGGGACTCGATGACCACCTTCATGCCTTCCTGCAGATAGGCGATGCGGTCCTCGCCGACCCAGTCCTTCTGCAGCTCGATCTGTTCGTAGTTCTGGTCGTCCATGAAGACCAGGGAGTCGCCGTTGTCGAACAGGTAGGAGTAGTCGCGCTGCTCCAGGGTGACGCGCTCGACCTTGTCCTCGGAGCGGAAGCGTTCGTTCAGCTTGTTGCCGGTCTCGAGGTTCTTGGCCTCCACGTTGGCGAAGGCGCCGCCCTTGCCCGGCTTGACGTGGCTGGCCTTGGTCACGACCCACAGGCCGCCGTTGTGCTGCAGGACCATGCCGGGCTTGATGGTGTTGCCGTTGATCTTCATCGAATGTCGCTGGGTTGGGGATGGCGCGCGGGCGCGAAATTTGGACGCGACCCCTACAGGGGCGGCGCTCAAAGGGCAAGCGGCGCGCGCGCGGCCTCAGACGCTCGCCGGCTCGATCTCGTAGGTGGTGGAGCAGTATTCGCAGGTGACGCGGATCTTGCCGTCGTCCTCGACCATCTCGGCGCGCTGGTCCTCGGGAAACGAACGCAGCATGCCGGTGACGCGCTCGGGCGAGCAGCGGCACACGGCGGCGAGGGGCAGGGGATCCTCCAGCCGCACGCCGTCCTCGTGGAACAGCCGGAACAGCAGGGTCTCCGCGCTGATCGTCGGGTCCACCAGCTCGTCGTCGCCCAGGGTGGCGAACAGGGCGCGGGTGCGATCCCAGACCTCCTCGGTGGAGCCCCGGGCGTCGTCGCCGGCGATCAGCTGGATCATGGCCCCGCCGGCGCGCCAGCTTTCGTCCGTGTCGGTGATGACGCGGCCGACGCCGAGGTTCACGCGGGTGGGCACCTGCTCCGACTGGGCGAAATAGGTCTCGGCGCACAGGGCCAGGGTCTCGCCCTCGATGGGGGTGACGCCCTGGTGGCGCGCCATGTGTTCCCCCTGATCCAGCGTCATGATGAAGACGCCCTCGCCCAGCAGCGACTTGGCGCCGGGCCGGGCGAAGCCCCTGGAGGCCTCGGCCACCTCGTCGGGGTCGAAGCGGCAGTAGCCGCGCAGGGTCCCCGCGGTGTCGTAGTCCGCCACCACATAGCGCACGGGGCCGTCGCCCTGGGCCTGGACGATCAGGCGACCCTCGAACTTCAGGGCGGAGCCCACCAGGGCGGCCAGGGCGCAGGCCTCGCCCAGCAGGGCGGCGACGGGCTCGGGATAGTCGTGGGCCGACAGGATGGCGTCCACGGCCGGCCCCATGCGGACCAGACGGCCGCGCACGGGCCAGCCCTCGATCTGGAAGGCGGCGGCCAGGTCGTCGTCAGGCGTGTGAAGGGGCGCGGCGTCGCTCAAGGCGCATATCCTCTGGTTTGTCGGGCGGTCGCGGTCAGATAGTGTGTTCACGCCCTCATGGTAAGAGGGCGGAACCCGCCGATCGGGCGGGCCGTTCCGAACACGATCCGCGCATCAAGGCCATTCATGTCCCGCAAACCGAAGCTGAAGCCCCTTTCCAGACAGGTGATCGTCATCACCGGCGCCACCTCGGGCATCGGCCTGGCGACGGCGCGCCGGGCGGCGAAGGCCGGGGCGTGCGTGTTCCTGATCGCGCGGGGAGAGGCCGACCTGAAGGCCCTGTGCGAGGAGATCCAGGCCGAGGGCGGGCGCTGCGCCTATGCGGCGGCGGACGTGGCGGACCACGACGCCCTGGCCGAAGCGGCCGACAACTGCCGGCGGCTTTTCGGCGGGTTCGACACCTGGGTGAACAACGCCGGGGTCTCCATCTACGGGGCCATTCGCGAGACCACCCTGGAGGACCACAAGCGTCTATTCGACACCAACTACTGGGGCGTGGTGAACGGCTCCATCGTGGCGGTGGAGCACCTGCGCGCGCGCCCCGGCGGCGGCGCCGTCGTCAATGTGGGGTCGACCCTGTCCGATGCGCCGTTCCCGGTGCAGGGGCTCTATGCGGCGTCCAAGCACGCGGTGAAGGGCTTCACCAACGCCCTGCGCGTCGAGATGCTGCGCGAGGGCGCGCCCGTGAAGGTGTCGCTGGTCAAGCCTGCGGCGGTGGACACCCCCTATCCCCGGCACGCCCGCAACCTGACGGGCGAGGCGGTTCGCACGCCCCAGCCCGTCTATGCGTCCCACGTGGTGGCGGACGCCATCCTGCACTGCGCCACCCACTCCACCCGGGAAATCACGGTGGGCGGGAGCGCATCGGTGCTGGGTGCGTTCTACGCCATGTTCCCCGGTGTGGCGGAACCGCTGCTCGCGCGCTTCGGACCCTCGATGCTGCGTGACCGGCGCGCCGATTATCAGACCTATGACGACGGGCTGTACGACCCGACGGAGGACGGTCTCTATGAAGAGGTTCATTATCCCATGGTTCGACAGTCCAGCCTTCTGGCCCAGGCCCGCATGCACCCCGGCGTCACCGGAGGCGGCCTGGCCCTGATCGCCCTGGCCGGCGTCGCAGCCGTGCTTCTGAGCCAGCGCACCGGCCCGACCCGCTATGAGCGCCTGCGGTCGCGGGTGGACCCCCGCAACTGGCGCCGCCAGCCCCGCATGGCCGACCGCCTGGGTCGCTGGACCGACCGGGTGCGCGACGACGCCGAGGACTGGAGCGGCCGCGCCGCCCGGGACGCCCGGCGCTGGTTCGACCGCGCCGCCGAGGCCTTCCCCGGCGAGGAGATCGAGGCCCGGGCCCGCAAGACCGGGCGCATGGCCCGGGACGGCGCCGCGCGCACCGGGCGCTTCGCCCGGGACCACGCCCGCGAGGGCGGGGCGCTTCTGGCCCTGGCGACCATCGCCGCCGCAGTGGGCGCCGCCGCGCTGGAACACCACCGCGCGCAGGACCGCTGAACGCCTGACAGAGAAAAAATGCCCCGGAATCGGTCCTGATCCGACCCGCCGCGCATTGCTGCACCCGCGAAGGGGCGGCTAAAGAAACGGAATGAACGCTTCGCCGATTTCCGCTTCCGTCGCCGTCCCCTTCGTCGTGCTGGATTTCGACTCCACCCTGGTGAAGGTGGAGACGCTGGATGCGCTGGCCGATCTGGTGCTGAGCGAATCGGCGGAGGCGGAGGCCATCCGCACCCGGGTGTCCCGCCTGACCGACCAGGCCATGGCCGGGGACATTGACTTCGGCGAGGCGCTGAAGCGGCGGCTGGAGCTGCTGCAGCTGAACCGCAGCCATGTGGCGGCGCTGGCCGACCGCATCCTGGGCGAGCTGACGCCCTCGATGCGCCGGAACGCCCGCTTCTTCGCCGAGAACGCGGATCGCATCATCATCCTGTCGGGCGGCTTCCGCGAGATCATCGCCCCCGTGGCGGCGGAACTGGGCGTGGCGCCCGAACGGGTGCTGGCCAATGACCTGCTCTATGACGACGAGGGCCGCGTCACCGGCGTGGACGAGAGCAATCCCCTGTCCCGCGAGGGCGGCAAGGCCGAGGCGCTGAAGGCGCTGGACCTGTCCGGCCCGGTGATCCTGATCGGGGACGGCTGGAACGACGCGGTGATCCGGCGGGCGGGCGTCGTTGACCGCTTCTACGCCTTCACCGAGGTGGCGCGGCGCGAGCCGGTGGTGGCCGCCGCGGACGCCGAGGCGCGCTCCCTGGACGAGGTGCTGCACGCCGAGGGCCTGGGCGGCCGCTGGTCGTTCCCGCGCAGCCGCATGAAGATCCTGCTGCTGGAGAACATTCACCCGCTGGCCGTGCAGCGGTTCCGGGAGGAGGGCTATTCCGTCGAGACGGTGAAGGGCGCCCTGGACGAGGACGCGCTGATCGCGCGGATCAAGGGCG
The DNA here is from genome assembly GCA_036963825.1 of Brevundimonas sp. Taxonomy (GTDB): domain Bacteria; phylum Pseudomonadota; class Alphaproteobacteria; order Caulobacterales; family Caulobacteraceae; genus Brevundimonas. The sequence goes on from JBALUZ010000009.1 coordinate 8,908, forward strand.
TGCACGTGCTGGGCGTGCGTTCAAAGACGAACGTCTCGGCGCGGGTGCTGGAGGCGGCGGACAAGCTGATGGCCGTGGCGGCCTTCTGCATCGGCACCAACCAGATCGATCTGGAGGCCGCGGCCGACCGGGGCGTGGCGGCGTTCAACGCGCCCTATTCCAACACCCGCTCGGTGGTGGAGCTGGCCATCGGGCTGACGGTCGCCCTGATGCGCGACGTGGTGGACAAGTCCGCCGCCATGCACCGGGGGGCCTGGAACAAGTCGGCGACGGGCTCGCGGGAGCTGCGCGGGAAGACCCTGGGCATCGTCGGCTACGGCGCCATCGGCTCGCAGCTGTCGGTGCTGGCCGAGGCCCTGGGCATGCGGGTGGTGTTCTACGACGTGGTCGAGCGGCTGGCGCTGGGCAACGCCCGGCGGCTGCGGTCGCTGGATGCGCTGCTGGCCGAGGCGGACGTGGTCAGCCTGCACGTGGACGGACGCCAGTCGAACGCCAATCTGATGGGGCCGCAGCAGTTCGCGCGCATGAAGCCGGGCGCCCTGCTGCTGAACCTGTCGCGCGGCCATGTGGTGGACATCGGCGCCCTGGCCCAGGCGCTGGGCTCGGGCCGCGTGGCGGGCGCCGCCGTGGACGTGTTCCCCGAGGAGCCGCGCACCAACGACGATCCGTTCGACAGCCCGCTGATGGGTCTCAAGAACGTCATCCTGACGCCGCACATCGGCGGCTCGACCGAGGAGGCCCAGGAGGCCATCGCCGACTTCGCCGCGGAGCGGGTGCTGGGCTATCTGAACCGGGGCGACACCACCTTCAGCGTCAACCTGCCCAACGTCCAGCTGGCCGAGGTGACGGGCGGGCACCGGCTGCTGCACATCCACAGGAATCAGGCGGGGGTGCTGGCGGCCATCAACGGCGTGCTGGCGGGGGCGGGACTGAACGTCCTGGCCCAGCACCTGAAGACCGACGAGCGCACCGGCTATGTGATCGCCGATGTCGACCGGGACTACGATCCGGCCCTGCTGGCGGACCTGAAGGCCATTCCGGGCACCCTGCGGTTCCGCATCCTGCACTGAACCTTCCCTAGCGGCATCTTGCGTCTTCCGCTGAGCGGCGCACAGTGCCGTTAACGACCGCATACTGACGGTCGAAGGGAGGAAGATCATGTCTCGTCAAACCGTTTCGGCGGCGGCGCTCGCTGCTGTCCTGGGCGCCGTGATGCTGTCGCCGCCGCAGGCCCAGGCCCAGTCCTACGATCGTCTCGTCGTGTTCGGCGACAGCCTGAGCGACAACGGCAACCTGTACGCCTTCACTGCGGGCGCCCAGCCGCCGGCGGCCTTCTACTGGCAGGGCCGGTTCTCGACCGGGCCGGTGTTCACCGAGCTGCTGGGGTTTGACGCCACGGGCTTCGGCACGACGGCGGGCAGCGTCAACTACGCCTTCGGCGGCGCCCGCACCGACGCGGCCATGAACCCGCCGGGCATGCAGGTCCAGCTCCAGGCCTATCTGACGAACGGCGGCACGTTCGGCCAGGGCGATCTGGTCAGCGTGCTGGGCGGCGCCAACAACCTGTTCCAGGCCATGGGCCTCATCGGCAGCGCGACGCCGCCGGCCGATCCGCTCGGCTATCTGACGGTTGAGGCCACGGACGCGGCGGCCGAGATCACAGGTCTGGTGAACGCCATCGCCGGCGCGGGCGCCGGAACCGTGCTGGTGTCGAACCTGCCCAACCTGGCCGCCACGCCCCAGTTCCGGGGCGGGCCGGCGCAAGGGCTGGCCGGCGGCGCGACCGCGACCTTCAACGCGGCGCTCAGGCAGGGGGTCTTCGCCGCCGCCGCCGCCAACAGCAGCAGCAACATCATCCTGATGGATCTGGAGACGGCCTCGGCCTTCTTCGCGGCCAATCCGGGCCTGTTCGGCGTGACCAACGCCACCGACGCCTGCTTCAACCAGACCACCCTCACGGTCTGCGCCGATCCGGACAGCTATTTCTATTTCGACGGGGTCCATCCCACGGCGACGGGACATCGGGCCCTGGCCAATCTGGCGCTGGACTACATGTACTACGGCGACGCGGGAGCCCAGACCACGGTGCTGGGCGAGACCGCCTTCCGTCACCGGGAGCGGGCGATGGAGGACGGCTCGGCCCGCCTGTCCGGCCGCGAGGCCTGGGTCGAGGGCTCGGGCGGCGTCACCGCCGGGGTGGTCTACGACCAGACCGAGTTCGACGCCCGGGGGGCGATCGCCTCCGCCGAGTCCGAAACCTGGGGCGCCCGCTTCCAGCTGGAGGCCGCGCCGTCCTCCCGCTGGCGCTTCGGCGTGGGGCTGGGCTTCGACCAGGGCGACCTGACCGCCGGCCGGCTGGCCTCGGACATCGAGACCGTCAGGGCGGACCTGTGGGCGGGCTGGCGCTCGGGCGATGTGTTCGTCAACGGCGTGGCGGGCGTCTCCAGCGACCGCTTCGACGACATCACCCGCCTGACCGCCCTGACCCCCGTGGTGCACGCGGGCAAGACCCGCGCCCTGACCACCGGCGCCCGGCTGCAGGCCGGGACGTGGATGGAGATGGGCGGCCTGGCCCTGTCGCCGCGCGCGGCCCTGGCCTGGGTCAGCGCCGATCTGGACGGCTATGTGGAGCAGGGCCCTGCCGCCCGCCACGACATCGCCGACCGCACGGTGGAGGGCGTCACCGCCGAGGTGGCCCTGCGGCTGGAGGGCGGCGGTCCGGCCTTCGGCTTCTACGCCGAGGGCGGCTATCGCGACCTGCTGGACGACGGCGCCGATCCGGTGACCGTGGGGCTGGCCGCCAACCCGGCCCAGGCGCTGTCCACGGCCTTCGACAATCCGCTGTCGGAGCAGGCCATGGTCAATCTGGGCGTCACCGCGCGTCTGGGCGAGCGGATGATCCTCGATGTCGGCTATCGCGGCCGGTTCGCCGAGGCGGCCGACAGCCACGTGGGCGGGGTCTCCATCAGCCTGCCGTTCTGATCGCGGTCCGGCGAGGAAAAGGGCGGCGGAGGGCCTCGTGCTCTCCGCCGTTTGCTTCATGACGACAACGGGTTGCGCTGATGCGACGGTCTGTCGCACGCGGCGCCCATAAATGGCCCCATCGGTCCAGCACAAGGCCGGCTCGATCAGGTCGCCGACCCTCCCTGGCGGGGGTTTCGGGTCTCCGGGAGACCCGCGCGGCGATCTTTCCATCGAGCTTTGACGAGCTTGTCACGCCGCCGACGGAGCCGCCGCTTGCGACGACTATTGCCGACTGCGAGGTCCTTCCTCACCCATTCCGGCCAGACCCTCGGTCTGGCGGCCGTCGCCGTGATGGCCATGGCGGCCGCGCCCCAGGCCATGCATGTGGCCGTGGCGGTGGAGAAGCCTGCCGCCGAGCGTCCCATGGCGCCGCCTGTGATCGCCGAGGCGAAGGACATGGGCCCGCCGGTGCGGATCATCGCCTTCGACCTGCCCATCAAGAACCATCCCGTCAATTCGCGCTTCGGAACCCGCCGCCTGGCGGGCGAGGCGGGCGCGCGCCATCACGCCGGGATCGACATCGCCGCGCCCACGGGCACGCCGGTTCTGGCCACGTCCGAGGGCGTGGTCACGGCCGTGGGCTATGATCGCGCCGGCTATGGCCGCTATGTGGAGGTGCGCCACCCCAACGGCCTGCGCAGCTTCTACGCCCACATGAGCGCCGTGGACGTGCAGTCCGGCGCCCAGGTGGCGGCGGGCCAGGTCGTGGGCAAGGTGGGCTCCACCGGCTACTCCACCGGCCCGCACCTGCATTTCGAGATCCGCCGCGGCGGCGCGCGCCTGAACCCGGCCAACTATCTGGGCCGCGAGTTCGCGGTGCGCATTCCGGGCGATCACGCGCGAGGCTGACCCTGGTCCGCGATGCCGGAGAGCGGCGCCGGCAGGCCGCTCATCTGCTGACTGGTCCAGCGGGCCAGGGTGCTTCCCACCCCCATCACCGCCAGCGACAGGGCCGTGAACCAGACCGGGTGGGGCGTCATGACCACCAGGGCGATCACCGACGCCATCATCAGCCCGCCCACGATCATCGCCGCCCAGTCGACCCGCGCCAGCCGCGCAGCGGTCAGGGCGCCGAGGAAGGTGGCGACGCCATAGCCGACAATGACCGCGGCCAGGGTCGGGGCGCCGGGCGCCACGTCCAGCCGCATGGGCGGCGGCGGCATCAGATAATGGGCGACCATCTCCCACAGACTGGTGATGACGATGGCCAGCACGACCCCCGCCAGCGTCCCCAGAACTCGTCGCAGCACATTCCGTCTCCCTGAAAGCCCCGAACAACCATCCGCCGCCGGGAGAGGCCCGTCAACGGCCACGGTTGGCGGCTGGCGGGGAAGCGGGCTAGGGATGGTGCTCGCGAACAGGGGAGGCGGCATGGGTCCGGCGCTCGCACTCGAGAACGTCAGCAAACGGTACGGCGCCTTCCAGGCGGTCCAGGACCTGAGCTTCGCGGTGCCGAAGGGATCCATCTGCGGATTCCTGGGGCCGAACGGGGCGGGCAAGACCTCCACCATCCGCATGATCCTGGGGCTGGCGCCGGTCACGTCGGGCCGCGTCACCATCCTGGGCGCCAATGACGGCCGCAAGGTGCGCGACCGGCTGGGCTTCCTGCCGGAGGAGCGCGGCCTGTACCGCAAGATGACGCCGGTGGACGCCATCGCCTTCTTCGCGGGGCTGAAGGGCGTGCCGCTGGGCGAGGGGCGCCGGCGGGCGCGGGTCATGCTGGAGGCCCAGGGCCTGGGCGACGCCGCCAACAAGAAGATGAAGGACCTGTCCAAGGGCATGGCCCAGAAGGTCCAGCTGATCGCCGCCCTGGCGCACCAGCCGGAGTTCGTGATCCTGGACGAGCCGTTCTCGGGGCTGGATCCGGTGAACCAGCAGGGGCTGGAGGTGGTGATCCGCGACATCGCGGCCAACGGGGCCACGGTGCTGTTCTCGACCCATGTGATGCAGCACGCCGAGCGGCTGTGCGACAAGGTGGTGCTGATCGCCGGCGGTCGGAAGGCCTTCGAGGGCACGGTGGACGAGGCGCGGGCCGCCACGCCGCGGTTCCTGGAGCTGGAGGGCGGCATCGCGGCGGAAGCCGTGGCGGCCCTGCCGGGCGTGGCCTCGGCGGACGTGGACGGCGAGCGCATCCGCGCGGCGCTGAAGCCGGGCGCCTCGGGCCACGACGCCCTGAAGGCGGCCTTCGTCCAGGGGCTGGACGTCAGGACCTTCCACATGCGCGAACCGACGCTGCACGACGCCTTCATCAGCCTGACTGGGGCGGACCCGAACCAGGTCGAGGCCCGCGACGGGGAGGCCGCCCGATGACCCGCGCCCTGCTGATCGCCCGTCGGGAGTATCTGGCCTATGCCCGCACCGTCGGCTTCTGGTTGTCGCTGCTGGCGCTGCCGTTCTTCGCCGTGCTGGGCGGGGCGATCCCGATCCTGATGCAGCGGGCCGAGCCGGTGCACACCGTGGCCATGGTGGAGGCGCCGTCCGACGACGCCGGCGCGCTGGGCGCTGGGGTGCGCCGGGCCCTGGACGAGGCGCGGGCGCGCCGGACGGCCGAAAACATGCGGACCATGGCCATCAGCGAGGCCGGTCTGGACGGCGCGGAGACCGTGCGTCGCGTCGCCGAGGAAGAGGGCGAGGCGGCGGGTCTGGCCGAGCTGCGACGGGTCGCGCCCCGCGCCGGGGCCGGATACAGCCCGCCGCGCGAAACCCTCGTGCTGGTGGACGCGCCCGACGATCTGGAAACCCTGGCCGAGGCGGACGATGCACGGTCGCGGGTGGAGCCCTGGTTCAGCGGGGACCGGCTGCTGGACGACGGCGAGCAGCTGGACGCGGTGGTGATCCTGAACCGTCAGGACGACGGCGCGCCGTCGGCGGTGGTGTGGGCCGCGCGGGCGACGGACCGCACGGTCGAGAATGCGGTGCGCGAGGCGCTGGCCGAGGTCCACCGGCGCGAGGCGCTGGCTGCCGCGGGGGTCGATCCCGGCCTGATCCGCGACGTGGACCGGTTCCGTCCGGAGGTGCAGATGTTCTCGCCCGCCAGCGCCAGCGGCGGCCAGGTCGGCATGCGCGACCGGCTGCCGGGCATCATCGGGTTCGCGCTGGGATTCCTGCTCTGGTCGCTGGTGGTGACCGGGGCGTCCATGCTCATGAACAGCGTGATGGAGGAGAAGGCCAACAAGGTGCTGGAGGTGCTGCTGTCCTCCGCCTCGTCCACCGAGATTCTGGCGGGCAAGGTGCTGGGGGTCGCGGCCCTGACCGGCACGGTGCTGCTGGCCTGGGGCGCGCTGGGCGCCGCCGGGTTCGCGGCCCTGATCCCCGAGATCGGCGGAGACGTGGCGGCGGTGCTGCTGAAGGACGGCCTGCTGCTGTACCTGTTCGCCTATCTGGCGGGCGGCTATCTCATGTACGCGGTCATCTTCGCCGCCATCGGGGCGTTCTGCGAGACGCCGCGCGAGGCCCAGACCCTGATCGGGCCCATCATGATGATCCTGATCGCCCCGCTTCTGGTGATGCAGATCGCCATGCGCAATCCGGACGCCACGGTGGTCAAGGTGATGTCCTGGGTCCCCTTCTTCACGCCCTTCCTGATGAGCGCGCGGGCGCCGTCCGGGCCGCCGCTCATCGAGATCGTCGGCACCATGGCGGGCATGGCGCTCACGGTGGTGGTGATCACCTGGCTGGCGGGGCGCGCCTTCCGCGCCGGTGCATTGTCCGGGGTCAAGCTGGAGTGGAAGAGCCTCGGCCGGGTGCTGAAGCGCGAGCGGTGAGGCCGCGGGCGGCCGGGCGACGAAATCCGCGATGCGGCGTTGTTAGCGGTCCCATTCCATGGAAACCTGCGGGCGCCTGATCGAGGATCCCGAGGAGTCCGCCCATGAATCCGTCCGCCAGCCGTCGCACCCTTCTGGCCGGGGCGGGCGCCCTGACCGGCAGCCTGATGGCGGGGGGCGGTGCGTTCGCCGACGCGCCCGAACGCAAGCTGGGCTACGCCATCGTGGGGCTGGGCGGCTACGCCAACGTCATCATGCCGCGCTTCGCCGAGTGCCGGCATTCGCGCCTGACGGCGCTGGTCAGCGGCGATCCGGCCAAGGCGCGGCGGATCGCGGCCGGGTACGGCGTGCCCGGGCGGAACATCTACGACTACGGCAATTTCGATCGCATCCGCGACAATCCGGAGGTGGACGTCGTCTATGTGATCCTGCCGGTGGCGCTGCACCACGAGTACACCTTGCGGGCGGCGGCGGCGGGCAAGCATGTGCTGTGCGAAAAGCCCATGGCCATGAACGCTGGCGAGGCCGCCGAGATGGTCGCCGCCTGCCGCGCGGCGAACGTGAAGCTGATGATCGGCTACCGCTCATGGTTCGAGAGTCACAACCGCGAGGCCATGCGCATGACGCGCGCGGGCGAGCTGGGGCCCATCCGGCTGGTCACCTCGCAACACGGCTTCAGCATCGGCGATCCGGCCCAGTGGCGGCTGGACCCGGCCCTTTCCGGCGGCGGCTCCATGATGGACATGGGCGTCTACAGCCTGCAGTCGGCCCGCTATCTGACGGGCGAGGAGCCGATCGAGGTCGCCGCCGTGGAGCAGACCGATCGCTCGGACCCCCGGTTCCGCGCGGTGGAGGACACCCTGCTGTTCCAGCTGCGCTTTCCGTCCGGCGCCGTGGCCGACGGCGTGTCGTCCTACAGTTCGAACCACGGACGGTCGCGGGCGGTCGGGGCGGCGGGCTGGCTGGATATGGAGCCGGCCACCGGCTACGGCGGCCACCGGACGCGGGTCCATCTGGACGGGCGAACCCGCGTGCATGAGCCGCCCGCCCTGCCCCTGAACCAGTTCTCGGGCCAGCTGGATCACCTGTCGCAGTGCGTGCTCGCGGAGGCCGAGCCCATCGTGCCGGGCGAGGAGGGCTTGCGGGACATGCGCATCATCGACGCCCTGTACCAGGCCGCGCGCGAGCGCCGGCCGGTGGCGCTGTGATCGGGCGTCGGGGCGTGCTCGCCGGCGCCGCCGCCCTGGGCCTCACGGGATGCGGAGCCGGCAGGATGACCCCCATGGACCGCCAGGGCGCGGGCGGCGTGCGCCGTCTGTCGCCGGCGATGGATTCGATCATTCCGCCCGGCGCGGGGGTCGAGGTTCTGGCCGAGGGATTCGACTGGGCCGAGGGGCCGGTGTGGGTGGAGGCGGGCGGCTGTCTGCTGTTCACCGACGTGCCGCAGAACGTGATCTGGCGCTGGTCCGAGGCCGACGGGCTTTCGGAATTCATGCGGCCCTCCGGCTTTGACGGCGAGGACGGCTCGCACCTGCGCGAGCCGGGCGCCAACGGCCTGGCCATCGAGCCTTCGGGGGCGCTGCTCATGTGCGACCACGGCAACCGGTCCCTGTCGCGGGTCGATCTGATCACGCGTGAAAAGACCATCGTCGTGGACCGGTTCGAGGGGCGGCGGTTCAACAGTCCCAACGATCTGGTGCTCCACCGGTCCGGCGCGGTCTATTTCACCGATCCGCCCTATGGGCTGGAGGGGATGAACGAATCCCCGGTCAAGGAACTGGCGCACAACGGGGTCTATCGCCGGGCGCCGGACGGACGGGTGAGTCTGATCGAGGACGCCCTGAGCTTCCCCAACGGGGTGGCGCTCTCGCCGGACCAGCGCACCCTCTATGTGGCCGTGTCGGATCCCGACGCACCCGTGATCCTGGCCTATGAGCTGGACGAGGCCGGCGGGGCGCAGTCATCCCGCGTGCTGTTCGACGCCGCGCCGCTCATGGGGCCTGACGCGCCGGGCCTGCCGGACGGGCTGAAGGTGGACGCCAGGGGGCGCATCTTCGCCACCGGTCCCGGCGGGGTGCTGGTGCTGACGCCGGAGGGCGAACTGCTGGGCGTCATCGACACCGGGCGGGCCACGGCCAACTGCGCCTTTGGTCCGGGCGGGGCGAGCCTGTTCATGACGGCGGGCGACCGGCTGACCCGGGTGGCGCTCATTCCCGCCTGATCCGCCCGCTCCGTCCTGCGGTGAAAAAATGCCACAGAGCGGGTCGCAGACGGCGTAATTGGAAAATTGTTCCTTTGGGCTGTTGCGCCGCATCGGGAATTGATGTCTCTTGGCGTCATCGCAGACAGAGGCTGACGACGTGAACAACCGCGCGCCCATCGCTGGACAGACCCGGACGGCCATCGCCGCCGTGCGTCCCGGCGCGCCCGTCGACGGCCTGCAAACCCTTATCCTGATTACCGTACTGGCGCTCGTGCTTCTTGGAAGCGCGGGGCTGCACGCGACCTGAAGTCAAACCTCAGGACCGCTCGCACAGCCCCGCTTCCGCCGGAAGCGGGGTTTTTCGTGTTTGGGCGGTCCGGATCAACCGGAACCGATGACGCAAAATTCTTCCTCACCCTCGTCCCCGCCCAACCGCCGCAGCGCGGCGGTGACGCGCGGCCCGAACCGGGCTGCGGCGCGCAGCTATCTGCGGGCCGCGGGCATGGACGACGCCGATTTCGAGCGGCCGATGATCGCGGTGGTCAACACCTGGTCGTCGGTGACGCCGTGCAACATGCATCTAGACCGGCTGGCCGAGGACGTGCGCCGGGGCATCCGAGAGGCGGGCGGCTGGCCGGTGGACTTCAACACCATCGTCGTCACCGACGGCATCAGCATGGGCACGCCGGGCATGAAGGCGTCCCTGATCAGCCGCGAGGTGGTGGCCGACTCCATCGAACTGGCGGTGCAGGGGCACCAGCTGGACGGGGTCGTCTGCATCGTCGGCTGCGACAAGACCATCCCGGCCGCGGCCATGGCCCTGGCCCGCATGGATATCCCCGGGCTGGTCTACTACGGCGGCACCATCATGCCCGGCCGGATCGGCGAGAAGGAGATCTCGGTCCAGGAGATCTTCGAGGCCATCGGCGCCCACGGCGCAGGCGCGCTGGATGACGCCGGGCTGAAAGCGGTGGAGGTGGCGGCCTGCCCCGGCGCCGGCGCCTGCGGCGGCCAGTTCACCGCCAACACCATGGCCATGGCCCTGAGCGTCATGGGCCTGTCCCCCATGGGCGCCAACGACGTCCCCGCCGTCCATCCCGACAAGGGCGAACAGGGCGAGCGCTGCGGCCGGCTGGCGGTCGAGCTGACGGTCAGGGGGATCAGCGCCCGCGAATTCATCACGCCCCGGTCGCTGATGAACGCGGCGGTGGCGGTGTCGGCCTCGGGCGGATCCACCAACGCCGTGCTGCACCTGACCGCCATCGCGGCGGAGGCGGGCGTGCCGTTCGGGGTCGAGGACTGCCACTTCGCCTGCGAGACCACGCCGGTCATCTGCGACCTGAAGCCGGGCGGCCAGTTCCTGGCCCACCACCTGTTCGTGGCCGGCGGCACGCGGCTGGTGGCCCAGCGGCTGGCGTGGGCCGGCAAGATCGCCGATGCGCCCACCGTCTCGGGCCGCTCGCTGTTCGAGGAAGCCGCCGAGGCCGAGGAGGCGCCGGGGCAGAAGGTCATCACCGACTTCGACCGTCCGGTCATGGCGCGCGGCAGCTATGCGGTCATCTACGGCGACCTGGCCCCCGAGGGCGCGGTCATCAAGCTGACGGGCCACAAGGTCGACCGCTTCGAGGGCCCGGCGAAGGTCTTCGACCGCGAGGAGGACGCCTTCGCGGCGGTCCAGTCCGGCGCGGCGGGCGAGGGCGACGTCATCATCATCCGCCACGAGGGACCGCGCGGCGGGCCGGGCATGCGCGAGATGCTGCAGGTCACCGCCGCCCTGAAGGGCCGCAAGATCGAGAACGTGGCCCTGATCACCGATGGCCGTTTTTCCGGCGCGTCCTACGGCTTCGTGGCCGGGCATGTGTCGCCCGAGGCCGCTGTGGGCGGACCCATCGCCCGCGTCCGGGACGGCGACCGGGTCACCATCGACGTCACCAACCGCCGCATCGACGTGGACGCCGACCTGGCCGCCCGGCCGCCCTCGACGCCCGAGCGCGAGGCCCCGGTGGGCGTGTTCGCCAAATACGCCGTCCTGGCGGCCTCCGCCTCCCAGGGCGCCGTGACCATTCCCAATCCGCCGCCGGCGCGCACCGCCGATTCCTTCCAGGGCCGGCCTCGCGCCGCCAGCACCCAGACCGCTCACGAGGACGCCTGATGCCCATCACCATCTACACCAACGACGACATTCGCCCCGGGGCCATCGCCGGCCAGCGCATCGCCATCATCGGCTATGGCAGCCAGGGCCGCGCCCATGCGCAGAACCTGAAGGACTCCGGCCACGACGTGATCGTCGGCGTCCGCGAAGGCGGCAAGGGCTGGAAGAACGCGACCACGGACGGCGTGCCGACCGCCGAGCCCGCCGAGGCGGTCAAGGGCGCCGACATCATCGCCATCCTGACCCCGGACATGATCCAGGGCGAGGTCTATCGCGACATCATCGAGCCGAACGCCAAGCCGGGCGCGGCCATCCTGTTCGCCCACGGCTTCTCCATCATCTACGACCGGGTGACCCCGCGCGAGGACATGGACGTGATCCTGGTGGCCCCCAAGGGCCCCGGCGATCTGGTCCGGCGTGAGTATGCGCGCGGCCGCGGCGTGCCCAGCCTGTTCGCCATCGAGCGCGACGCCACGGGCAAGGCGCGGGACCGGGCCATGGGCTACGCAAAGGGCATCGGCGGCGCCACCGGCGGCCTGCTGGAGACCAGCTTCCGCGAGGAGACCGAGACCGACCTGTTCGGCGAGCAGGCCGTGCTGTGCGGCGGCGCCAAGGAACTGGTCATGTCCGGGTTCAACACCCTGGTCGAGGCCGGCTACCAGCCCGAGATCGCCTATTTCGAATGCCTGCACGAGCTGAAGCTGATCGTGGACCTGTTCTACGAGGGCGGCGTCACCAGGATGCACGAGTTCATCAGTGAGACCGCCAAATACGGCGCGGTCGCCTCGGGCCCGCGGGTGATCAACGACGAGACCCGCGCGCGCATGAAGGAGATCCTGGAGGACATCCAGTCCGGCCAGTTCGCCCGCCAGTGGATCGCCGAGAACGAGGCCGGCAAGGGCCAGTACGAGGCCTGGCTGAAGGCCGACTACGACCATCCCATCGAACAGACCGGCGCCCGCCTGCGCCAACGCATGGCCTGGCTGACCGCCGCCAAGCCCGAAGCGGCCTGAAGCCAGAGGATCGCTGAAAGCACCGTCATGACCGCCGTCGCCCTGAAACAGCCCGAAGCCGCCGCCGCTCGCCAGACGGGCGCGCGCCTGCTCGTCTCCAGCCTGGAGGCGATGGGCGTGGATGTGCTGTTCGGCTATCCGGGCGGGGCGATCATGCCGGTCTATGACGCCCTGACCGGCTCATCGCTGCGCCACATCCTGGTGCGCCACGAACAGGGCGCCGCCTTCGCCGCCGACGCCTACGCCCGCTCGTCGGGCAAGGTCGGGGTGTGCATGGCCACCTCGGGCCCGGGCGCCACCAACCTGATCACCGGCATCGCCAACGCCATGATGGATTCGGTGCCGATGGTCTGCATCACCGGCAATGTGGCCACCGGGCTGATGGGCACGGACTCGTTCCAGGAGATCGACATCCTGGGCTGCACCCTGCCCATCGTGAAGCACAGCTGGATCGTGCGCGACGCCGCCGACATTCCGTCGGTCGTGGCCGAGGCTTTCCGGGTGGCGAAGGAGGGGCGGCCCGGTCCGGTCCTGATCGACCTGCCCAAGGACATCCAGTTCGCCGAGGTGGCCCAGCCCTTCGCCGCGCCGATCTTCAACGATGCGGTTGAGCCGGCGGACCACGCGGCGATCCGCGAGGCCGAGGCGGCCATCCGCGCGGCGGAGCGCCCGGTCCTGTACGTGGGCGGGGGCGTCAAGATCGCCGGCGCGGTCGATGAGCTGCGCGCCTTCTTCGCCCGCAGCGGCATTCCGGCGGTGGCGACCCTGAACGCCCTGGGCTCCATCCCCACGGACTCCCACGGCTTCCTGGGCATGATCGGCATGCACGGCACGCGCGCCGCCAACGAGGCGGTGCAGGAGGCCGACCTGCTGGTGGTGCTGGGCGCCCGCTTCGACGACCGGGCCACCGGCAAGCTGGCCGAGTTCGCGCCCCACGCCCGCATCGTCCACTACGACATCGACCCGGCCGAGATCTCCAAGCTGCGCGAGGCGACGGTGGCGGTGGTCGGCGACCTGAAGGCCAGCCTGGCGGCCACCGATCCGGGCCCGCTGGCCATCGATCCCTGGATCATGCGCTGCATGGCCAGGGCCCAGCGCCACGCCGCCCGTTACGACGCGCCGGGCGAGGGGGTCTACGCCCCGGCCCTGCTGAAGGAGCTGTCCGAGCGCGCCGGCGACGACTTCGTCGCCGCCTGCGACGTGGGCCAGCACCAGATGTGGGCGGCCCAGCACTGCCGGTTCTCGCGGCCGGAGGCGCATCTGACGTCGGGCGGTCTGGGGGCCATGGGCTTCGGCCTGCCCGCCGGTCTGGGCGCCAAGCTGGCGCGGCCGGACGCCCAGGTGGTCACCATCGCCGGGGACGGCGGCTTCATGATGAACATCCAGGAGCTGGCGACCCTGCGCCGCTACGGGATCAATCTGAAGGTCGTGCTGCTGGACAACGCCTCGCTGGGCCTCGTGCGCCAGTGGCAGTCGCTGTTCTTCGAGGAGAACTATTCCGAGGTCGATCTGTCGGACAACCCGGACTTCGTGGCCGTGGCCCAGGCGTTCGGGATCGAGGCTTTCCGAATTAGCCGGCGCGAGGAGGTCTCCGCCGGGATCCAGCGCCTGCTGGACGCGCCCGGCCCCTGCCTCGCGCACGTCGTGATCGATCCGAAGGAGAATGTCTGGCCGCTGGTGCCGCCGGGCAAGTCAAACGCAGAAATGATGGAGGGCGCCTAGATGAGCGACACCATACACATCCAGATCGACCGGGCCGACGGCTCGCTGCAACGCCTCATCGGCCTGGTGGAGCGCCGGGGCTTTCACATCGACGGCCTGATGCTGACCGACGAGGGCGCCGTGCGCCGCGCGGCCATCACGGTGCGGGGCCGGGACGAGAGCCGCTGTCCCCAGATCCTGCGCCGCCAGATCGACCGCCTGATCGGCGTCAGCCGCATCGACGCGGCGGTCCTGCAGTCGGAGGCGGCGTGATGGCTGACGTATCAAGACCCGTCTCGCGCACCGCCGAGCTGGCGGCGTCGGACCCCAACCGGATCATCGTCTTCGACACCACCATGCGCGACGGCGAACAGGCGCCCGGCTTCTCCATGTCGACGGACGCCAAGCTGCGCATGGCCGCGGCCCTGCGCGACCTGGGCGTGGACGTGATCGAGTCCGGCTTCGCCGCCGCCTCGCCCGGCGACGAGGAAGCCATGCGGCGGGTGGCCGGGGAGATTGAGGGGCCGGTGTTCTGCTCCCTGTCCCGGTCCGGCGAGAAGGACATCGACGCGGCGCACCGCGCCCTGTCTCCGGCGCCGAAGACCCACCGCCGCTGCCACATTTTCCTGGGCACCAGCCCCATCCATCGCTCGGCCAAGCTGCGCATGAGCACCGACGAGGTGCTGGCCGCCGCCGTGCGGTCGGTGGCCTACGCCCGGACCCTGTTCGACGACGTGGAGTTTTCGGCCGAGGACGCCTTCCGCACCGAGCCGGCCTTCCTGGCCGAGGTGATGGAGGCCGTCGCCGACGCCGGGGCCCAGACCCTGAACGTGCCCGACACCGTGGGCTACGCCACGCCGGACGAGGTGCGGGCGCGCTATGCGGACCTGATCGCCCGCATCCGCCCGAAGCACCCCCACGCGGTGTTCTCGGCCCACTGCCACGACGACCTGGGGCTGGCCGTGGCCAACTCCCTGGCCGCGGTGGAGGCCGGGGCGCGGCAGGTGGAAGGGGCCATCAACGGCATCGGCGAACGGGCGGGCAACGCCTCGCTGGAGGAAGTCATCATGGCCCTGCGCACCCGCGCCGACCGCTATGACGTGACCACCGGCGTGGACTGCCGCCATCTGGTGCGCACCAGCCGCCTGCTGTGCGAGATCACCGAGAGCCCGGTGGTGCGCAACAAGGCCATCGTGGGCATCAACGCCTTCGCCCACGAGGCCGGCATCCACCAGCACGGCATGATGGCCGACGCGCGCACCTACGAGATCATGCGGCCCGAGGACGTGGGCTTCGAGGGCAGCTTCTTCGTGCTGGGCAAGCACTCGGGCCGCCACGCGGTGGCCAAACGCGCCGCCGTTCTGGGCCACGACCTGACCGGCGGCGTGCTGGCCGAGGTGTTCGCCGGCTTCAAGCGCCGCGCCGACGAGATCGGCGAGATCAACGACACGGAGCTGGCGGCCATCATCGCCGCCGCCGCCGACCGACAGGAAAGACCCGCCTATGCCGCCGCTGGCTGACTACATCTGGATGAACGGCGCGATGACGCCCTGGACCGAGGCCAAGGTCCACGTCATGAGCCACGGGCTGCATTACGGCACCTCCGTGTTCGAGGGGATCCGCGTGTATGACACGCCGGCCGGGCCGCGCGGGTTCCGTCTGACGGACCATGTGCGCCGGCTGTTCGACAGCGCGCGCATCTATCACTTCGCCCTGCCGTTCACCGAGGCCGAGGTGCTGGACGCCTGCAAGGCCATCGTGCGGGCCAACGGTCTGAAGGGCGCCTATCTGCGGCCCATCGCCTTCCTGGGCGAATGCGGCATGGGGGTGACCCCGGCCAGGCCGCAGGTGGACGTGACCATCGCCGCCTTTCCCTGGGGCGCCTATCTGGGCGACGAGGCGCTGGAGAAGGGCGTGGACGCCTGCGTCTCGTCCTGGCAGCGGGCGGCGCCCAACACCATCCCGACGGGGGCCAAGGCGGGCGGCAACTATCTGTCGTCCTATCTGATCGGCCGCGAGGCGCGGGTCGGGGGCTTCGGCGAGGGCATCGGCCTGGGCGTGGACGGCCGCCTGTCCGAGGGCGCGGGCGAGAACCTGTTCATCGTGCGGGAGGGGCGCATCCTGACCCCGACGGCGGCGTCCTCGATCCTGATGGGCATCACCCGCGACACGGTCATGCAGCTGGCCCGCGATCAGGGGCTGGAGGTGGTGGAGCAGAGCCTGCCGCGCGAGATGCTGTACCTGGCCGACGAGATCTTCATGACCGGCACGGCGGCGGAGATCACCCCGGTGCGCTCGGTGGACGGGATCCCCACCCGCGCCAACGGCCCGGGGCCGGTGACCAGGGCGCTGAACGCGGCCTTCCGGGGCCTGTTCACCGGCGATACGCCGGACCGCCACGGCTGGCTGGAGCCCATCTACGACGACGCCACGGCGGAGAAGGCGGTGGAATATGCCTGAGCCCCGCACCCTCTATGAAAAGGTCTGGGACCGGCACGTGGTCTCGGCCGAGACGGCGGAGACGCCCGCCGTCCTGTACGTGGACCTGCACCTGGTGCACGAGGTGACCAGCCCGCAGGCCTTCGCCGAGATCGAGCGGCGGGGCCTGACGGTGCGCCGCCCGGACCGCACCTTCGCCACCCTGGACCATTCCACCCCGACCCTGCCGGCCGGGCCGGACGGGGAGCGGCCCTACCACACCCCCGCCAGCAAGGCCCAGGTGGAGACGCTGGAGCGGAACTGCGCCCGGCACGGCGTGTCCCTGGCCGGATGGGACTCGGACCAGCGGGGCGTGGTGCACGTGATGGGGCCCGAGCTGGGCCTGACGCAGCCCGGCATGACCGTGGTCTGCGGCGACAGCCACACCGCCACCCACGGCGCCTTCGGGGCGCTGGCCTTCGGCATCGGCACCTCCGAGGTGGGCCATGTGCTGGCGACCCAGTGCCTGCTGCAGCGCAAGGCGAAGACCCTGCGCGTGACGGTGGACGGAACGCTGGCCCCGGGGGTGTCCGGCAAGGACGTGGCCCTGGCGGTGATCGCCGCCCTCGGCTTCGGCGGGGGCACCGGCTACGTCATCGAATATGCGGGCGCGGTGATCCGCGCCCTGGACATGGAAGGGCGCATGACCCTGTGCAACATGTCCATCGAGGCGGGCGCCCGGGCGGGCATGATCGCCCCGGACCAGACCACCGTCGACTGGCTGCGCGGCCGTCGTCATGCGCCGCAGGGGGCGGCCTTCGAGCGGGCAGCGGCGGACTGGCTGAGCCTGGCGTCGGACCCCGGCGCGCCGTTCGACAAGGAGGTCCGGCTGGACGGCGACGCCATCCGGCCCATGGCCACCTGGGGCACGACGCCCGACGCGGGCGTGGCCATCGGGGCGCCCGCGCCGGAGCCGCGAAGCGACAGCGATCGCAAGGCCCTGGCCTATATGGGCTTCGAGGCCGGACGGGCCACCACCGACTATCCGGTGGACGTGGTCTTCATCGGCAGCTGCACCAACGGGCGTCTGCCCGACCTGCGCGCCGCCGCCGACATTCTGAGGGGCCGCCGGGTCAAGCCGGGGGTGCGGGTGCTGGTGGTGCCCGGCTCCGAGGCCGTGCGGCGTGACGCGGAGGCCGAAGGGCTGCACACGGTGTTCACCGAGGCGGGCGCCGAATGGCGCATTCCGGGATGCTCCATGTGTCTGGCCATGAACGGCGACATGGTGGGGCCGGGCCAGCTGGCGGTGTCCACCTCCAACCGCAATTTCGAGGGCCGGCAGGGACCGGGGGCGCGCACCATCCTGGCCAGTCCGGCCACGGCCGCCGCCAGCGCCGTCACGGGCGTGCTGACCGACCCGAGGGTGTTCATGTCGGCCGGGGAGACTGTTCATGCCTGAGCCCTTGAAGACCCTGACCTCGGGCACGGTGGTGTTCAGCCAGTCCAACATCGACACGGACCAGATCATTCCCGGCCGGTTCCTGACCACCACCACCCGCGAGGGCCTGGGCGCGCACGCCTTCCACGACTGGCGCTATGAGGCGGACGGGTCGGCGAAGCCCGAGGCGGTGCTGAACCGCATCGATCCGGCGGCGCACCGCATCCTGATCGCGGGGGACAATTTCGCCTGCGGGTCGTCGCGCGAGCATGCTCCGTGGGCCCTGCTGGACTATGGCTTCCGGGCGGTGGTCTCCACCTCGATCGCGGACATCTTCACCTCCAACGCCCTGAAGAACGGGCTGCTGCCTGTCGTGGTCAGCCAGGCGGTCTGGGACGATCTGGCCGCCCATCCGGACCAGCCGGTCACCATCGACCTGGAGGCCCAGACCATCCGCCGCGGCAACGCCGAACCCACGCCCTTCCGGGTCGAGTCCTTCGCCCGCCAGTGCCTTCTGGACGGGGTGGACGCCATGGGCTGGCTGACCGCCCGACTGCCCGACATCGAAGCCTTTGAACGCCGACAACAGGAAACCGCGTGATGCCCCCCTTCCAGGAACACTCCATCGTCGTCCTGCCCGGAGACGGGGTCGGACCCGAGGTCACGGCCGTGGCCTGCGCCGTGCTGGACAGCATCGGCGATTTCTACGGCCATCGCTTCACCTACCGGGAGCATCTGATCGGCGGCGCGGCCATCGACGCCACGGGTGAGCCCCTGCCGGACGAGACCCGCGACGCCTGCAAGGCCGCCGATGCGGTGCTGCTGGGCGCTGTGGGCGGACCCAAATGGGACGGCGGCAAGCGGCGGCCGGAGGAAGGCCTGCTGGCCATCCGCAAGGCCATGGGCCTGTACGCCAACCTGCGGCCGCTGCAGGTCTCGCCGGTGATGGCGCACCGCTCGCCGCTGAAGAAGGAGATCGTGGAGGGCGTGGACCTGATCGTGTTCCGCGAGCTGACCGGCGGCATCTATTTCGGCGAGAAGACCCGCACCGACACCTCGGCGTCGGACCTGTGCGTCTATTCGGTGGCGGAGATCGAGCGGGTTGCCCGCGCCGCCTTCCAGACCGCCCGCCAGCGGCGGGGCAAGGTCACCTCGGTGGACAAGGCCAATGTCATGGAGACCAGCCGCCTGTGGCGCGAGGTGGTCACCCGCATCCAGGCCGAGGAATACCCGGACATCGCCCTGGAGCACGCCCTGGTGGACTCCATGGCCATGCACCTGATCCGCAAGCCGCGGGAGTACGACGTGATCCTGACCGAGAACATGTTCGGCGACATCCTGTCGGACGAGATCTCGGTGCTGGGCGGGTCCATCGGCCTGCTGCCCTCGGCCTCGCTGGGGACGGAGGGGCCGGGACTGTTCGAGCCCATCCACGGTTCGGCGCCGGACATCGCGGGGCAGGACCTGGCCAATCCGGTCGGCATGGTGCTGTCCGCCGCCCTGATGCTGCGCCACTCCCTGAAGCTGGAGGACGAGGCCGACGCCATTGAGGCGGCGGTGGCGGCGGTGCTGGCTGCGGGCGCGGTCACAGCAGATCTGGGCGGCGAGCTGGGCTGCCGCGCCGCGGGCGAGGCCATCTGCGACGCCATCCGGGCCATCCACTGGGCCGCCGCCCACCGGGTCCAGATGCACTGGGCCTGACCTTTCAGGTTTCGCGCCCCGCCCCACGGGAACGCGGAAACCTCACGCATCAACGCCCCCAATGCTGATGCGTGGCGGTGAAGCCCTCGCCGGTTCCCTGAGCCGCCGGCGAGGGCTTCTTTATTCTTGCCCGGACCGCCGCTGCGGCGGCTCGCCGCCTGGGGGCGGGATCAGTCGATGATCTCGCGGCCGGTCAGGCTGGCCTCGAAGTCCATGAAGATGTCGATCAGCTCCTCGACCGAGACGCGCGGCGCGCCGGGGGCGAAGCGGAAATTCCAGAAGCTGACGATGTGGCGCACCGCCCCGACCTGTTCGCCCAGTCGAATGAACATGCTGGGGGCGTCCAGGAGAAATTCGCGGAAGGCTGTCGGCCGGCCGTCCTGGGTCAGGCTGGCGTAGGCGCGGTCATAGACCTTCAGCGTGTCGATCACCGTTTCGCAGGTCTTGAGGATCTTGCGCCTCAGAACCTGGCGACCGCGCTCGAGGTACAGGCGGGATTCTGTGTCCAGCGGGCCGACCGGCTGCATCGCGGCGATGGCGTCCGCCACGGCGCGCGCCTCCTTCAGCACGGTGGCGGCGGACCACTTGTAGTAGAGAAAGCCCTTCCAGCAGAACACGCCCTCGGCGTACTGTTCGGGCGCCAGCTGGAGGGTGTCGCCCAGCGGCTGCATCCCTGCGCCGTCGGTGTTCGAGAGAATCTTGGACACCAGGCTGGCGGTGGCCCGGGCCTGACCGGGAGACGAGGTCCCGGCGGACATGCTCATGGCGACCAGGGGCGCGATCTGCGCCTCCACGAAGCCGAACATGCGCTTCATGTCCCCCTCGGTCAGCTCGAAATAGCAGCGCGCCACGTCCAGGCCCGCCCGCCGCACCTGTTCTCTCAGGAGGAAGGGGTCCAGCGACGGAAGCTGATCGATCAGGCGCAGTGTCTCAAGATCGCGCTCATCGACCGAGACCCCGAAATATTCACGCAGCGCCCGGTCGAAATTGCGCTGGCCGATGAAGATGAAGCGGCCGCCGAGACGCAGGTCGTCCAGGTCGATAGGCAGGATCACCTTTGTGGCTGACTGGCGATAGATGTGGAACAGGTCCACCTCGTCGCGGCGCAGGCGGTGCTTGATGATCAGCCCCTGGTTGAGGGCGGGGGTCTGGAACAGGGGCTTGTCGCGCCACTCGTCGGTGCGGCCGTGGCGACGCCAGACAGCCAGCAGGTTCAGCACCCTAGAGGTGGAGCCGAACGCCTGAAGGTTGGCCAGATTCCGGATCGAACGGTCGCTCATGGCCGCTGGTCCTGCCGGTATTCGACCGGTCCGGCAAGCGGGTTATCGCTGTTCGGCGATCAGCCGGTCGGCGAGGGCGGCGGTGAGGTGCCCGTCGGGGGTCAGGCCGTTGGCCTGCTGCCAGGCGCGCAGGGCGCGGCGGGTGCCCGAACCGATGACGCCGTCGATCCCGCCGGGATCGAATCCGGCGGCCGCCAGGGCGCGCTGGGCCCCCAGACGCTGGTCGCGCGACAGCGGCGCCTCGTCGGGCCAGGCGGCCACCAGGCCGGGGCGGCCGGCGATGCCGTCCGCGGTCATGCCGATGGCCAGGGCGTAGGCCACCGAGTTGTTGTAACGGCGGATGACGTAGTGGTTGGGCAGGGCCAGGAAGGCCGGGCCATTGGCGCCCTGGGGCAGCAGGATGGTCGCGCCCTCGGCCTGTTCGGCCGCGCTGGGCTCGCCGCCGCGGGCCAGCACCACGCCGCGCCGGGCCCAGTAGGACCACGGCTGGCGTTCGCCCTCGGCCAGGGCGTAGTCGAACCCTTCCGGCAGGGTCACCTCGTAATGCCAGCGCTGGTCGCGCTTCCAGCCCGCATTGCTCAGCAGGTGGGCGGCCGACATCAGGGCGTCGGCGGGCGAATTCCAGATGTCCACCACCCCGTCGCCGTCGCCGTCCACCGCCAGACGGCGGTAGTTGTCGGGCATGAACTGGCTCTGGCCCATGGCGCCGGCCCACGAGCCCTTGAGGCGTTCGCGGGGGGCGCGGCCCTCGACGATGATGGTCAGGGCCTCCTTGAGCTGTTCCTCGGCCCAGTCGCGGCGGCGGCCGTCGTGGGCCAGGGTGGCCAGGGAGCGGATCACGTCGTGATCGCCCTGGACCTGGCCGAAGGCGCTTTCCTGGGCCCAGATGCCGACCAGGATCTCCCGCGGCACGCCATAGCGCTGCTCGGCCTCGACGGGGGCGGACATCAGTCGGTCGCGGCCTTCGGCGATGCGCTGGGCGCTGACGGCGTTCTGGACATAGGCGCCGACCGGGCGGCTGAACTCGGGCTGGTTGCCGTCAAGGCGCACCACGCCGGGGTCGGGCGACAGGCCGGCCAGCTCGCGCTCGAAGGCGGCGCGGTTGGCCCCGCCGTGGCGGGCCAGGAAGCCCTGTTTCCAGCCCTCGAAGGACTGATCCTCATAGGGCGCAGGCTGGACGGCCGCCGTCGCGGTCGCCGCAGCCGCCACGGGCTGCGCCGCCCGGGCCGGTCCGCCGCGCGGCGGCTCCGGGATCAGGGGGGCGCAGGCAGCGGTCAGGCCAATGAGAACAAGACGAATTTTCATACGCCACCCTACCGCGCCGGGAGAGGGCCCCGCAATCACAAGCGCGCGAAACGGGAGCACGCTTTCGCCGGCTTTCCGCCGTGCTCCGGCCATTGGACGACACGCGGCGCTAACCCTTTCCGGTCGCCGCCCGTTAACCGCAGCGCGGTATGCCGATCCGTCCTTGATGCGGCCTGGTGGCGGAGAGGCTACGCGGCGGATCGCAAATCCGCAGACCCTCCGTTCGACTCGGAGGCCAGGCCTCCATCTTTTCGCCCTGACGCTCGGGACGCGGTCCCTCGCTGCTTGAGGGCGTTTTCGCCCTACGCTCGCGCCGCGGTCCCTCGCTGCCTGGGGGCAGGGGACGGCTCCTTGAACTCCGGCGCCGTCGGGTGGTGAAATAGCCGGGCGACGAGCGCGTTTCAGGTGGTTTCCCGTTGACAGGGCAGGCGCGGCTGACCTATAGGCCCGTCTCCCCGCCGCAGGTCCGCTTGCGGCGTTTCATTTTGTATCGCGCCCGGCAGGTTCACGCTTGGGGGCCACGAAGGAATGAGACCATGAAGGTCCGTAGCTCTCTGAAGTCGCTGAAGTCGCGCCACCGTGACTGCAAGATCGTGCGCCGCAAGGGCGTGGTCTATGTGATCAACAAGACCGACCCGCGCTTCAAGGCCAAGCAGGGCTAGGCTGTTTAGCCCCCTATCGCTCGCGCCGCGGGCGCTCTCTGCGTGAGAGCCTCGCGTGTCGTCCGGGCGGCGGAATGATCCACAGGCCATGGGCGGTTGTCCGTGGCCTTTTTCGCGTGCGCCGTTGAGCCGCTGCGTTCCGCATGGTTAGCGTCCGCGCCTGAATCCAAATCCCTTTCCCGGAGCATCCGCCTTGGCCGACGACGCCACCTTCGCCAATCCCGACGTCCTGAACGCCTCGGCCCAAGGCCGCCTGCGCACCATCATCGAGCGTCTTGAGCGCCTCGAGGAGGACAAGCAGGCCATCATGGGCGACATGAAGGAGGTCTTCGCCGAGGCCAAGGGCGAAGGCTATGACGTGAAGACCCTGCGCAAGGTCATCCGCATCCGCAAGCTGGACAAGGCCAAGCGGCAGGAAGAGGAAGCGATCCTGGACCTCTATCTGGCCGCCCTCGGCGAGATCTGAGCTGAAGCGGTCCGGCTTCGGACGCAAGGACGGCGGGCTGCGACCGCGCAGCCCGAAGGACGGCGACGCGCCGAAGACCGCGAAGCCACCGAAGGAAACGCCCTACGAAGCGGCGAGGAAGGCGGCCCAGCGGTCGGCTCTGAACGCCCTGAAGCGGGCCCGCCGCGCCGCCGAAAAGGCGGGGGTGTCGCTGTCGGACTGGGAAGACGAGTTCCTCGGCTCGGTGTCGGACCGCGTGAAGACCTACGGCCGCGCCTTCGCCGATCCCGAAAAGGGCGCGCCGGGCCAGTCGCTGTCCGCCATGCAGGCCCGCAAGCTGAAAGAGATCGCGAAGAAGGCGAAGGGGAAGAGCCGAAATCCTTCTCCCCTTGCGGGAGACGGCGGGCGCCGGAGGCGGTCGGATGAGGGGTGAAACACCGCCTCATCTGATTTCCGCCCAACAGGCGACCCGCTCAGCACACACCAGAGATCGAGTCTCACGCCTTGTCCGTCATGCTCCGCGTGACGCCTTCTCCCTCAAGGGGAGAAGGAAGCTGGTCAGAACAGGATCTTCCTGAAGGTCAGGCTGACGGTGCGGCCTTCCGGATCGAGGAAATCGGGCTGGTAGTTGACCGGCGTGGTCCCGTCACTGGCGATCACCTCGGGGCGGGAATCGAACAGGTTCTGGATACGCAGGTTCAGGCGCGAACCCTCCAGCCAAGGCCAGCGGGCCACCAGCCTCTCGCGCGCGCCCAGATCCACGAAGGCGTTGACGCCCACCGTGGTGCGGTCGTCGAAGATCAGGTCCGGACCGGTTCCGCCGTCCACCTCGGCGCCCTGGCGCCAGGCGGCGTTGACGAATACGCCCATGCCGTCCTTGAACACGCCGCCCTGGGCCTGGATCTGGTGGCGGGGGCTGCCGCCGCCGGCGTCGGTGGCGTCGCCGTTCAGCAG
>JBALUZ010000010.1:0-32483 GCA_036963825.1 Brevundimonas sp.
TTGGTGGCCTTCACCTCGAACACGCCGTCGCCGATCTCCAGGATCGAGACGTCGAAGGTGCCGCCGCCCAGGTCGTAGACGGCGATCTTCTGGCCGTCGTTCTTGTCCAGGCCATAGGCCAGGGCCGCCGCAGTGGGCTCGTTGATGATGCGCAGGACCTCGAGGCCGGCGATCTTGCCGGCGTCCTTGGTGGCCTGGCGCTGGGCGTCATTGAAGTAGGCCGGGACGGTGATGACCGCCTTCTCGACCTTCTCGCCCAGATAGGCCTCGGCGGCTTCCTTCATCTTCTGAAGGGTGAAGGCGGAGACCTGCTGGGGGGAATAGTCCTTGCCGTGGGCGCGCACCCAGGCGTCGCCGTTCGGTCCCTTGACGATCTCGTAGGGGACCATCTTCTTGTCCTTCGCCACGACGGGGTCGTCATAGCTGCGGCCGATCAGGCGCTTGATGGCGAAGAAGGTGTTCTCGGGGTTGGTCACCGCCTGGCGCTTGGCCGGCTGGCCGACCAGGGACTGGCCGTCCTCCTGGATCGCCACCACCGACGGGGTGGTGCGGTTGCCCTCGGCGTTCTCGATGACCTTGGGATTCTTGCCGTCCATGACCGCGACGCACGAGTTGGTGGTGCCGAGGTCGATGCCGATGATCTTGCTCATGGGCGCTGTATCTCACTCCGTGTCGGCGGGCGATGCGGCGGCCTTCGGTTCAAGCGCCGCGCGTGACCGCCCCCTGTGGGTTGCTAGGCTTGCCGGGCGAACCGGCGGTGGGGCTCCTTAAGCGAACAATTCCCTCAAAGGAATAGGGTCTTGTCCACGTTCCGGTCGGATATGGGAAAGCCCGCAAGGGGTGCAAGGGCTTGGCGCGAGATCAGGCGCATCCGATATGGTCTTCATGACCCCGCCCGCCGAGATGATCAGGGATGACGGCCTGGACGGATTCCGGCTCTGGCCCGGCCGGCTGGCGCCGGCGGACCAGGCGCGGCTGCGGGATCAGGTGCTCGCCGCGCTCGAGGCCGCGCCGCTGTACCGGCCGGTGACTCCGGGCGGGCGGCCGTTCTCGGTGCGGATGAGCAATCTGGGGCCGCTGGGGTGGGTCTCGGACCGGGCGGGCTATCGCTACCAGGCGGTCCATCCCGAAACAGGCGCGCCCTGGCCGCCGATTCCGGAGATGCTGCTGACCTTGTGGGACGCGCTGACCGGCTGGCCGGAGCCGCCGGACGCCTGTCTGGTCAATCTGTACGACGCGGGGGCCCGCATGGGGCTGCATCAGGACAAGGATGAGCGGGACCTGACCGCGCCGGTGCTGTCGGTCTCGCTGGGGGACACGGCGGTGTTCCGGATCGGTGCGGCGGGCGGCGGCCCGACGCGGTCGGTGCGGCTGGCCTCGGGGGACGTGTGCCTGCTGTCGGGGGCGGCGCGGCTGGCGCGGCACGGGATCGACCGCACCCTGGGCGGATCCTCCGGCCTCCTGCCGGGCGGCGGGCGCATGAACCTGACCCTGCGCCGGGCGGCCTGACCCGGCCGCATGACCGGGTCGTGACTCGACCCGGCGGCCCGGGCGGCGCACAGTCGCGCTTTCCCGGCCGCCCACGGAGCCCGCCATGAGCGTGAACCTGATCCGCCCCGAAGGCCCCCGCCCCGACGACTTCCAGATCAGCCGGCGGCTGCTGGGCGGGCTGCTGTTCGCCGGCTATGCGACGGCGGCGGTGTCGCAGTCGGCCGCGCCGGTGGTGACGGACGCCGGGGGGCTGGTGACCGAAACCGTGACCCTGCCCGCGCCGGACGGCTTCGCCCTGCCCGCCTATGTGGCCCGGCCCGAGGGGGAAGGGCCGTTTCCCGTGGTCGTGGTGGCGTCGGAGATCTTCGGGGTCCACGCCTATATCCAGGACGTCTGCCGTCGCCTCGCGAAGGCGGGCTATGCGGCGGTCGCGCCGGCCTTCTTCGTGCGGGTCGAGGACCCGGCGCCCCTGTCGGACATGGCGCGGGTGTTCGAGATCGTGGCCGCGGCCGGGTACGAGCAGGTCATGGGCGACGTGGCGGCGGCGCTGCAGTGGCTGGACGGCCAGATCTGGGCCGACAGCGAACGGGTCGGGATCACCGGCTTCTGCTGGGGCGGCAAGGTGGTCTGGCAGGCGGTGGCGCGCTTCGCCGCCTTCGGCGCGGGCGTGGCCTGGTACGGGCGGCTGGCGCCGGAAGCGGGCGCGACCGGCGGCGGGCCCTGGCCGGTGGATCTGGCGGGGGACCTCAAGGCGCCGGTGCTGGGCCTGTACGGCGAGGACGACCGGGGCATACCGGTCGCGTCGGTCGAGGCCATGCGGGAGGCCCTGATCCGGGAAGGCCAGACCGCCAGCGGGATCGTGCTCTATCCGGGCGCCGGCCACGCCTTCCACGCCGACTACCGCCCCAGCTATGACGCCGGGGCGGCGACGGACGGCTGGTCACGCCTGCTGGCGCACTTCCGGACCCATCTCTGAGGCTCAGGCTCTGGCGTCGACCCGGGAGCCCGGCTCCTGCGAGCCGCCGCCCGATCCGCGGGCGGCCACCACCACCATGGCGGGGCGGACGACCCGCCCGAACAGGGCGTAGCCGGCCTGCATGGTCTGGATCACCTGACCGGCGGCGACGCTGTCGGAGGGCTGCTCCATCATGGCCTGGTGGAGGTTGGGATCGAAGGCTTCGCCGGCACCGGGCTCCACCCGGGTCAGGCCGTTGCTCTCGAAGGCCGACAGCAGCGACTTCTCGGTCATCTCCAGCCCGGTGACGAGGCCGCCCACGGCGGCGTCGGCGTTCTCCCTGGGCGCCGCCTGCAGGGCGCGCGACAGATTGTCGGCCACGCCCAGAAGGTCGCGGGCGAAGCGGGTGATGGCGTAGGCGCGGGCGTCGTTCATCTCCCGCTCCGCCCGACGCTTGACGTTGTCCGCCTCGGCCACGGCGCGCAGGGCCCGATCCTTCCATTCGTCGCGCTCGGCGATCAGGGCGTCGACAGGCCCCAGATCATCCGCCTGCGAGAGATCGCCATCGGGATCGGCGTCAAGCCCCGCCTCGGCGTTCAGTTCGGCTTCGTCGCGCGCCTCGGCGTCGTTTCGGTCGTTGTAGGTGTCGCTCACGTTTCCTGTCCGTCCAGCATCCGGCCCAGCACCCGGGCGGTGTAGTCCACCAACGGTATGACACGGGCGTAGTTCAGTCTCGCGGGTCCGATCACGCCGATGGCGCCCAGGACCCGCTGTCGGCCCGACATATAGGGCGCCGCGATCACGGCGGAACCCGAAAGTGAAAACAGCCGCGTTTCGGCGCCGATGAAGATGCGCACGCCCTGGGCGTTGGTGACCCCGTCCAGCAGGGTGATGAGCTGCTCCTTCTGCTCCAGATCGTCGAACAGGACGCGCACCCGCTCCAGGTCCTCCAGCGCCTCGCGGTCCTGAAGCAGATTGGCGCGGCCGCGCACGATCAGGGCCCGCTCGCGGTCCGGCCCGCCGGACCAGGCGGCCATGCCGTCCTCGACCAGACGGGCGGCGGCGGCGTCCAGCTCCCGGCGCGCCGCCTGGAGCTCGGCGCTCATCTCGCTGCGCGCCTCCTGCAAGCGCCGGCCCTTGAGCCGCGCATTGAGGAAGTTGGAGGCCTCCTGCAGGGTCGAGGCGGTCACCCCCGCGGCCAGGGGCATCAGCCGGTTCTCCACCGTGCCGTCCTCGGCCACCAGGACGGCCAGGGCCTGATCCTCGCCCAGCGCCACGAACTCCACGTGCCGCACCCCCGTCTCGCGCACCGGGCTGGCCACGACCCCCGCGCCGCCCGCCAGTCCGGAGAGCAGGGACGAGGCCGCGTCCAGGGCCTCCTCGAAGCCGCCGCGGCCCGCCGCGCCCTTGTGCACGGCCAGGCGGGCGTCGATCTCGCGGCGCTCCTCCTGGCTGACGTCGCCGATCTCAAGCAGGCCGTCCACGAACAGCCGCAGGCCCGCATGGGTGGGCGCCCGTCCGGCGGAGGTGTGGGGGGCGTGCAGCAGGCCGGCCATGGTCAGGTCCTGCATGGTGTTGCGGATGGAGGCCGGCGACAGGGACACGCCGGTCAGCGACAGGGTGCGCGACCCCACCGGCTCGCCGGTCTCCAGATAGGTCTCCACGATGCGGCGGAAGATGTCGCGGGCCCGGTCGTCCAGGACGGGCAGGGGGGCGGAAGGGGCGAACAGGGTCACGGGCGGGCCTCCGCTGCGGGGGGCTGCGGATAAACGGAATTCATGGCGTCGGGACGGGACAGGCTCACCCTTTCAGGATAAGCACCCGGGCGACCACTTCCAATACATAAGCGAGAGCCATGCGCCCCTCCGAACGCACGCCCGAACAGCTTCGCCCCGTCACCCTCGAGACCGGGGTCAACCGCTACGCCGAGGGCTCGTGCCTGGTCAGCTTCGGCCATACGAAGGTTCTGGTCACGGCGTCGGTGGAGGAAAGCCTGCCGCCGTGGCTGCGCGGCAAGGGCCAGGGCTGGGTCACGGCCGAGTACGGCATGCTGCCGCGCGCCACCCACACCCGGGGCCGGCGCGAGGCCGCCGCGGGCAAGCAGTCGGGCCGGACCCAGGAAATCCAGCGCCTGATCGGCCGCTCCCTGCGGGCGGTGGTGGACATGAAGGCGCTGGGCGAGCGGCAGGTGCTGATCGACTGCGACGTGATCCAGGCCGACGGCGGCACCCGCACCGCCGCCATCACCGGCGCCTGGGTCGCCATGGCCTCGGCCCTCAATTATCTGAAGGACGAGGGCGTGCTGAAGACCGACCCCATCCTGGACCAGGTGGCCGCGGTGTCGTGCGGCGTCTTCGCCGACACCCCGGTGCTGGATCTGGACTATGAGGAGGATTCCACCGCCGAGGCGGATTCCAACTTCGTCCTGACCGGATCCGGGGACATCGTGGAGATCCAGGCCACCGGCGAGAAGCGCGGCTTCAGCCGGGCCGAGTTCGACCGCCTGTTCGTGCTGGCCGAAAGCGGCTGCGCCGAGCTGTTCGCCCTGCAGCGGGCCGCGCTGGGGCGCTAGCCGCAGGCGTCAGGCGGCGAACCTGGCGAAGGCGGCGACCACCTGTTCGTAGGCGGGGCGCTTGAACGGCACGATCAGGTCGCAGACCTCGTCCAGCCGGCCCCAGCGCCAGTCCTCGAACTCCACGGGGGGATGCGCCTCGAGGTCGATTTCGGCCTCGTCCCCCGTGAAGCGCAGGGCGAACCATTTCTGCTTCTGGCCCGCCCAGCCGCGCGCGATCTTCGCGCCGGCGGCCTCGGGAGGAAATTCGTAGGTGATCCAGCCCTCTGTGGCGGCCAGCAGGTCGGCGGAGCGGACGCCGGTCTCCTCCAGCAGCTCGCGGCGGGCGGCGGCTTCCCAGTCGCCCCGCTCGACCTCGTCGGGATCGACGCCGCCCTGGGGAAATTGCCAGCAGTACGGTTCGGGCGTTCTCGCGCGCCGGCCCAGCCAGACGCGGCCGTCGGGATGGAACAGCACCACCCCCACATTGGGCCGGTAGAGGGACAGGTCGGCCACTAGCGGCCCGGCCGCCGGGTCATGGCCGAGGCGGGCGCCAGCTGCAGGCCGCGGTCCGACAGGCCGTCGGCCCAACGGGCGGCGGCCTCCACCGTCACCGGATAGGAGAAGCCGGTCCCCAGGGCGTCGCCGTTCTCGCGGGCGGCGGCCTCCAGGGCGTTCAACTGCGCCACGATGGCGGCGGGGCTCTGCACCTCGTCGATGATGCGGTCGGCGCTGGCGCGGGCGTAGGCGCCGGGGCGGCGGCGGGCCGAGCCGTCATCCACGAAGGCCAGGCCGCGGCTGCGCATGACGCCGAGGAAGGCGGCCATGCCCGTGTCGGAGGCGACGAAGCGGTCGCCCAGATAGTTGGTGACGCCGAAATAGCCGCTGGCCCGGCCCAGCAGCCAGTCGAGCCGCTGCCGGATGTCATCGGGGCCGGCGTTGGCCAGCAGGGTGTAGGGCCCCGGATCATTGTCGGGGTAGCCCTGCGGCTCCATGGGGATCTCGATCAGCACCTCGTGGCCGTGGGCGCGGGCCAGGTCGATCCAGCCCTGGAGGCCCTCGGCGTAGGGCACGAAGGAGAGGGTGACCTCGGCCGGCAGCCGCTCGATGGCGGCGCGGGTGGTGACGGCGTTCAGGCCCAGGCCGCCCACGATCAGGGCCACGCGCGGGCGGCCGTCGGGGCGGAAGGGGCGGGCGTAGGCCTGGGCGGGCGTGCGGCCGTCGGCGTTGATCATCGGCAGGGGCCCGTTGGGGCCGGGCTGGCTGAGTCCGGCGATGGGCGCGGCGGGCAGGGGGTCGGCGGGCGGACGGCGGGGCGCGGTGATGGCGGCCCCGCCGCCGGCGGTGGCCCCGTCCGGCAGGGTGATCAGGGCCTCGCCCGTGATGGGGCCGCCTTCGTCATCCAGGGCGAAACCGGGCGCGGTCAGGTCCTGGTACAGCCCCAGGGTGTCGAGGGTGAACGCCTCCATGCCCGTGGGCGGGGCGTCGGCGCCGGCCGGCGCGTCCGGCCGGTCCAGCGAGGCGCGGACCGAGGGGCTGCCGGCCGAGGGGTCGCCCAGGACCACGATGAACAGGGCCGCCGCGCCCAGCATCAGGACAAGGGCCAGGACTGCGGCCACGACGGGGCGGCGAAGAAGGGCCAGCACGCCGGACAGGCGCAGGGCCGCGCGGCGGCGCGGGGCCGTTCCGGCAGTGGCGGCCAGGGCGGACTGACGTTTGGCGAACATGCGCGGGCCTGCGGACTCGGCTGGGCGGAACAGTGAGCCCCATGGTCGCAGACGCCCGGTTAAGAAAGCCTAACGGCCCGTTCACCATGACCCGGGCGCGGGGTCACGCCAGCTTGAGCGCCTCGGCGAGCATGCGGGCCTCGGCGGCGCGGCTGGATCCGGCGCGCCAGGCCACCACGATCTCGCGCCGGGGCGCCGGGCCGGCGCCGGCGGTCGCTATGGGCCGGGTGACCACGGCGGAGCCCTGGGTCAGGCCCGCGGTGACGGCCATGCGCGGCAGGAAGCTGACGCCCAGCCCGGCGTCGATCATCTGCACCAGGGTGTGCAGGGAGCTGGCGGCGAAGACGTCGTCGCCCCGGGGCGCATCGATGTCGAAGGCGGCCAGGGCCTGATCGCGCAGGCAGTGACCGTCTTCCAGAAGGATCAGGTCGGAGGCCTGCAGATCGCCGGCCCCGAGCGTCTCGGCCAGGGCGAGGGGGTGGCCGGCGGGGGCGGCGGCGAGAATCTCGTCATAGCCGATGCGGGCGTGGTCGACGCCCGCCGCCTCATAGGGCAGGGCGATCACCGCCGCGTCCAGCTGTCCGGCCTTCAGCTGGGCCACCAGACGGGGCGTCAGGTCCTCGCGCAGGAACAGGCGCAGGGCCGGGTGCCGGTCCTTCAGGCGCGGCAGGGTGGCGGGCAGCAGGAAGGGGGCGATGGTGGGAATCACGCCCAGCCGGAAGCGGCCGCACAGGGGCTTGCCGGCGTTGCGGGCGGCCTCGACCAGGTCCTCGGTGCGGGCCAGCACGTCCTCGGCCCGCTTGACGGCTTCGGCCCCGACGGCGGTCAGTTGCACCGCGCCGCGGGTGCGTTCCACCACCGGGGAGCCCAGCACCTTCTCCAGCTCCTGCACCCCGGCGGACAGGGCCGGCTGGCTCACGTGCGCCGCCTCGGCCGCACGGCTGAACGAGCCGTGCTCGGCGAGGAGTTTCAGATACTGGAGCTGGCGCAGGGTGGGGAGCATGGGGGCGGCATAGGCCATTTCTATGCGAAGATCAAAGATGATCGTGTCTGCTTATGGACGGGCGCGGGCCGTCCTATGCTGTGTATAGATAAATCTTATGGTGATGCGGCGTCGTGACAGTTTGACTTTGCGCTTCGCAAGGTCCATTTCGCGGGTCCGGTCGTCACCTCCCCCGACGATCAATCGAAACAGAAGCAACGGAGAAACGCGATGCTTGGCGTCGGCGCGAAACTGCCTGAATTCAAACTGGTCGGCGTGAAGCCCGGCTTCAACAACCACGAAGAGAACGGTGTCTCGGCCTTCGAGCCGATCACCCAGGACAGCTTCGAGGGCAAGTGGAAGGTGATCTTCTTCTATCCCAAGGACTTCACCTTCGTGTGCCCCACCGAGATCGCCGAATTCGCCAAGCTGGCGCGCGATTTCGAGGACCGTGACACGGTGGTCCTGGGCGGCTCGACCGACAACGAGTTCGTCAAGCTGGCCTGGCGCCGCGACCACGCCGATCTGGACAAGCTGCCGATCTGGTCCTTCGCCGACAACGGCGGCAAGTTCGCCCGCGATCTGGGCGTGCTGAACGAGGAAGAGGGCGTGGCCCTGCGCGCCACCTTCGTGGTGGACCCGCACAATGTGGTCCAGCACGTCTATGTCACCAATCTGAACGTGGGCCGCGCCCCGGCCGACACCCTGCGCGTGGTGGACGCCCTGCAGACCGACGAGCTGTGCGCCTGCAACCGCCCGGTGGGTGGTGAGACGCTGGCTGCGTAAAGACGGCGAACTGAGCATGTGGAGGCGGCGGCGCGATGTCGCCGCCTTTACGCTGCTTGTTTTTTGAAGGGCGCTACCGCTCGACGCGCGGCGTCGCGCTGCTTGAGCGCGTTCGCCTCCTGCGGCTCAGGCAGCGAGCGCCCGCGGCGCGAGCGGTAGCCGCTTTCCGAAGGAAACCAGAACAATGTCCATCGACGCCCTGCGCGACCTGATGCCGTCCTACGCCAAGGACATCTCGCTGAACCTCAGCTCCCTGGCCAACGAGACCCTGCTGAACGACCAGCAGAAATGGGGCGCGTTCCTGGCCTGCGCCCACGCCGCGGGCTCGGCGCCGGTGATCCGGGCGACCGAGGCGCTGGTGGCCGACAAGCTCAGCCCCGAGGCCGCCGACGCGGCCCGCGCCGCCGCCGCCATCATGGGCATGAACAACATCTACTACCGCGCGCTGCACCTGATGAAGAACAGCGAGTACCAGACCCTGCCGGCCCGCCTGCGCATGAACGTCATCGCCAATCCGGGCGTGGAGAAGCTGGACTTCGAGCTGTGGTCGGCGGCCGTCTCGGCCATCAACGGCTGCGGCGCCTGCCTCGACGCCCACGAGGGCGAGCTGAAGAAGCACGGCGTGGCCAACACCCAGGTCCAGGCCGCCCTGCGCATCGCCTCGGTGATGAACGCGGCGTCGCGCGTGGCCACGGCGGAAGCCGCGCGGGTCTGATCTCAGTCGCCGGCGGGGGCGGGATCGCCCGTCTCCGCCAGCGCCTTGAGCCGGTCCAGCTGCAGGGTCAGGACGCCGTCGACCGGCGCCGCCCAGGCCTCCATGCCGCCGGGCGAGAAACCACTGACCGTATAGCTCCAGGTCAGCCGGGCGCCCTCGCCGACGTCGGCCAGGCTCCAGGCCATGGCGCCCGCCGCGCCGGCGGTCTGGAGCGGGCCGAGCGCCCCGGCCAGGCGCAGGCCGCGGCCGGGACTCACATAGGTCACCGTCATGTGCAGGGCGCCGGCGCCGTCCGGCCCGGGCTCGCACCAGCAGCCGCCGGGCGTCAGGTCGAGGGTCATGACCGAAGCGTCGCCGAACCAGCTGTGATCGTCGCGCCACCAGCGGCCTGGCCTGACCATGGCGTCCCATACGGCGTCCCGGGGCGCGTCGATGACGATCTGGCCGCCGATCTGGAAGCCGTGCGGCGCGGCCTCGCGCACCTCCGCACGGGCGGCGGTCGCCAGGGTCAGCAGGGCGATGGCGGCGATGATCAGTCTGGGCATGGCGGTCCTCCGGCGGCGAGGAGGCGCGACCCGGCGCCCGCCGTCAAGCCGCGTCGAAGGTCAGGGGCGCGCCCCAGAACTGGCTGACCAGGGCGGACTGGGGGCCGGGCGCTCCGGTGGTCAGGAAGGTGCGGCGGCCCGAACTCCCGATGTCGTAATCCGGGTGGCGGGCGAAATAGCGTTCCAGCGAATCGGCCACGGCGGTGGGCTGGTGGATCAACTCCACGCCGTCGGGCAGGGCGCTCCTGAACACCTCGGCCACGATTTCATAGTGGGTGCAGCCCAGCACGGCCTTGTCCGGGTGGCGGCCGATGCGGCGGCGCAGGGCGTCCACGTGGTCCCGGACCACCACCTCCAGCTCCCCGGACGGCGCCCCCAGCTCGATCAGGCCCGCCAGGCCGGGGCACGGCTCGGTGAAGACGGCGATGTCCTCGCGGCGCTTGTCGATCTCGATCTCGTAGACGCGGCTCATGGCCGTGGCGGCGGTGCAGAAGACGCCGGTGACGGCGATGGCCTCGATCTTCTCGTCGCGGGGCTCGGCCTCGTAGCTCCAGGGCAGGCCGGTGGCCGCCTCGATGGTGGGGACGATGATGCCCAGCACGTTGACCGGGCGGCCGAGCCGTTCGCGCTCTTGCGGGATCCAGGTCTGCTGCAGGCGGCGCAGGGCGATGGCCGAGGCGGTGTTGCAGGCCAGGATGACCACCGACGCCCCCGCATCGAACAGCCGCCGGCAGCCTTCGCGCGTCAGATCGACGATCTCCTCGCCGCCGCGTCCGCCGTAGGGCGCGTGCGCCTGATCGGCCAGATAGATGAAGTCGGCGCTCGCAAAGCGGTTCACCAGTTCACGGTGAACGGTCAGCCCGCCCACGCCGGAATCGAATACACCTATGGCCATGCCCGCGCTTTAGCCGGAATTCCTCAGGCCGAACAGGCTTGCGGCGGCGTCGGCGGCGCTTCATTACATGGCGTTCATGTGACGGACAGGCGCAGGCTGGTACTGTGCGGTCAGAAGAGGCCGTGAAGGCGCGCGTTTTCGCGCCGACGGCCGGAAAAACAACGGGAGCTCCCATGAACAGACGGCAGATGATCCTCACCAGCGCGGGCGTGCTCGCGGTCACGGCGTGCGCCACCATGCCCGCCGCCCCCGGCGCCGCGGAGACCGTGATGACCGGCAATCCCCTGGCCGATCCGTGGCCGGGCCCGTACCAAGGCGTGCCGCCGTGGGACCAGGTGACGCCGGACCTGCTGCGCGACGCCCTGAACAAGGGCATCGAACAGATGCGCGCGGAGGTGGCCGCGGTGGTGAACAACCCCGCGCCCGCCACCTTCGAGAACACCATCCTGCCCATGGAGCGGGGCGGGCAGCACATCCAGCGCGCCGGCTCGATCTTCGGCGTGATGGTGGGCAACATCGGTTCGGCCGAGTACCAGGCGCTGAACCGGGAAATGTCGCCGATCCTGTCCGCCGCCAGCGACGAGATCACCTTCAACGAGGCCCTGTTCCAGCGCATCCGCGCCGTGCACGAGGGGGCCGAGGCCGCAGGCCTGACGGCCGAGCAGCGGCGTCTGGTGGAGCGGGAGTACGAGGGGCTGGTGCGCAACGGCGCGGCCCTGGACGCGGCCGGCAAGGCAGAGCTGGGCCGGATCAACCAGGCCCTGTCCACCGCCTTCACCGACTTCCAGCAGAAGGTGGTGGCCGACGAGCAGCTGTTCACCCACATCGCCGATGACGCCGGCGTGGCGGGCCTGCCGGACTCCAACAGGTCGGCCGCCGCCGAGGCGGCCCGCAGCCGCGACCTGGGCGGCTATGTGATCGTCAACACCCGCTCTGCGGTGGACCCGTTCCTGACCTTCGCCGACGACCGCGGCATGCGCGAGCAGATCTGGCGCAAATTCGTCAACCGCGGCGACAACGGCGACGCCAACGACACCAACGCCACCATCGCCGAGATCCTGCGGCTGCGGGCCGAGCGGGCCCGTCTGCTGGGCTTCGAGACCCATGCCCACTGGCGCATGCAGGACACCATGGCCAAGACGCCTGAGGCGGCCATGGCGCTGATGATGCGGGTCTGGCCGCCCGCCGTCGCCCGCGTCGGCGAGGAAGTGGCCGAGATGACCCGCATGGCGGGCCACGAGATCGAGCCCTGGGACTACCTCTATTACCTCGAGAAGGTCCGGAAGGAACGCTACGACCTCGATCAGAACGACCTGAAGCCCTATTTCGAGCTCAACTCGATGAAGCAGGGCGCCTTCCACATGGCCGAGCGGCTGTACGGCATGGTGTTCACGCCGCTGCCGGAAGGGACGGTGCCGGTGTTCCACCCGGACGTGAAGGTGTTCGAGGTCACCGACAAGGATTCCGGCGCGCACATCGGCCTGTTCTATTCGGACGACTTCGCCCGCTCGGGCAAGCGTTCGGGCGCCTGGATGACCACCTACCGCAGCCACTCGACCATCGACGGCGAGCGCAATGTGCTGGCGTCCAACAACAACAATTTCATCAAGGCGCCGGCCGGCGAACCGCTGCTGATCTCGCTGGACGACACCCAGACCCTGTTCCACGAGTTCGGCCACGCCATCCACTATCTGCTGTCCACGGTGAACTATCCGAGCCTGGGCGGCACGCCGCGCGACTTCGTGGAATACCCCTCGCAGGTGCACGAGAAGTGGGTGCTGACCCGTCCGATCCTGGACCGCTTCGCCCGTCACCATGAAACCGGCGAGGCCATGCCCCAGGCGCTGCTGGACAAGATCGAGGAGTCGTCCACCTTCGCCGAGGGCTACCACACGGTCAGCTATCTCTCGTCGGCCCTGGTGGACATGGACCTGCACAACCGCGCCGAGCCGGTCACGGATCCGGACGCCTTCGAGCGTGAGGCCCTGGAGCGCATCGGCATGCCGCGTCAGATCGTGATGCGGCACCGCCTGCCCCAGTTCAACCACCTGTTCACGTCGGACGCCTATTCGGCCGGGTACTACTCCTACTTGTGGTCCGAGGTCATGGACGCCGACACCTGGGCGGCCTTCATGGAGGCGGGTGATCCGTTCGATCCGGAGACGGCGCGGCGGTTCAAGGAGATCATCCTGGCCCCCGGCAACACCACGGACCGGGCCGAGGCCTACCGCCAGTTCCGGGGCCGCGACCCGGACGTGACGGCCCTGCTGCGCACCCGGGGCTTCCCGACCAACTGAGGCGCCGCCAGGCGCGAAGCGAAAGGCCCGCCGGCGTGATCCGGCGGGCCTTTATTTCATCGTGCACGTCCTTCTGTCGGGCGCCAGACAGACAGCTTGGCCGGAACCACCTATGGGTGAGTCGCGGGTGCGCAGGCGGCTGTGCAAGGGGCCTCGGTGGGTATCTACACATTCATGTTTATGGACGCGGCCGGCGTTTCGGCCATGCTGGAATTCGACGACTGCGCCGACGACCAGGCGGCGCGTCGCCGGGCGCTCGAGTTGCTTGCGTCGGCGCCCCAGCGCCAGGGCGTGGAGTTCTGGATTTCCGGGGGGAAGCCCATGACCGTCACCTGTGCCGATCTCCCGGCTTCGAGTGAGGTCGGGCGCACATGCTGACAAACCAGAAACTCACGGCCAACCGCCTGCTGGGGGCGCTGGACGAGGCCGACCGCATCGCGGTCTCGCCCTTTCTGACCCGCGAGATCATGGTCAGCGGGCACCTGTTCTATGACCCCGGCGACACCGTGCAGCATCTGCACTTCGTCGAGAACGGGGTGATCTCGCTGATGACCCTGTTGCGCGAAGGCGATGCGGTGGAGTGCGGCATGGTGGGTCGCGAAGGGCTCCTCGGGGCCGGGCCGGCCCTGGCCGGCCTGCCGATCTACACCCGCGCCATCTGCCAGGTGTCCGGCTCCACCCTGAAGATCGGCGCCGAGGACTTCCTCGGCCTGGTGGACGCCCGCCCCGCGTTCCGACGGGCCCTGATCCAGTATCTGGAGGGGCTGTCGAACCAGGCCCAGCAGTCGGTGGCCTGCCGCGCCTGGCACCGGGCCGAGGCGCGGTTCTGCCGCTGGCTGGTAGCCGCGTGCGACCAGGCGGGGCGTGACGAGATCGACCTGACCCAGGAGTTCCTGGCCCAGATGCTGGCGGTGCAGCGCACCACGGTCAGCCAGATCGCCGGCGAGATGCAGGCGCTCGGCCTGATCCAGCAGAAGCGCGCGCGCATCGCCATCATCGACCGGCCCGGGGTCGAGGCGCGGGCCTGCGAATGCCTGGACGCCAGCCGCGCCCGCTGGAACGACGTCTGGCCCTTGCCGCGGCGCTGACCGTCAGCCGCTGTTCCTGAGCCCGGCGGCGACCCCGTTGATGGTCAGCAGGATGCCTTCGCGCACGCGAGGGTCGTCGTCGCCGGCGCGGCGGCGGCGGATCAGCTCGATCTGCACGTGGTTCAGCGGCTCCACATAGGGCATGCGCAGGCTGATCAGGCGATCCAGCTCCGGCTGGCCGCCCAGCAGGTCGTCATGGCCGGTGATGGCCAGCACCGCGTCCCGGGTGCGGTCATGTTCGGACTGGATGGCGCCGAAGACGCGCATGGCCAGGGCCTTGTCGGGCACCAGCGAGGCGTAGCGACGGGCGATGGACATGTCGGCCTTGGCCAGCACCATCTCCAGATTCTGGACCAGGGTCCTGAAGAAGGGCCAGTCCGCCGCCATGGCGCGCAGCTCCTCCATGTCGGCGGACTTCACCGCAGAGCCGAAGCCGAACCAGCCGGGCAGCATGACCCGGGACTGGGCCCAGCTGAACACCCACGGGATGGCCCGCAGGTCCTCGATGGCGGTGGAGGTGGAGCGTGAGGCCGGGCGCGAGCCGATCTTGAGGTCGGCGATCTCGGCGATGGGGGTGGCGGCGCGGAAATAGTCCACGAAGCCGGGGGTGTCATAGACCACCGCCCGGTAGGCGGCCATGGAGGCGCGCGACAGGGTCTGCATGGCGGGGCCGTGGCGCCCGGTCAGGCTCTCGTCGGCCGGCGGACGCAGGGAGTTCAGCAGCACGCCGCAGGTCAGGGCGTCCAGGTTGCGGGCCGCCACCTCGGGCTCGCCGTACTTGTTGGCGATGACCTCGCCCTGTTCGGTGATGCGGATGCGCCCGGCCACGGTGCCCTGCGGCTGGGCCACGACGCCGGCGAAGGACGAGCCGCCGCCCCGGCCCACGGTGCCGCCCCGCCCGTGGAACAGCTGCAGCCGGACGCCGGCCGCCTCGGTCACGTCCAGCAGGGCGCGGGAGGCCTCGTGCAGTTCCCAGGTGGACGTCAGGTAGGAGCCGTCCTTGTTGGAGTCCGAATAGCCGATCATCACTTCCTGCACGCCCCGCGCCCGGGCGACGGCGCGGGCGGACGGCTCGGCCAGAAGGCGTTCCAGCGTCGGCCGCGCGGCGCGCAGATCCTCGATGGTCTCGAACAGGGGCGCGGCCTGGATGGGGCACGCCTCCGGCGCCCCCGGCCGGTACAGGCCCACCTCCTTCAGCAGCAGATAGACCTCCAGCATGTCCGAGGCCGAGGTGGTCTTGGAGACGATGTGGGTGCGCACCGCATCGGGGCCGTAGAGCCGCAGGGCCTCGCCGGCGGCGACCAGAATGGCCCGCTCCTTGAGCGTCTCTTCCTCATATTCCGCATACGGAGAAAACAGCGGCCGGGCGGACTCCAGCTCGCGGGCGAGCAGGGCCAGCCGCCCCTCCTCGTCCAGGGCCAGGTAGTCGCCGCAGACGCCCGCGACCTTCAGCAGGTCCGCCACCACGCGCTCGTGCACGTCGGAGTTCTGGCGCAGGTCCACGGTGGCCATGTGGAAGCCGAACACGTCCACGGTGGTGATCAGGCGGTTGAGGGAGTCGTCGGCGAACACCGCGCCGTGGTTTTCGGTCAGGGAGGCGTGCAGCACCTGCAGGTCGGCGCGGAAGCCGGCGGGACCTTCATAGGGCGGGGCCTCGAAGCGGGCGGGGCGCGGCGCCGGACCCCGGGTCAGCAGGGGGAAGGTGGACGACAGCCGGGCGTAGATGTGGCTGAGCGCCTTGCGGTAGGGCTCGTCGGCGCGGTGGTCGGAGGTGTCGCCGGACCCCTCGGCCAGGGCCTTCAGTTCGGGGCTGATGCGGGCCAGGGCCCCGGACAGGCTGAGCTCGGCGCCGAGGGCGTGGACCTGGTCCATGTAGTGGGCCAGGACGGCGCGGGACTGGGTGCGGAAGGCGGCGCTGAGCACCTCGGCGTTGACGTTGGGATTGCCGTCCCGGTCGCCGCCGACCCAGCTGCCGATCTTCAGGAACGGCTTGAGGTCGGGGGCGTCCAGCAGGTCGCGCCACGCATGCAGCCGCTCGGGCGCCACGTCCAGGAACACCCGCTCCAGGAAGGACACCACGGTGTTGATCTCGTCCTGCACCACCAGGCGGCTCTGGCGCACCAGCCGGGTGGCCCACAGGATGACGATCTGGCGGCGCAGGCCCGCGTCGCGCCGCGCGATGTCGCAGGCGGCCCCGCCCCTGTCGCAGGCGTCCAGCAGGTCGCTGACCCCGGCGATGCGGTCGATGACGCTCTTGCGGCGGACCTCCGACGGGTGGGCGGTGAGGACCGGCGAGATCAGGGCCCGGGACAGCAGCGCGCGGATCTCATCCTTGCCCACGCCCTGGTCGGCCAGCCGCTTCAGGGCCCCCGCGGGGGTGTCGGGCCGGGCGGCGGCCTCGGCCTGGTCCAGGGCGCGTCGCTTGCCGGCGCGGTCCTCGGCGATGTTGGCCAGCAGCGAAAAGGCCGCGAAGCCGTGGGCCAGGCCCACCGCCTGATCCAGGTCGATGTCCTTGAGCAGGGCCTCCAGCGCCTCGGCGTCGCCGTCGTCGTCGCGGTGGTAGGCGACGGACGCCTGACGCACCGCCTCGATGCGGTCATAGAGCGCCTGTCCCCCCTCGCCCTTGATGACCTCGCCGAGCATCGCGCCCAGAAGGCGGATTTCGTCACGCAGGGTCTCGTCGGCGGCGTTGGGCGTCATGTCATATCCTGAAAGCTCGGGGAGGCGCACAGTCTGACCCCAAAGAGGCGCCGATGGCGATAGAACCAGACAGAATTTTGCCCGTCTGAAACGGTTTGTGCGCGGGATTGATCCCGATTCGACAAACGACGGGAAATCGCGCATAAGCCGCCGCTTCCGGCGCAAGTGAACCTTCGCGTCTCCACCATCACGACCCCCACCGGGCGCTCAAGCAGCGAGGCTCCGCGAGCCGAGCGATAGCGCCAAGGATGGGACGAGGATGGCGAGAACCCTCTGCCGACGTGATCGTCGCCAGAGGCCGTTTCTCTATGGGGCCTGGTTCATCGCCAAACGAGGTTTGTGAATGTTCGAGGCTCTGAACGAGCGACTGACAGGCGTCTTCGACCGGATCACCGGCCGCGGCGCCCTGTCCGAAAAGGACATCGCCGAGGCCATGCGCGAGGTGCGCGTGGCCCTGCTCGAGGCCGACGTGGCCCTGCCCGTGGTCAAGGACTTCATCGCCTTCGCCTCGGAACGCGCCCAGGGCGAGGAGGTGATCCGCTCGGTCAAGCCGGCCGACCAGGTCATCAAGATCGTCCACGACGGCCTGATCGAGATGCTGGGCGGCGAGGAGCCGGTTCCGCTGAACCTGAACGCCACGCCGCCGGCCGTCATCCTGATGAGCGGCCTGCAGGGCTCGGGCAAGACCACCACCTCGGCCAAGCTGGCGCTGAAGCTGACCAGGGCGGAGCGCAAGAAGGTCATGATGGCCTCGCTGGACACCCGGCGTCCGGCGGCCATGGAGCAGCTTGAGACCCTCGGCAAGCAGATCGACGTGGCCACCCTGCCCATCGTCAAGGGCGAGACCGCGGTCCAGATCACCCGGCGGGCCCTGCAGGCGGCGAAGCTGCAGGGCTTTGACGTCCTGATCCTGGACACGGCGGGCCGCACCACCCTGGACGAGGCCATGATGGCCGAGGCGGCCGAGGTGGCGGCGATCTCGAAGCCCGTCGAGACCCTTCTGGTGGCCGACAGCCTGACCGGCCAGGACGCGGTGCGCACGGCCCGCGCCTTCCACGAGCGCCTGCCCCTGACCGGCCTGATCCTGACCCGGGCGGACGGCGACGGCCGCGGCGGCGCCATGCTGTCCATGCGCGCGGTCACCGGCCTGCCGATCAAATATCTGGGCGCCGGCGAGAAGGTCGACGCCCTGGAGGTGTTCGACGCCCGCCGGGTGGCCGGACGCATTCTGGGCCAGGGCGACATCGTGGCCCTGGTGGAAAAGGCCTCCGAGGAGCTGGACCAGGCCAAGGCCGAGAAGATGGCCCGGAAGCTGGCCAAGGGTCAGTTCGATCTGGACGACCTGGCCGGCCAGCTGGCGCAGATGAAGCGCATGGGCGGGCTGCAGGGCATCATGGGCATGCTGCCCGGCGCCGCCAAGATGAAGGCCCAGATGGCCAATGCGAACATCGACGACAGGATGATCTCGCGTCAGCAGGCCATCATCAGCTCCATGACCAAGGCCGAGCGCAAGAAGCCGGACGTGCTGAACGCCAGCCGCAAGCGCCGCATCGCCGCCGGCGCCGGGGTCGAGGTCCAGGACGTCAACCGCCTGCTGAAACAGCACCGCCAGATGGCCGACGCGGTCAAGGCGCTGTCCAGGGGCGGCGGCAAGAACCTGCAGAAGATGGCCGCCATGATGGGCATGGGCGGCATGGGGCCCGGCGGCGCCGACATGGCGCGGCTGCAGGCCATGGGCGGGGGCAAGCTGCCGCCGCCGGATCCCGAGAAACTGAAATCGATGCTGCCGGGCCTGGGTGCGCCCGGCGGCCCCGACCTTCCCCCCGGCGGGCTTCCCGGCCTTCCCGGATTCCCTCCGAAGAAATAACGACTTCTAACGAAAGAGACTGAAAATGCTGAAGATTCGTCTGAGCCGCGGCGGCGCCAAGAAGCGCCCTTACTACCACATCGTGGTGGCCGACTCCCATTCGCCGCGCGA
Organism: Brevundimonas sp.; assembly: GCA_036963825.1. Classification (GTDB taxonomy): domain Bacteria; phylum Pseudomonadota; class Alphaproteobacteria; order Caulobacterales; family Caulobacteraceae; genus Brevundimonas. The sequence continues at coordinate 18,711 of JBALUZ010000010.1, forward strand.
CGGCAAGTTCATCGAGCGCGTGGGCAGCTACAACCCCATGCTGCCGAAGGACCACGCCGAGCCCCGCGTGAAACTGAAGGCCGACCGCATCTCGGAGTGGCTCAAGAAGGGCGCCCAGCCCACCGACCGCGTGGCCCGCTTCCTGAGCCAGGACGAGGCCCTGGCCGGCCAGGTCAAGTGGACCCAGGGCAACAACCCGAACAAGGCCCAGCCGGGCAAGAAGGCCCAGGAGCGCGCCGCCGAGCGGGCCCAGCGCGAGGCCGACCGCGCCGAGGCTGAAGCCGCCGCCAAGGAAGAGGCCAGGGCCGCCGCTGAAGCCGCCGCCGCCGCGCCCAAGGAAGAAGAAGCCCCGGCCGCTGAAGAGCCCGCCGCCGAGGCCCCCGCTGCTGAAGAGGCCGCTCCGGCCGAAGCCGCCGCCGAAGAGGCCCCCGCGGCCGAAGAGGCGACCGAGGAAAAGACCGAGGCTTAATCGGCCGTCCTCCCCGGCGCAGGTCGGGGTCCGGAACAGTCAGGAGCAGCGTTTCCCAGAGACGCTGCTCCTTTCCGTTTCTGGCGGGCGGCTTACGATCTGGATCCCGGCCTTCGCCGGGATGAGCGGAGTTCTGGATGATGTCGGACGCAAAAATCATCCTCGTGGGCCAGGTGGCCGGCGGCTTCGGGGTGCGGGGCGAGGTGCGGGTGACTGCCTTCACCGCCGACCCCTTGGCGCTGACGGCCTATGGGCCGCTGCTGCGCGCCGACGGCTCGGTCGGCCTGACCCTGACCGCCGCCCGCGCCGTCAAGGGCGCGGTGATCGGACGGGCGAAGGAGATCGGGACGAAGGAACAGGCGGACGCCCTGCGCGGGCTGAAGCTGTTCGTCCCGCGCGCGCGTTTCCCCGAGCCCGACGAGGACGAGGTCTATGTGACCGACCTGATCGGGCTGGAGGCGCGGGACCCGGAAGGACGCGTGCTGGGGCGCATCCGGTCGGTGCAGAATTTCGGCGCCTCGGACATGCTGGAGATCGCCCCGGCGGAAGGAGGGCAGACCTGGTACCTGCCCTTCACCCGCGAGGCGGCCCCGGAACTGCATATCGCCGACGGCTGGCTCCTGGCCGTGCGCCCGGCCGAGGTGGGCGAGCGCGAGCCGGACTGAGGGAGCTCCCGCGCCTGTCCGGACGTTTCCGGGGCATGCCCTCGTCGGTCATTCGCAGATTTCACTATGACGAGGCCGCGCGGCGGCTGCGGATCGTCTTCGTCAGCGGCGATGTCTACGAGTACGACGGCGTGCCGCCGGAGGTGATCGCGGACTTCCGGGCGGCGCCCTCCCGGGGGCGGTTCTTCGGCCCCAACATCCGCGACCGCTATGTCTTCCGGCGGGTGGAGCGGGGCTGCTGAGGCGCGTCAGTCCGTCCGGGCCAGGAAGTCGAGAATGCCCTGCCGCGCCGCCGGCTCGTCCAGCATGGGGGCGTGGCCGACGCCGGGAACCTCCACGAACCGCATGTGGGGAGCGGCCTCGCGCATGCGGCGGGCGATGTCGGGACTGAGCAGGTCCGAGGTTCCGCCGCGCACCAGCATCAGCCTGCGGCCGTCCGCCAGGTTGCGGAACGCCGGCCACAGGTCAGGGACCAGGGCGCCCGCGCCCGCCGCGCGCATGGGCGCGGTGATGTCGGGATCGTAGTCCAGCACCGGAACGCCGTCCGGTCCCTCGCGGAAGACACGCCGCGCGAAGGCCGCCCAGTCGTCGGGCCCGTAGTGGGGCAGGGCCGCGCCGTTGGTGCGCCGGGCGTAGTCGGCGGCGTCGTCCCAGCTGCGGATCTCCACCGCCTGGCCGGTGTAGGCGGCGATGCGGGCCAGCCCCTCGGGCGCAACCTCGGGCCCGATGTCGTTGAGGATGGCGGCGGCCACCCGCCCGGGCGCGGCGGCGGTCATGGCCATGGTGATCAGGCCGCCCATGGAGGTGCCGAGGAACACGGCCCGTCCAATTCCCGCCTGGTCCATCAGGGCCAGCACGTCCTTCGCATAGACCGGCGGCTGGTAGGTCATGGGATCGGGCGCCCGGTCCGACCGGCCCCGCCCGCGCACATCCACCGCCAGCACGCGGCGGCCGGTGGCCGCGATCAGCGGCGCGATGGTCCCGAAGTCGGCGCTGTTGCGGGTCAGGCCGTGGATGGCGATCACCGGCAGGCGGGCGGGCCCTGCCGCCCCGGGATGGTCCCGGGCGTAGAGGGTCAGCTCATCGGAGGTCCAGCGGCGGTCGGTGAAGGTCATGGGGCGCTCCCTGTTCGCGCGCAGACCCTAATTCATCGGTAGCGGAATTAAAGGCCCGGATCGGCAGGTCCGGGGACAGGGCGCCCAGCTGCTGGGTGCGGGCGCGGGGCATGACCAGCACGCCGCTGGGGGTGGAGACCACCACCACGTCCGTCATGCCGATGACCGCCACCGGGGCGCCGCCGCCGCTCCACACCAGACAGCCGGAGGAGTCCAGCACGGTGGCGGACCCCTGCAGATGGTTGTCGGCCGGGTCGCGCCCGGCTGCGGACCACAGGGCGCTCCAGCACCCCACGTCCCGCCAGCCCACGTCGCAGGCCACCATGGCCAGCCGGCTGCAGTGCTCGATGACCGCCCGGTCCAGGGAGACGGCCGGGCCGGGCGCGGCGGCCAGCGCCACGCGCGATCCGCGTCTCCGGGCGCCGGACCAGGCCGCCCCGGCGCGGGCGGCGACCTCGGGGGCGTGGCGGCCGATCCTGTCCCGGAACGCGGCCGGGCGGCCCAGAAACAGGCCCATGTTCCAACCCCAGCCGCCGGCGGCGATCAGGGCCGCCGCCGCCTCCCTCGCGGGCTTCTCGATGAACTGCTCGACCCGGTGCAGGCCGCCGGGCAGGGCCGCGCCCTGCCGCACGTAGCCATAGCCGGTCTCGGGAGAGTCGGCCGGGGCAGAGAACAGCACGAGCGCCTGGCCCGCGCCGCGGGCGGCGGCCGCCACGGCGCGCCGGAACGCCTGTGGGCGTTCGATGCGGTGGTCCGCGGGCGCGATCAGGACCATGGCGTCCGGCGCCAGCTCCGTGGCCGCCCGGACCGCGCAGGCCGCAGCCAGGGCGGTGCCGCCGGGTTCTGCCTCCACCAGCACCATGGCCGGGCGCAGGCCGATGGCGCGCAACTGGGCCCGCACCAGATCCTCATGGGCGGCGGCGCAGACGATGACGGGCGCCAGGAACGGCCCGTCGGGCGAGGGCGCCAGGCGGCGCGCCGTGGCCTGCAAAAGGGTTTCGTCCCCGGCGAGGGCGTGGAACGGCTTGGGTCGATCGGCGGTGGACAGGGGCCACAGACGCGAGCCCGATCCGCCGCACAGGATCACCGGCAGGACGCCGTGGTCCATCTGTCCAGCCCTCCTCCAATCCCCGAAATCACCCTAGGAAAAAAGGTTAACGCGTAGCAAGCGGCAACCGGAGTTGAGCGGCGGGGCGTGGCGCGGGCGGCCCTGGCTTGTTAGGACGCCCCCAGACGTTTCAGCCGAGGCCACAGCCCATGCCCCAGTCCGCCCCCCAGACCCTCAAGGCCGGCGTCGCCGGCGCCGGCGTCATGGGCCGCAATCACGCCCGGGTTCTCGCCGAGGTCCGGGACGCGACCCTGACCACCATCTTCGATCCGGACGCCGTGACCGGTCAGGGCGTGGCGGATCTGTACGGCGCGGACGCCGTGACCACCGCCGAGGCCTTTGTGGACGCCGGGCTGGACTGCGCGGTGGTGGCCACGCCCAACCGCTTCCACGCCGATCTGGGCGTGGCCCTGCTGGAAAAGGGCGTCCACGTGCTGGTGGAGAAGCCCATCGCCCCGACCGTGGCGGACGCCCAGCGGATGATCGACGCGGCGAAGGCCAACGACCGCGTGCTGATGGTGGGCCACGTGGAGCGCTTCAACCCGGCGGTGGAGACGGTGCGCCGGGCCATCGCCGACGAGGACGTCATCTCCATCCAGGTGACGCGGGTGGGGCCGTTCCCGCCGCGCATGGGCGAGGTGGGCGTGGTCATCGATCTGGCGGTGCACGACATCGACATCATCCGCCACCTGACTGGCTCGGAGATCACCGAGGTCCAACCCCAGCTGGCCCGCACCCGGGCCGAGCGCGAGGACACCGCCCTGCTGCAGTTCCGGCTGGAGAACGGGGTCATCGCCCACATCACCACCAACTGGCTGACCCCCTACAAGACCCGCACCCTGCAGGTGGCCACCCGCGGCAAATTCGTGGTGGCGGATCTGATCACCCGTCAGGTGACCGAGTATTTCGGCCAGCAGGCCGACGGTTCCTATTCGACCCGCATGCTGAACAGCTGGCCCGCCGAGCCGCTGAAGATGGAGCTGGAGGCCTTCATCCGCGCCATCCGCACCGGCGAACCCCCCGCCGTCACCGGCCAGGACGGGCTGAAAAACCTGGAGGTGGCGCTGCGGTGTCTGGGCGAGGCCTGAGCCTCAGCCCACCACCTGCATGCCCAGCCATTCGGCGATGAGGGCGGGCTTGTCGCCGCTTTCGATCTCCACCGTGACCTCGTGTTTCAGCAGCCAGCGGCCGCCCCCCTTGTCGTCGGCGGCCAGCAGTTTGAACCGGGCGCGGACCCGCGAACCCGACGGCACCGGGGCGAGGAAGCGGACCTTGTCGAATCCATAGTTGACGCCCATCACCACGCCTTCCAGCGGGGCGACGCCGTCGAAGGACATGCGCGACAGCAGGGACAGGGTGAGAAAGCCGTGGGCGATGGTTCCGCCGAAGGGCGTGGCTTTCGCGGCTTCCGGGTCCACGTGGATGAACTGGCGGTCCCCGGTGATGTCGGCGAAGGCGTCGATGCGGGCCTGGTCCACCGTGATCCAGTCCGAGACGCCCACCTCGGCTCCGATGAGGCTGGACAGGCTGGAGGGCGGGACGGGGGTCATTGCGGATCTCCGGGAAAACGGTTCTCGATGATGGCGGCAAACAGCGCGGGGTCAACATTGCCGCCGGTGAGCATGACCACCGTGGTGCGGTCCCCGGCCGGGATCCTGTTGGCGAGCAGGGCCGCCAGAGACACCGCGCCGCCCGGCTCCACCACCAGCTTCAGCCACCGGAAGGCGAAGCGCATGGCCTCGGCCACCTCGGCGTCGGTGACGATCAGGGAATCCTGCACCCGGCGCTGATTGACGGGGAAGGTCAGTTCGCCCGGCATGGGCGCCATGAGGGCGTCGCAGATGGAGGGCGTCGCCTCGCCGTGGGTGGCGCGGGCGCCCTGGGCAAGGGAGCGGCCGTGGTCGTCGAAGCCGGCGGGCTCCACCACCACGGCCCGGGTGTCGGGACTGCGGGCCTCCAGCACAAGGTTGATTCCCGCCATCAGCCCGCCGCCTGAGGCGCCGCACAACAGTTGATTCACCGACCCCGCGCCCATGGCCCCGGCCTGGTCCAGAATCTCCAGCGCCGCGGTGCCCTGTCCCTCGATGACGAACGGGTCGTCGAAGGGCGGCACGAGCACGCAGCCCCGCTCGCGGGCGATCCCGGCGCCGATGGCCTCGCGGCTCTCGGTCCAGCGGTCGTACAGCCGGACCTCGCCGCCGAAGGCCCGCACGCCCTCCACCTTCACGGCGGGGGAGTCGGACGGCATGACGATCAGGGCGCGGGTTCCGACCGCACGGGCGGCCGCCGCGACCCCTTGCGCGTGGTTGCCCGAGGAATACGCCACGACGCCCTTCGCTTTCTCGTCCTCGCTCAGGCGGCTGATGCGGTTATAGGCGCCCCGGAATTTGAAACTGCCCGCCACCTGCAGGGTCTCGGCCTTCAGCAGCACCCGGCCCCCGAGCCGCTCGTTGAGGGCGGGATGCTCGATCAGCGGCGTGCGCACGGCGGCGGGGGCGATCTGGCGGGCGGCGTCCAGGACGCCTTCGAAAGAGGGAGCGGAATCGGCCATGAACCTCACTTAGCGTAACGCGCCGATCATCGCTAAGGTGGCGTCCATGAGCGGACTGATCCTCGCCATCGACCAGGGCACCACCTCCACCCGCGCCATCGCCTTCGAGGGGGCGGTGGAAGACGCGGTGCGGCCGGTGGCCGTCAGCCAGATCGAGCTGGCGCAGCATTTCCCGCAGTCGGGCTGGGTCGAGCACGACGCCGCCGAGATCTGGCGCGCCACCCTGCAGACCTGCCGCGAGGTGATCGGGGCCGCCGGCGGCGCGGCCCGCTTCTCGGCGATCGGCATCACCAATCAGCGCGAGACCGCCGTGCTGTGGGACCGCAAGACCGGCGAGCCGCTGCACCGGGCGGTGGTCTGGCAGGACCGGCGTACGGCCGACGTGGCCGCGGCCCTGCGCGAGGCGGGGCATGAGGCCATGGTGCAGGCGGCCACGGGGCTGGTGCTGGACCCCTATTTCTCGGCCACCAAATTCGCCTGGCTGCTGGATGCGGTTCCCGGCGCCCGGGCGCGGGCCGAGGCGGGCGAGCTGTGCCTGGGCACCATCGACGCCTGGCTGATCTGGAACCTGACCGGCGGGCGCCGCTTCGTCACCGACGCCTCCAACGCCTCGCGCACCCTGCTGATGGACCTGAAGACGGTGCAGTGGCGCGAGGACCTGTGCGACCTGTTCCGGGTCCCGGCCGCCGCCCTGCCCGAGATCCGCGGCTGCGCCGGGGTGCTGGGCGAAAGCGAGCCCGGCCTGTTCGGCCGCGCCCTGCCCATCGCCGGCTGCGCCGGGGACCAGCAGGCGGCGCTGGTGGGGCATGGGGCGCTGGAGGCGGGGGAGGCCAAGATCACCTACGGCACCGGGGCCTTTCTGGTGGTCAATACGGGCGACGCGCCGGTGGCCTCGGCCAACCGTCTGCTGACGACCCTGGGCTACCGCGTCGGAGACCGCACCGCCTATGCGCTGGAAGGCGCCATCTTCTCGGCCGGGTCGACGATCCAGTGGCTGCGGGACCAGATGGGCCTGATCGGCGCCTCGCGCGATTCCGAAGCCGTGGCGCAGTCCCTGGCGGACAACGGCGGGGTCTATCTGGTGCCCGGCTTCACCGGTCTCGGGGCGCCCTGGTGGGAGGCCGAGGCGCGGGGCGCCGTCACCGGCCTGTCGCGGGGCACGGGCCCGGCCCACCTGGTGCGGGCGGGGCTGGAGTCGCTGGCCTATCAGACCCGGGATCTGCTGGACGCCCTGGCCGCCGACGGCTCGCCGCGCCCGGCGGTGCTGAAGGTGGACGGCGGGGTCACCGCCAACGCCTTCGCCATGCAGTTCGTGGCCGACATCTGCGAGGTGACGGTGGAGCGTCCCGCCTTTCAGGAGATGACCGCCCTCGGGGCCGCGCGGCTGGCGGCGCTGGGCTGCGGCCTGACGGCCGACCTGCCCCGCGCCTCGGGCGAAGCCCCTGCCTGCTGGACGCCCCGCATGACATCCGATGACCGCGACCGCCTCCTGACCGGATGGAACAAGGCGGTCCGCGCCGCCATCGCCGCCGCCTGAGCCCCGAGAGAAGAAGATCGTATGGAAACGCCCGACCCCCAGGCCGCCTTCGCCGGCACCCGCCCCGTCGACCCCCGCCACGCCTTCGACACAGCCGCGCTGGAGCGCTGGATGGCGGAGCATGTGGCGGACTACGCCGGGCCCCTGACCGTCAACCAGTTCAAGGGCGGGCAGTCGAACCCCACCTATGAGCTGGTCACGCCGGGCCGCACCTATGTGCTGCGGCGCAAGCCGCCGGGCAATCTGCTGCCCTCGGCCCATGCGGTGGACCGGGAATTCCGGGTCATCTCGGCCCTGGCGAAGCAGGGCTTTCCCGTCGCGCGGCCCTGGGCCCTGTGCGAGGACGCCGGCGTCATCGGCTCCATGTTCTATGTGATGGACAAGGTGGAGGGCCGGATCCTGTGGGACCTGAAGCTGCCGGGGATGACGCCCGCAGAGCGCCGGGCGGTCTATGAGGCGCAGACCGACACCCTGGCCCGGCTGCACGCCATCGATCCGGAGGCCGCGGGCCTCGGCGACTACGGCCGGCCCGGCAACTATTTCGCCCGGCAGGTGGGGCGGTGGTCCAAGCAGTATGCGGCGTCGGAGACCGAGACCATTCCGGCCATGGACCGGCTGATGGCCTTCCTGCCGGGCAGCCTGCCGCCGGAGGGACCGACGCGCATCGTCCACGGCGACTGGCGGCTGGACAACATGATCCTGGCGCCGGACCGCCCCGAGGTGCTGGCGGTGCTGGACTGGGAGCTGTCGACCTTGGGCGATCCCATGGCGGACCTGTCCTACTATCTGATCGGCTGGGTCATCCCGGCCAGCCAGCGCAACGGCGTGGGCGGGGCCGACCTCAAGGCGCTGGGCATTCCGACGGTGGAGGAGACGGTGGACCGCTACGCCGCCGCCACCGGTATGCGGCCGGACAATCTGGACTGGCTGATGGCCTACAATCTGTTCCGGCTGGCGGCCATCTGTCAGGGCATCGCCGGCCGGGTGCGGGACGGCACCGCCTCCAGCCCGCAGGCGGTGGCCACGGCGGCGCAGGTCCACCCCCTCTCGGAGGCCGCCTGGGGCTTTGCGCAGAAGGCCGGCGCCTGAGTCTTTCTGGCGCCTTGTCTTGATTGTCGCCCCAATTCCGCGTTAGCCCGCGCATCCCTGAGCGCCGCCCCGGCTGCGCCGCACGCAGCACTGGACAATCCCGCTCCGCATGAGAGATCTCAAACAAACCGGCTTCACCGACCGCATCGCGGCCCAGCAGGCGCGCAAGAAGGCGCTTCTGGAGAGCTTCAAGCCCAAGCCCGCCCAGCCGGACCCGGAGTTCGACAAGCTGGCGGAGAAGCGGGCGGCCGAGAAGGAGGCCATCCGCGCCCAGCACGAGGCGGAGAAGGCCGAGAAGAAGCGCCTGGCCGCCGAGAAGGCCGCCGCCCGCCAGGCCGAGGCCCAGGAAGCCCAGGAAGCCATCGACGCCGAGCGCCGCGGCGCCCGCAAGGAACGCAAGGCCCTGACCAAGGCCGAACAGAAGGCGGCCCGCGACGCCCGCTACGCCCGCCGCAAGGCCGGCCGCTAGGCCTCTTGCGCCCTGAAGACATCTGGTCAGGTTTCATCCGCCACACTATCTGTGGCGGATGACCGCGCTCACATCCCGCACCGTCGCCCGTCTGCATCCCGCCGCGCGGGATGACATCGGCGACCTGATCACCCGTCGCCCCCTGCCGGGACCGGACCTGCCGCAGGTGGACCCGTTCCTGTTCCTGAACCATCACGGGCCCCAGACCTATCCGCCGAACAACCGGGGCCTGCCGTTCGGGCCGCATCCGCACCGGGGCTTCGAGACCGTCACCTTCATCCTGGACGGCGAGTTGTCCCACGCCGACAGCGGCGGCGGCGAGAGCATCATCGGCCCGGGCGGGGTGCAGTGGATGACGGCCGGCTCGGGCCTGATCCACGCCGAATTGTCCCCCGCCAGCTTCAAGCGCGACGGCGGGCCCATGGAGATCCTGCAGCTGTGGGTGAACCTGCCGTCACGGCTGAAGATGACCGCGCCCAACTATGTGGGGCTGCAGGCCGCCGACATTCCCAAGGTCGCGCTGGACGACGGGCGCGTCACGGTCGAGGCGGTGTCGGGCCGCTGGGCCGGAACCGAAGCGCCGATCCAGTCGCTGATCGACGTCCAGATGGCGGTGGTGCGCCTGAAGGCGGGCGGGACGTTCGAGGCGCCCGTCGACCAGGGCCGCAATGTGTTTCTCTATGTGGTCCGCGGCGACGTGACCGTCGGGGGCTCCCCCGTCGCCGCATGGACCCTCGCCGCGCTGAACGATGACGGCGACGCGGTGCGCATCGAGGCCTCAGCCGACGCGGTGGTCCTGCTGGGCCACGCGGCGCCCATCGGCGAGCCGGTTTTCGCCCACGGGCCTTTCGTGATGAACACCCGCGAGGAGATCATCCAGGCGGTGCAGGACTATCAGGCCGGCCGCTTCGGCCCGCCGCCGCCGGTCTCATAGACCTCAGTCGGGCGTGCGCGCCAGCCAGTCGTCGATCTGGGTCACGGCCTCGCGGGTGCGGCGATGGCGTTCGGTCGTCACGGCCGGATCGCCGGGCGGCGCCGCCTGCTCCACATAGGGTGTCGGCGGCTGGCGGGCGGCCTCCAGCTCGCGCAGGGTCAGGCGCGTTTCCGCCTCCAGGCGACGCGCCGTCTCGGCCCGGGCGTCGGCCTGGCGGCGCAGGCTCTCCATCCGGGCCTGATGCCGCTCGACCTGATAGCGGTGAGGGTCGGTCCCGTAGGGGGCGACCTGCGCGGCCGCGCCGGAGGCGGCCAGCAGGCCGGTGACGACGAAGGCGGTCAGCAGGCGCATGACTGCAGCATGCGGCGTATCCGCCCGTTCTCCAAGCGTGGCCGCAACCCATGGCGGGCTCCCGGGTTGGTCAGGCTCATGCGAGCAACCACAGGAGGACCGCATCATGGCCCAGAGACTCACCGGCAAGACCATCGCCATCCTGGCCACCGACGGCTTTGAACAGATCGAACTGACCGAACCGATGAAGGCGCTGAAGGACGCGGGCGCCGCGGTGGAGATCGTCTCGCCGAGACAGGGCGAGATCCAGGGCTTCAACCATTTCGACAAGGGCGACACCTTCAGGGTCGACCGCGTCGTCAGCGCGGCGGACGCCTCGGCCTACGCCGGGCTGATGCTGCCCGGCGGGGCGCACAACCCGGACAACCTCCGGATCGACGAGGACGCCCTGAAGTTCGTGCGCGCCTTCTTTGACGCCGGCAAGCCGGTGGCCGCCATCTGCCACGCGCCCTGGATCCTGATCGACGCGGGCGTGGCCGAAGGCCGCAGGATGACCAGCTACAAGACCCTGCGCACCGACCTGCGCAACGCCGGCGCCGAGGTGGTGGACGAGGAGGTGGTCGTGGACGAGGGCCTCGTCACCAGCCGCAATCCCGATGATCTGCCCGCCTTCTGCGCCAAGATGATCGAGGAGTTCGCCGAGGGCCGCCATGCGGGTCAGGCCGAGGCGGCGCAGGACGCCGGCCGGCCGGCCGCCCACTGACCGGCGGCGGCTCACGGTCGAGAACACTTGAAGATATAAGGATATCTTTATATGGCTTGCGCTCCTTTGAATTCCGGAGCCTCGCCCGTGAGCCGCACCTCCTACGTCTTCACCTCGGAAAGCGTGTCCGAAGGCCACCCCGACAAGGTGTCCGACCGCATCTCCGACACCATCGTCGACCTGTTCCTGGCCCGCGATCCGGAGGCCCGGGTGGCCTGCGAGACCCTGACCACCACCAACCGGGTGGTCCTGGCCGGCGAGATCCGCGGCAAGGGGATCTGGGAGGACGGCGCCTGGGCCCCCGGCATCGAGGCCGAGATCGAGGACGCCGTGCGCGCCGCGGTCCGCGACATCGGCTACGAGCAGGACGGGTTCCACTGGGAGACCCTGACCTTCGAGAACCATCTGCACGGCCAGTCGGCCGACATCGCCGTGGGCGTCGACGCCGCCGAGGGCAAGGACGAGGGCGCGGGCGACCAGGGCATCATGTTCGGCTACGCCTCCAACGAGACGCCCGAGCTCATGCCGGCCACCCTGGCCTACAGCCACCGCATTCTGAAGCGCCTGTCCGAGCTGCGCCACGGCGGCGAGACGCGGCTGGAGCCCGACGCCAAGAGCCAGGTCAGCCTGTTCTACGAGAACGGCGTGCCGGTGCGCGCCACGGCCATCGTGGTGTCCACCCAGCACGCCAAGGGCCTGACCCAGGCGGACGTGGCGGCCCTGGTCAAGCCGGTGGTGGCCGAGGTGCTGCCCGAGGGCTTCATCACCGACGAGACGGTGTGGCACATCAATCCCACCGGCGTGTTCGAGATCGGCGGCCCGGACGGGGACGCCGGCCTGACCGGCCGCAAGATCATCGTCGACACCTACGGCGGCGCGGCCCCGCACGGCGGCGGCGCCTTCTCGGGCAAGGACTGCACCAAGGTGGACCGTTCGGCCGCCTATGCGGCCCGCTACCTGGCCAAGAACGTCGTGGCGTCAGGCCTGGCCGACCGCTGCACCATCCAGCTCAGCTACGCCATCGGGGTGGCCGAGCCCCAGTCCGTTCACGTGGACCTGCACGGCACCGGCAAGGTGTCTGAAGAGGTGCTGGAGCGGGAGCTGCCGGCCATGATCGGCGGCGCCACCCCGCGCGCCATCCGCGAGCATCTGGGCCTGAACCGGCCGATTTACGCCCGCACCGCCGCCTACGGCCACTTCGGCCGCGAGCCGGATGCGGACGGCGGCTTCAGCTGGGAGCCCACCGACCTGGTCGAAAAACTGAAGGCCCTGGCCTGATAGACGCGCCCCTCTCCCGATGGGAGAGGGCTGCGCGCACGGATGCGTCAGCATCCGTCCTGCGCGCGCAGGGTGAGGGTTCGGTGGTCGCCTTCTGGTCCAACCGGCCCTCGTCCCCCGCGCCAGAACCTCCGCTGGCGCTCCGGTGCGCGGGCTCCCCCTTCTCCCATCGGGAGAAGGCCGGTCACAGCGTCGCGAAAGTGTCGCAGGCGGCGGGGTCGCCGGAGTCATAGCCCCGCCGCAGCCATTCCATGCGCTGGGCAGAGGTCCCGTGGGTGAAGCTCTCCGGGCTGGCGCGGCCGCCCGACAGGCGGTCGTCGCCGATGGCCGAGGCGGCTGTCATGCCGTCCTCCAGATCGCCCGGCTCCAGCGCCACCTCGCCGTTCGACGCCGCGGCCGCGTTCCTGGCCCAGACCCCGGCGTAGCAGTCGGCCTGGAGCTCCAGCGCCACGGAGTAGCGGTTGGCTTCGCCCTGTGACCGGGCGCCCTGCTGCGCCTGACGCACCCGGTCCGAGGCGCCGGTCAGGGTCTGGACGTGGTGGCCGATCTCGTGGGCGATCACATAGGCCTTGGCGAAGTCGCCGCCGGCGCCCAGCTGCTCGCTCATCACCCGCCAGAAGCCCAGGTCCAGATAGACCGTCCGGTCGGCCGGGCAGTAGAACGGCCCCGTGGCCGCCTGGCCGTAGCCGCACCCGTCGGTGGACGTGCCCTGTTCGTAGAGCACGAAGCCGGGCGGCTGATAGTCCGGCATCTGCCTGGACCAGACATCGTTGACGTTGGTCCCGATGACGTCGACGAACTGGCCGGCCTCGTCTTCGGGCGTGCCCACCTTGCCTTGTTCCGCCTGGCCCAGGCCGCCCAGCTGACCGGCCACCTGGGTGGTGATCTGCGGGTCGATGCCGAACACCAGGTAGCCGATGATCCCCAGCACGGCCACGCCGATGCCGCCGCCGGCGACCCCCGCGCCCATGCCGCGCCGGTCCTCGATGCCGCCGCCCCGTCGTCCGCCTCTCCAGCGCATATGCCGCCTCCCCCGGTGTCCATGCCCCGCAAGCTAGGCCGGAACGCGGGGCGGGGGGAAGGGATGCGTCGACGCGGCAGATCGGATCGGCGCAGGGCGGCCGGGGCCGGAGCCCGCCGACTCATCCCCAGGTTCCTCCCCATGAAATCGGACCCGACACACCAGATATGGGGTCTGCGCAAAAAGTGATCGCAACATAGCCGTGTTTCGGCTTGGCGCCGGGCGGTCGGACCCTCATGGTGAAGACCTTCCGCCCGACCGAGTCGCATTCGAGATTGCCATGAACGCCATCACCCCGATCCGTTCCGACCTGCCCGGTCTGCTGACCGCCTCGGCGGCCTACAAGCCGTTCCGCTATCCGTGGGCGTTCGACATGTGGAAGAAGCAGCAGCAGGTCCACTGGATGCCCGAGGAGGTGCCGCTGGGCGAGGACTGCAAGGACTGGGCGACCAAGCTGGACGACGGCGAGCGCAACCTGCTGAC
>JBALUZ010000011.1:0-32204 GCA_036963825.1 Brevundimonas sp.
CCCGCGGTGCACGCCCAGTCGGTGCTTGAAGTGGACCTGCGCGGCGGCCTGACCGATCAGGCGCCCACCAATCCCTTCGCCAGCTTCGGCGGGTCCGGCCTGTCGGTGATGCGCGTGGTGGATGTGCTCGCCCAGGCCGAGGAGGACGACCGCATCAAGGCGGTGCTGGTGCGCCTGCCCGAGAGCGGCATGACCCCGGCCTCGGCCGACGAGCTGCGCCAGGCCATCCGGCGCTTCCGCGACTCGGGCAAGCCGGTGATCGCCCACTCCCAGGGCCTGATGCCGCTGGGCGCGGTGGTCTCCACCTACATGCTGGGCGCCTCGGCCAGCGAATTCTGGATGCAGGAGAACGCCAGCTTCCAGGCCACCGGCCTCGCCAGCGAGGAGATCTTCTTTGGCCGCGCCTTCGAGCGTTACGGCGTCACCGCCGATTTCGAACAGCGCTACGAGTACAAGAACGCGGTCAACACCTTCACCCAGAGCGGCTTCACCGAGGCCCACCGCGAGGCGGCCGAGGGCTGGATGACCTCCATCTATGTGAACGCCCTGGCCAACGCCGCGGCCGACCGCGGCATGGAGGCGGACGCCCTGCGCACCGCCTTCGAGGCCGGCCCGCACACCCCGGCCGAGGCCGAGGCCCTCGGCCTGATCGACAACACCGGCGGCGTCCATGAAGCCGAGGCCGAAGCCCGTCGTCTGGCGGGCGACAACGGTCGCATCATCCGCTTCAGCGACTATTCCAGCGCCGTGGGCGAGCGCACCGGTTCGGGCCGCAACGCCATCGCCATCGTGGGCGGGGAGGGCGCCATCCTCACCGGGCGCAGCTCGGCCGACCCGTTCGGCGCCGGATCGATGATGAGCTCGGACGACATCGCCGCCGCCATCTATGACGCCATCGAGAACGACTCGGTGCGGGCCATCGTGTTCCGCGTCTCGTCGCCGGGCGGCTCGCCGGAAGGCTCCGAACAGATCCTGGACGCGGTGCGCGCGGCCAAGGCGGCGGGCAAGCCCGTTGTGGTCTCCATGGGCGCCTATGCGGCCTCGGGCGGCTACTGGATCTCGTCGGAGGCCTCGGCCATCTTGGCCCAGCCCTCGACCCTGACAGGCTCCATCGGCGTGTTCGGCGGCAAGTTTGTGCTGGACGAGGCCCTGGGCCGGTTCGGGGTGGACATCAGCGGGCTCAGCGTCGGCGGCGAGTACGCCGACGCCTTCACCCCCGAGCGCCCGTTCAACCAGGCCGAGCGGGCCGCCTTCTCGGGCTGGATGGACCAGGTCTATGAGGACTTCGTCACCCGCGTCTCCACCGGCCGGGACCTGCCGGCGGCCCGCGTGCGCGAAATCGCGCGCGGCCGGGTCTGGACCGGCGCCCAGGCGCTCGAGCTGGGTCTGGTGGACGAGATCGGCGGCATCCACGAGGCCATCCAGCGCGCCAAGGCCCTGGCCGAGATTCCCGCCGACGAATCGGTGCGTTTCCGCCGCTATCCGCGCCCCCTGTCCACTTGGGAGGCCCTCGGCGAGGCGTTCGGCGCCTCTGGCGAGGCGGCGGAGACCCTGATCCGCCTGAACGGGGTGATGAGTGATCCGGACGTGCAGGCCGTCATGGCCCGGGCCCGTGCCGAGCGCATGCGGTCCCAGGGGGCGGTGATCATGGCCGACCAGCCCCTGCGCTGAGACACTCACCTGTGAGGGGATGTCGCATTGACGGCGTCCCCTCGCGGACCGACATTGAGGGTCATGCGTTGAGGAGGATCACCGCCTTTTCAGTGATCGTTCATGACGGCGTCGCCAAGGTAGCTCCATGACCCAGTTCCAGACACGCTTCACCCGCATCGGCTTCGCCACGCGCCCCGCGCGCGGATCCGGCCTGATGGGCTCGGTCCTGTGGCTGGGCGGCATGATCGCCGCCGGGATCGCGGTGGCCATCGGCGCCCTGCTGGCCGTGTTCACCGCCGCCGCCGTGGCGGTGATCGCCCTTGTGGCCGGGGTGGTCATGTTCCTGACCGGCTTCGCCATGCGCGCCCGTCGCTCGGCTCGCGCCCGCACCGCGGCGGCCGGTCCTGACGGCGTCATCGAGGCCGAGAAGGTGGGCGACACCTGGGTGGCCCACGGCTGGGAACGCCAGGGGCGATAACCGCCGCTTCCCATCAGGCGCGGTCCGGTCGAATATGACCCCATGACCGCCCTGGACTTCACCGACGCCCCGACCCCCAACACCGACGCCCGGCGCGCGCCGCCGGACATGATCCTTCTGCACTACACCGGCATGCAGACCGGCGCGGAGGCGCTGGAGCGCCTGCGCAACCCCGAGGCCCGCGTCTCGGCCCACTATGTGGTCGAGGAGGACGGCCGGGTGTTCCGCCTCGCCCCCGAGGAGCGCCGCTGCTGGCACGCGGGCGTGTCCTGGTGGAAGGGTGAGACGGACATCAACGCCGCCTCCATTGGCGTCGAGATCGTCAATCCCGGCCACGAATGGGGCTATCGCGCCTTTCCCGACGCCCAGATCGATGCGGTCATCGCCCTGATCGCCGACATCCGCGGCCGCTGGAGCATTCCGGACGCCCGCGTCCTCGGACACTCCGACGTGGCCCCCCGCCGCAAGACCGATCCCGGCGAGCTGTTCCCCTGGAAGCGTCTGGCCGAGGCCGGGCACGGCCTGTGGTTCGAGCCCGCCGCCGAGCGCGTCGCCGCCCTGGGCCCGCCCCTGGGCCCCGGCGACGAGGGCCTTGGCGTCCATGTGCTGCAGGCCGGCCTGCACCGCTTCGGCTACGAGCCGGCGCCGTCCGGGGTCTATGACGAGGACACCCGCATCGTCGTGGCGGCGTTCCAGCGGCACTGGCGGCCCGACAGGGTCGACGGCGTCGCCGACGGCGAGACCCGCGCGCGCCTGATGGGCCTGCTGCAGCTGGCCCAGGTCGAGAGCGTCACGGGCGTGCTTTAGCCTGTGCGATTGACGCCGCGGCCCGATCGGCCCATCTGTGCCCCGCCAGACGGCCGGGCGGTCGCGGCGGGGTTCGCCCCGTCGAGGAAAGTCCGGGCTCCACGGTGAAAAGGCGGCGGATAACTTCCGCCCGGGGCGACCCGAGGGATAGCGCCACAGAAAGCAAACCTCCGGCCTCGCGAGGCCGGTAAGGGTGAAAGGGTGGGGTAAGAGCCCACCGCGTCTCTGGCAACAGCGACGGCATGGCAAGCCCCGCCTGGAGCAAGACCGAATAGGGACGTCGCGCGGCTTCGGCCGCAGGGCTCACCGCCCGGGACGTCCGGGTAGGTCGCGAGAACCGGTCAGCAATGGCCGGTCCAGAGGAATGATCGTCGCCGCCCTTCGGGGCGGAACAGAACCCGGCTTACAGGCCGTCTGGCATTTTCATCCCGTTAACCGGTGAGGCGCCCATGTGGCGAACGCAGTCATCCACAGGCTGTGAATACTTGTTTGTTCTGCGAATGTTCTGGAAGTTAACAGAAATGGCCGCCCGGAATGGGTCTTCTTGGTTAAGAAGTGTCAACTAATCCCATTGTCTCCCAACTGATCCCATGATACCCCAATAGCGAACCTGGGGAGGGTCGGCGTTGTGCCGGTCCGCATGCGGCGACGGGTGTCGGGACGGATCAACGGATCCGAGGCGGGCAAGGGTGTTTCTCTCAACCTACGAGAAGCAGCTGGACGCGAAGCGGCGCTTGCAGGCGCCGCAGGAATTCCGCACCGCCGAAAACGGCGCCGCCACCGGCCTCTACTGCTTTCCCTCCATCGAGGCGGACTGCCTCGAGGCGGGCGGCGAAGGCTTCGTGGCCGCCTACCGCGCCTTCATCGACAGCATCCCCTTCGGCGACCCGTTCCGGGCCGCCATGGAGAGCCAGTTCTACGGCGGGCTGAAGCAGCTTTCCTACGACACCGCCGGCCGCATCACCCTGACGGAGGCGCTGGTGGAGCGCGGCGGCCTGTCCTCGGACGTGGTCATGGTCGGTCTGGGTGATCGCTTCCAGATCTGGGACCGCGCCCGCTGGCGCGAGCACGAAGCCGAGCAGCGCAAGCTGGCCCAGCAGGCCATGCGCGAGATGGGCGAGGCCCGCCGCCGCGCCAGCCTGGCCGCACGGGGGGAGGGCGCCTGATGACGTCTCCCCACGCTCCCGTTCTTCTGGATGAGGTGATCGAGGCGCTGGATCCGAAGCCGGGCGAGGTCATGATCGACGCCACCTTCGGCGCCGGCGGCTACACCCGCGCCATCCTGGCGCGCGGCGCGACGGTGGTGGGTCTGGATCGCGATCCCACCGTGCGGCCCCACGCCGAGGCGGTGGCCGCCGATTTCCCCGGTCGGTTCGAACTGAAGCAGACGCCGTTCTCGGGTCTGTCCGCCGCTTTCGCCGAAACGGGGCATGCGCGTCTGGACGGCGCCGTGTTCGACATCGGCGTCTCGTCCATGCAGCTGGACCAGGCCGAGCGCGGCTTCTCCTTCATGCGCGACGGTCCGCTGGACATGCGCATGTCGGCGGACGGCGAAAGCGCCGCCGACATCGTCAACAGCTGGGATCACGGCCCGCTGGCCCACATCCTCAAGCTCTATGGCGAGGAGCGTCAGTCCGGCCGCGTGGCCACGGCCATCCTGCGCCGGCGCGTCGAGAAGCCGTTCACCCGCACCCTCGACCTGGCCGAGGTGGTCGAGAAGGCCCTGGGCGGACGTCGCGGGGCGCCGATCCATCCGGCCACCCGCACCTTTCAGGCCCTGCGCATCGCCGTGAACGACGAACTGGGCGAGCTGACCGCCGGTCTGGAGGCGGCCGAGGCGACCCTGGCCCCCGGCGGACGGCTGGCCGTGGTCACCTTCCATTCGCTGGAGGACCGCATCGTCAAGGCGTTCCTGACCGAGCGGACCGGCAACACGCCCGGCGGTTCGCGCCATGCGCCGATTCAGGTCGAGACCCGCGCGCCCAGCTTCACCCTGCTGTTCAAGGGCGCCCGCGAGGCCGGAGAGGCGGAGCGCGCCGCCAACCCCCGCGCCCGCTCGGCCCGTCTGCGCGCCGCCGTGCGCACCGAGGCGCCGGCCTGGGGGAGGATGGCCGCATGAGTGTCGCCCTGCGCTCCGTTTTCAACTGGAAGGTCCGCGGTTTCCGCGTGGTCGAGATCATCGGCGTCGCCATCCTGGCCGCCATCATCGTCTCGGTCTATTTCGCCAAGGCCCAGGCCGCCCGTCAGAGCGCGGAGATCGACAGCCTGCAACGGGCCATCGGCCACGAGCGGCAGCGCGTGCGGCTCCTGACCACCGAGGCGGCCCGGCTGGAGGAGCCCGGCCGGCTGGAAGCCCTGTCCCGTCATGCGGGCCTGGAGCCCGTGTCGGTGGCGCAGCGGACGGATCTGGGCGGCCTGGACGCCCTGGCCGGCCATGACTCCGCCCCGGCCGCCCCGGCGCCCGCGGAGGGGACGCCGTGAGTTCCGTCGAGCCCCGCCACATCCCGTCTGCGGCGCCGTCGTGGCGCTGGCTGGCTGCGCTGGTCTGGTGGATCGAGCACGCCTTCGAGCGGGCCAAGGCCGACCAGCGACCGGAAGAAGACACCCGCGTCCGCATCGCCCTGATGTTCGCCGCCTTCACCCTGCTGTTCACGGCCCTGGTGGCGGGCGCCGGCCATGCGGCCCTGCTGTCGGGCGACGCGGGCGGGGGCGGCTGGCGTTCGGGTCCGGTCCTGGCGCGGGGCGACCTCACGGACCGGAACGGGTCCCTGCTGGCCAGCAACATCCGCCACTATGGTCTTTACGTGGACCCGGCCGAGGTGTGGGACCGCGAGGCGGCGCTGCAGGCCATGACCGCCGCCCTGCCGCGTCTGCCGCGCCAGCGCCTGCGCGACGCGCTGTACGGCGACCGGCGCGTGGTGGTGATGAACGGCCTGACGCCGCCGGAGCGGGCTGCGCTGCACGACCTGGCGCTGGGCGGCGTCTATTTCGAGCCCGAGAACGCCCGGGCCTATCCGCTGGGCGGTTCGGCGGCGCACGTGATCGGCTTCGCCGGCGAGCGGGGCGTGACCGGCGCAGAGCTGGCGTTCGATCGCGAGATCCGCGAGGCGGGCCGCACCGGCGGGACGGTTCCGCTGTCCATCGACCTGCGCGTTCAGGCCGCGCTGGAGAACGAGCTGTACGCCGCCGCGGCCGAGCTGGGCGCCCGCGGCGCGGTGGGCATCGTCACCAACATCCAGACCGGCGAAGTCCTGGGCATGGCCAGCTGGCCTGAATACAACCCGAACCGCCGGGGTCAGTCCCAGCCGGGCGAGATGAACCGCGTGGTTTCGGGCCACTACGAGATGGGATCGGTCTTCAAGGCCTTCACGGTCGCGGCGGGCCTGGACACCGGCCGGGCCGACATGACCACCACCTTCGACGCCTCGGACCCGCTGCAGATCGGCAACCGCACCATCCGGGACTTCCACGCCCAGAACCGGGTCATGACGCTGGAGGAGGTGTTCCTGCACTCCTCCAACATCGGCACCTCGCGCCTGGCCATCGAGATGGGCGGGGACACCATGCAGCGCTATTTCCAGGATCTGGGCCTGCTGGACGCCGCGCCGATCGAGCTGCACGAATCCGCGGCGCCGCGCCGCCCGGTGAACTGGCGCGACACGACCCTGGCGTCCCTGTCCTTCGGCTACGGCATCATGGTCACCCCGGCCCAGGCGGCGGCGGCCATGGGGTCGCTGCTGAACGGGGGGCGCTATGTGCCCCTCACCCTGCGCCCGGCCGACGGTCCCCATCCGGGCCTGCGTCGGGTGGTCAGCGAGGACACCTCGCGCGAGATGCTGGAGCTGATGCGCCTCAACGTGGTGCGCGGGTCGGGCACGCGGGCCGACGCGCCCGGCCTGCGGGTCGGCGGCAAGACCGGTTCGGCCAACAAGGTGGTCAACGGACGGTATGACCCCACGGTCGCCATCGGCACCTTCGCCGCCGTCTTCCCGACCGACGGACCGCTGGATGCGCCGCGCTACATGGTCTTCATCCTGATGGACGAGCCCCAGGGCTATCCGCGCACCGGCGGCTTCGTGGCCGCCCCGGTGGCCGGGCGTGTCATCGACCGCATCGCCGGCTTCGTGAATGTGCGCCGCGGCGCCGATCGCTGGCGCACGGCGACGGGCGAGCCGATCCCGCAGCCCGGCGACGACGCGGAGGCCGCGCAGTGAGCGTCGCGGGCGTGCGTCTTTCCGAACTGCTGCGCCGCGACGTCGGTCATGACCCGGTCATCACCGGGGTGACGGCGGACAGCCGCAAGGTCGCGCCCGGAACCCTGTTCGCCGCCATTCCCGGCGCCTCGGCCGACGGCCGCGCCTTCATCCCCCAGGCCCTGTCCGCCGGGGCCGCCGCCATCCTGGCCCCCAGTGACACGCCGGGCGAGGCTGCGCCGGTGCTGGTGCCCTGCGGCGACGTGCGGCGCTCCTACGCCCTGGCCGCCCGCGGCTTCTACGGCGCCCAGCCGAAGACCTGCGTCGCGGTGACCGGCACCAACGGCAAGACCTCGGTGGCCGCCTTCTGCCGCCAGATCTGGACTCTCCTCGGCATCGAGGGCGCCAGCGTCGGCACCCTCGGCGTCTGGCACGGCGATCACGCCCTGACCCGCGCCAGCCTGACCAGCCCGGACGCTGCGGATTCCGCCAGGATCCTGTCCAGGCTCGCCGCGCGCGGCGTCACCCACGTGGCCCTGGAGGCCTCCTCCCACGGGCTCGAGCAGCGGCGTCTGGACGGGGTGTCCCTGAAGGCCGCCGCCTTCACCAACCTGACCCAGGACCACCTGGACTATCACGGCGACATGGCCGCCTACCGCGCCGCCAAGCTGCGCCTGTTCGACTCCCTGCTGCCGCGGGGCCGGACGGCGGTGCTGAACGCGGACTCCCCGGCCTATTCGGGGTTCGCCGCGCACGGCCTGATGGCGGGTCTGTCGATCATGGGCGTCGGTCAGCGCGGCCGGGACCTGGGCCTGATCGCCCGCGAGGCGACGACCGAGGGCCAGCGTCTGACCATCGACGCGCGCGGCGACGTTTTCGAGCTCATGCTGCCGCTGGTCGGCGCCTTCCAGGCCTCCAACGCCCTGGTGGCGGCGGGCCTGTGCATCGCGGCGGGCGAGAGCCCCGACCGCGTGCTGGCGGCGCTGGAGCACCTCCAGGGCGCCCAGGGCCGCATGCAGCATGTGGCCACGGGCCCCCGGGGCGGCGACGCCTATGTGGACTACGCCCACACGCCTGACGGGCTGGAGACGGTGCTGACCGCCCTGCGGCCCCATGCGACGGGCCGCCTCATCGTGGTGTTCGGCTGCGGCGGCGACCGCGACCGGGCCAAGCGGCCCCTGATGGGCGCCATCGCCCAGAAGCTGGCGGACGTGGCCATCCTCACCGACGACAATCCGCGTTCCGAAGACCCCGCCGCCATTCGCGCGGACGCGAAGATCACCGCGCCTGACGCCCTCGAGATCGGCGACCGCCGCGAGGCCATCCGCCACGCCCTGGCCATGATGCGCGACGGGGATGTGGTGGTGGTCGCCGGAAAAGGGCATGAACAGGGTCAGATCGTCGGCGGAATCACCCACCCCTTCGACGACGCGCAGGAAATCGCCGAGGCCCTGAAGGAAGACGCGTGATGCCCCAATCGTCGGGGAGAGACCCCCTCTGGACGGCTGTCGAGATCGCCGTGGCCACCGGCGGCCGCATGGAGGGCGCCGGGTTCGAGGCCCGGGGGATCACCTTCAACAGCAAGGAAGTGGAGCCCGGCGACCTGTTCGTGGCGCTGAAGGGCGCGCGCGACGGCCATGAGTTCGTCGCCGCGGCCTTTGAGGCCGGCGCCGCCGGCGCCCTGGTCGAGCGGCCGGTCGACGGCGGTCCGTGCATCGTGGTCCCCGACACGCTGAAGGGGCTTGAGGCCCTCGGCTTCGCCGCGCGCGACCGCGCGCCCCAGGTGCGGCGCGGCGTGGTCACCGGCTCTGTCGGCAAGACCAGCGTCACCCAGGCCATCAAGGCGGGCCTCGATCTGGCCGGCCCCGCCCACGCCTCGGTCAAGAGCTTCAACAACCACATCGGCGTGCCCCTGACCCTCGCCCGCATGCCCGCGGATGTGGAGCGCGCCGTGTTCGAGATCGGCATGAACGCGCCGGGCGAGATCGCGCCCCTGTCGCGCATGGTCCAGCCCCACGCCGCCTGCGTCACCACCGTGGGGCCGGTGCACATCGAGGGCTTCGCCGACGGCGAGGCGGGGGTCGCCCGTGAGAAGGCCGCCATATTCGAGGGGCTCGGGCCCGGCGGCGTCGCCGTGATCAACGGCGACAACGACTGGACGCCCACGCTGCGCCAGGCCGCCCTGCGGGCCGGCGCGCGGGTGGTCTGTTTCGGCACGCCCGCGGACGCCGACGCCCGCTTGATCGATTTCACCCCCAACCCGGACGGGGCGCGGGTGGAGGC
Organism: Brevundimonas sp.; assembly: GCA_036963825.1. Taxonomy (GTDB): domain Bacteria; phylum Pseudomonadota; class Alphaproteobacteria; order Caulobacterales; family Caulobacteraceae; genus Brevundimonas. Next base: position 9,415 of record JBALUZ010000011.1, read on the forward strand.
GGAGATCTTCGGCCGCCATCACGTGTTCTCCCTCCGGCAGTCCGGCTTCCACTGGGGCCACAATTGCCTGGCCGTGATCCTGATGCTGGACGCCCTGGACGTGCCGGTCGAGACGGCGCTGCAGGCCCTGTCGGCGTTCCAGCCGCTGGCCGGACGGGGCCAGAACAAGAGCGTCGCCATTCGCGGCGGCGCCTTCCTGCTCATCGACGAGAGCTACAACGCCAATCCCCTGTCCATGCGGGCCGGCTTCCTCAGCCTTGGCGCGCGGCCGGTGGCGGCAGGCGGCCGCCGCATGGTCGCCCTGACCGACATGCTGGAGCTGGGCGACCAGTCCCGCGCGCTGCACGCCGGGCTCGCTGACACCATCGACGCGGCCGGGCTGGATCTGGTCCACACGGCCGGGCCTCTGATGAAACATCTGCACGAGGCCCTGCGTCCCGAGCGCCGCGGTCTGTGGCGCGAGACCGCCGCCGATCTTGCCGAGGCCCTGGTCGAGGAGGTCCGGCCGGGCGACATCGTCATGGTCAAGGGATCGAACGGCTCGAAGGCCTCGGTGATCGCCGCGGCCCTGGCCGACATGGAGCGTCGCCGCGACGCGCAGGAGGGCGACGCCTCATGATCTATCTGCTGTATCTCTACTACGCCGACATCGCCCAGGCGTATCCCCTGCTGAACCTGGTCCAGTACCAGACCGTGCGGGTGGGTCTGGCCCTGGTCACCGCCATGATCGTGGCCGTGGCCATGGGCCAGCGCTTCATCGACTGGATGCGCGCGCGCCAGGGCAAGGGGCAGCCCATCCGCGCCGACGGGCCCGCCAGCCACGTGCTGACCAAGCAGGGCACGCCCACCATGGGCGGGCTGATGATCCTGGCCGGCATCGCGGCCGCCGTGCTGCTGTGGGGCGACCTGACCAATCCCTACATCTGGATCGTGTCGCTGGTGACGGCGGCCTTCGGCGTGCTGGGCTTCATCGACGACTACGCCAAGGTGACCAAGCAGTCCTCCGCCGGGCTGACGTCAAAACAGAAGCTGGCGGCCCAGCTGGTGGTGGCGGTCATCGCCGGCGTTCTGACCGTCGTCTGGATGCAGATCTCGCCGACGTCCCCGGGGCTGGAGACGTCCGTGGCCTTCCCCTTCTTCAAGGAAGTGCTGCTGAACATCGGCTGGTTCTATGTGGTGTTCGCCGCCGTGGTGATCATCGGCGCGTCCAATGCGGTCAACCTGACGGACGGCCTGGACGGCCTGGCGGTGGTGCCGGTGATGATGGCGGCCGCCGTGTTCGGCATCATCAGCTATCTGGTCGGCAATTTCCTGTTCTCCGAGTATCTGCAGGTCCACCACGTGCCGGGCGCCGGCGAGCTGGCCATCTTCTGCGCCGCCATCATCGGCGGCGGCATGGGCTTCCTCTGGTACAACGCCCCTCCGGCCAAGATCTTCATGGGCGACACCGGCTCGCTGGCGCTGGGCGGCGCCCTGGGCGCCATGGCCGTGGCCACCAAGCATGAGCTGGTCCTGGCCATCGTCGGCGGCCTGTTCGTGGTCGAGGCCCTGTCGGTGATGATCCAGGTGGCGTATTTCAAGGCCACCGGAAAACGCATCTTCCTGATGGCGCCCATCCATCACCACTTCGAGAAGATGGGCTGGGCCGAATCCACCGTGGTGGTCCGCTTCTGGATCGTGGCGGCCATGCTGGCGCTCATCGGCCTGTCGACCCTGAAGCTGAGATAGCCATGATCACCGTCCCCGGTTTTGAAGGGCGGCGCGTCGCGGTCTTCGGGCTGGGGCGCAGCGGCCTGACCGCCGCCCGCGCGCTCCGGGCCGGCGGCGCCGATCCCGTGCTGTGGGACGACAGCCTGTCCAGCCGCCTCCAGGCCGAGGCGGAGGGCTTCGCGGTCGAGGACCTGTCCCGCGCGGACTGGTCGGACTTCGCCGCCCTGATCCTCTCGCCCGGCGCGCCCCTGACCCATCCTTCGCCCCACTGGACGGTCCAGATGGCCAAGGACGCGGGCGTGCGGGTCATGGGCGACATCGAGCTGTTCGCCCGCGCCCTGTCCGCCCTGGCCGAGGTGGAGCGGCCGAAGGTCATCGCCGTCACCGGCACCAACGGCAAGTCCACCACCACCGCCCTGATCGGCTGGATCCTCCGGCAGGCGGGCCGCACGGTCCATGTGGGCGGCAACATCGGCATCGGCGTCCTGGCCCTGCCGGAGCCGACGCCCGACGCCATCTATGTGATCGAGGTCTCGTCCTACCAGCTGGACCTGACCAGCCGCTTCGGGCCCGACGTGGCGGTGCTGACCAACATCAGCCCCGACCATCTGGACCGCCACGGCGGCATGGCCGGCTATGTGGCCGCCAAGCGCCGCATCTTCCAGGAACAGCCCCCCGGCGGGGTCGCCGTGATCGGCGTCGACGATCCCTACAGCCAGGGCGTGGCCCGGGGCCTCACCGCCTTCGTGCCCGTCACCGTGGCGGCCCCGGACAGCGACGACGGGTGGACCCCCCGCATCGACGACATGGACGGGGTCGGCCTGCGCGGCGGCTGGCTTATGGACGGGAACGAGCGCGTCGCCGACCTGTCCGCGGCCGTCTCCCTGCCGGGCCGCCACAACGCCCAGAATGCGGCCTGCGCCTACGCCGCCGTGCGCGCCGTGGGCCTGACCCGCGACGAGGCCGTGCGGGGCCTGCTGACCTTCCCCGGCCTGGCCCACCGCATGGAGCCGGTGGCTCGCCTGGGCCGCGTGGTGTTCATCAACGACTCCAAGGCCACCAACACCGATGCGGCGAAGCAGGCCATCGCCAGCTATCCCCGGGTCTGGTGGATCGCGGGCGGCCGGGCCAAGGACGGCGGCATCGCCGACCTGACGCCGCTGTTTCCCCGCATCGCCCATGCCTATCTGATCGGCGAGGCCGCCGACGCCTTCGCCGCCGAGATCGACGACGCGGCGCCGGTCTCCCTGTGCGGCGACATGCAGTCCGCCGTCGCCGCCGCCGCCCGCGACGCGGCCGAGTGGGCCGGGGCCAACGACGGGGACGCCGTGGTTCTGCTCAGCCCGGCCGCCGCCTCCTTCGACCAGTACCCGGACTTCGAGGCGCGGGGCGAGGCGTTCCGCGCCGCGGTACTGGGCCTCGGCGCCGCGCCGCCCGTGATCGAGGACGCCGCCTCATGACCGCGAACAGCTATTCGCATCCGTTCTCCCGCAACGACACCTCGCCCATCGCCCAGTGGTGGTGGACGGTGGACAAGGGTCTGCTGGCGGCGGCCTCGACCCTGATCTTCCTGGGCGTGGCCCTGTCGTTCGCCTCCAGCCCGGCCGCCATCCGCGCCGACGAGTCCATCACCGACCCGTTCCACTACGCCTGGCGCATGATCGTGTTCGCCAGCGCCGGCGGCGGCGCCATGCTGATCGCGTCGCTGCTGTCGCCGCGCGGGGTGCGGCGCATCGCTGTCCTGGCCCTGGTGTGCGCCATCATCGTCATGATGCTGCTGCCCTTCATCGGCAACGAGGTGAAGGGCGCGGCCCGGTGGATCAACCTCGGCCCGTTCGGTCTGCAGCCGTCGGAGTTCGCGAAGCCGGGCCTGATCGTTTTCGCCGCCTGGATGTTCGCCGAGGCGCAGAAGGGGCAGGGGGTCCCCGGCGTCTCCATCGCCTTCGCCGTCTATGTGCTGACCGTGGGCCTGCTGGTGATCCAGCCGGACATCGGCCAGACCCTGCTGATCACCACCACCTTCATGGCCGTGTTCTTCATGGCGGGCGTGCCGATCCGCTGGATGGCGGTGCTGGGCGGGGTCTTCATCAGCGGCCTGGTGGCGGTCTATTTCGTTTTCGATCACGTGCGCGACCGGGTGGCCAAATTCCTGTCTCCGGGCGCCGCCGACACCTACCAGATCGACCGCGCCTCCGAGGCCATCTCCGCCGGCGGCCTGCTGGGCCGGGGCGTGGGCGAGGGCGTCATGAAGCGCAGCGTGCCGGACCTGCACACCGACTTCATCTATTCGGTGGCGGCCGAGGAGTTCGGCCTGGTGTTCTCGCTGATCCTGATCGGCCTTTACGCCTTCATCGTCCTGCGCGGCCTGTCGCGCGCCATGAAGCTGGCCGATCCGTACCAGCAGACGGCCGCGGCCGGCCTGTTCCTGCTGATCGGCCTGCAGGCCACCATCAACATCGCGGTGAACCTGAACCTGATTCCCACCAAGGGCATGACCCTGCCGTTCGTCAGTTACGGCGGCTCGTCCATGCTGGCCATGGGGCTGACCATGGGGTTCGCCCTGGCCCTGACCCGCCGCCGTCCCGGGGCGTATGAACCGGGCGCCTTGCTGCCGCGCAACCGTCGTCGCATCCTGCCGCGATGAATCCTTCCCGAGTCTGCGTTCTCGCCGCCGGCGGCACCGGCGGCCACATGTTCCCCGCCGAGGCCCTGGCCCGCGAGATGGCCGCCCGCGGCTGGCGCATCGTTCTGGCCACCGACCGGCGCGGCGAGCAGTACGCGCACAGCTTCCCGGCGGAGGAGCGCCTCGATCTGGACGCGGCCACCGGCTCGGGCCCTCTTGGCATGCTCAAGGCGGCCGGCGCCATCGCCCAGGGCGTGCTGCAGGCGCGCAAGGCCTTCGACCGCCTGGATCCGGCGGTGGTGGTGGGCTTCGGCGGCTATCCGTCCGCGCCCGCCCTCCTGGCCGCCATCAGCCAGAAGCGGCCGACCCTGATCCACGAACAGAACGCCGTGCTGGGCCGCACCAACCGCTGGCTGGCCCCCTGGGTGGATCAGGTGGCCTCGGCCTTCCCGACCCTGGAACGGGCGCCGGACCGGCTCCGGTCGCCGATCGAGGTGGTCGGCATCCCTGTGCGCGCGGACATCCGCGCCCTGCATGACCGCGCCTATGTGGCGCCGGACTATCGCATCCGGGTGCTGGTCACCGGCGGCAGCCAGGGCGCCCGCATCCTGTCCGAGACCGCGCCGCGCGCCCTGGCCGCCCTGCCCGAGACCCTGCGGGCCCGCCTGAAGGTGGAGCAGCAGACCCGGGCCGAATCCCTTGCCGCCGCGCAGCAGGTCTATCTGGAGGCCGGCATCGCGGCCGAGGTGGCGCCCTTCTTCCGCGACATGGCCGCCCGTCTTTCGGGCGCTCATCTGGTGATCGGGCGGGCCGGAGCCTCCACCGTGTCGGAGCTGGCCGTCGCCGGTCTGCCGTCGATCCTGATCCCGCTGAAGATCGCCACCGACGACCATCAGCGTGCGAACGCGAAATTGCTGGCCGACGCGGGCGCGGCCTGGGTCATCACCGAGGACGAGCTGACGGTGGACAGCCTGGGCGCCGCCGTGCAGTCCCTGCTGTCCAGCGCGCCCGGCCTGGCCGCACGCGCCGGCGCCGCCCGTTCGGTGGCCATGCCGGACGCGGTGAAGCGCCTCGCCGACGTCGTGGAGCGTACTGCGGCCGTCGGCTGATGCACGGAACGGGAGGTCCATTCATGACTTACGCCGCCATGCCCGAACCGATCGTGAACCTCACCCGCAGGGTCTTCCTGCTGTGGCGGCAGTTCGACTGGCTGCCGGAATGGGCGGTGATCAGCCTGGTGGTCGTGGTGACGGTGGCGGCGGGCCTGATCGCCAACAGCATCGTGTTCCGCGTCCTCACCTTCCTGGTGCGAAAGCGGGACCTGTTCTGGCGCGGCGTGGTGGCGCGGGCGCGCATGAAGGTGCGGCTGGCGGTCCTGATCGTGGCCTTCGCCCTGGCCATCACCATCTCGCCGCTGGACCCCGCCACCAGCGAATTCATCCGCCGCACCCTGTTGTTCGCCTTCATTGTGGTCACCGGATGGATGGTGATCGGCGCCGTGGACATGTGGGCCGTGGTCTATCTGCGCCGCTTCAACATGGCCTCCGAGGACAATCTGGTGGCGCGCAAGCACGTCACCCAGACTCGCATTCTCCAGCGGGTGGCGGCCGTGCTGATCGCCCTCGTCACCCTGGCCCTGGCGCTGCTGACCATTCCCGAGGTGCGGCAATGGGGCCTGTCGCTGCTGGCCTCCGCGGGCGTGGTGGGCATCATCGCCGGTCTGGCGCTGCAGCCGTTCCTGACCAACCTGATCGCCGGCGTGCAGATCGCCACGGCCCAGCCGATCCGGCTCGAGGACGCCGTGATCGTCGAGGGCGAGTTCGGCAACATCGAGGAGATCTCCTCAACCTATGTGGTGGTGCGGCTGTGGGACTGGCGGCGCATGATCCTGCCGCTGACCTATTTCATCACCAGCCCGTTCCAGAACTGGACCCGGGACGACGCCCGCCTGATCGGCTCGGCCTTCTTCTATGTGGACTACGCCGCGCCCATTGACCGGCTGAGGGCGGCCTTCGAGGCCATCGTCAAGGCGTCGCCTCACTGGGACGGCGACGTCCAGGTGATGCAGGTCACCGACATCACCGAGCGCACCCTTCAGGTGCGGACCCTGATGAGCGCCAGAAACGGCGGCGCCGCCTTCGACCTGCGCTGCGAGGTGCGCGAGAAGCTGATGGCCTTCATGCGCGATGAGTGCCCGCAGGCCCTGCCGCGCGAGCGCTTCGCGGCCGAGGAGGTCAGTCCGTCGGCCCAGGGCCATCCCGCTCTGCCAGAAGCGCGCGACCCCGGCTGACGGCTCCCGCCGTCGTCGTGACGGCCTCGGCGTCCGTCGCCGCCCCGCCGCAGGCGATCTCGAACAGGTCGCCCATGTCGCCGCCGGGACTGACGGGCGTGGGCGGCGTGGAATCCGGCGTGGCCGGTCCCTCCGCCCCGTCCTCGGCCAGCGAGGCGAAATCCAGCCGGTCGCCCGTCCGCCCGCTGCAGTCGAACCGCCAGCGGGACCAGCCGCCCGCATAGGCGCGTCCGCCCGCCTGAAAGCCCGGCTCCACCACCTGAAGCGCCCGGATCGTCACCACCTCGCCCTCGCGCGCCACACTGGCGCGGTCGGCGAACACGGCGAACCGCCCGACGCTGCTCAGCACGAGATCATGAGTGTCCGGCGGCGGCGCAGGGGTCTGCAGGGCGGCGGCGAAAAGCAGGGCGAGCATGGCTCCCGCCTAGCAGCGCGCGGCGCCGCAGGCAAAGCGTCTTGGCCCTTCGCAGGCGGGATTGTGACGGCTATAGCCCTGTGATGATCGCACGCCTCAGACCCGTCCCGTTCCATCTCGGCCCCGTCCATTTCGTCGGCATCGGCGGCATCGGCATGAGCGGCATCGCCGAGATCATGCTCAAGATCGGCTATCTGGTGCAGGGCTCCGACGCCAGGGCCAGCGCCAACACCGAGCGGCTCGAGGCCCTGGGCGCCCGCATCTTCATCGGCCACGACGCCGCCCATGTGGGCGAGGGCGTCTCGGCCGTGGTCTATTCCACCGCCGTCAAGCCCGACAATCCCGAGATGGTGGTCGCCCGCCAGCGCCGCATCCCCCTCGTCCGCAGGGCCGAGATGCTGGCCGAACTGATGCGGCTGCAGTTCTCCATCGCCGTGGGCGGCACCCACGGCAAGACCACCACCACCTCCATGGTCGCGGCCCTGCTGGACGCGGGAAATCTGGATCCCACGGTGGTCAACGGGGGCATCATCAACGCCTATGGCACCAACGCCAAGGTGGGTGACGGCGACTGGATCGTGGTGGAGGCCGACGAGAGCGACGGCAGTTTCCTGCGCCTCAAGTCCACCGTGGCCATCGTCACCAACATCGACCCGGAGCATCTGGACCACTACGGCGATTTCGACGCCGTGCGCCGGGCCTTCGTGGACTTCATCGAGAACATCCCCTTCTACGGTTTCGGCGTGGTCTGTCTGGACCATCCCGAGGTGCAGAAGCTGGTGGCCACCATCGATAACCGCCGCCTCATCACCTACGGCGTGAACCCCCAGGCGATGGTGCGGGCCGAGAGCTGCGAGATGGGCCCCGACGGCGCCCGCTTCGACGTGGTGATCCAGGGCGCCGGCCTCGCCGCGCTGGAAGAGCCCATCCGCATCAGGGACCTGCACCTGCCCATGGCGGGCTGGCACAACGTCTCCAACGCCCTGGCCGCCATCGCCGTGGCCCGCGAGCTGGAGGTGGACGACGAGTCCATCCGCAAGGGCCTGGCCGGCTTCGGCGGGGTCAAGCGCCGCTTCACCACCACCGGCATCGTGGACGGGGTGCGCATCGTCGACGACTACGGCCACCATCCGGTCGAGATCGCCGCGGTGCTCAAGGCCGCGCGCCAGGTGGTGGACACCGCCGCAGGCGGCAAGGTGATCGCGGTGGTCCAGCCGCACCGCTTCACCCGCCTGCGCGACCTGATGGACGACTTCTCCACCTGTTTCTCCGACGCCGACACCGTTCTGGTGGCCGACGTCTATGCGGCGGGCGAGACGCCCATCGAGGGGGTCGACAAGCACGCCCTGGTTGAGGGGCTGCGCCGCTTCGGCCACCGCCGCGTGCTGCCGCTGGAGAACGCCGCCGTCCTGCCCCGCGCCATCAAGGACGAGACCCACCCCGGCGACGTGGTGGTCCTGCTGGGCGCCGGCGACATCACCGCCTGGGCCTACGCCCTGCCGGCCCAGCTGGAGGCGCTCGCGTGATGACCCTGCCTGAGGTGCGCGGCAAGCTGCTGCGGGACGAGCCGCTGGGCCCCTACACCTGGTTCCGGGTGGGCGGGAACGCGGACGTGCTGTTCATCCCCGCCGACGCCGACGACCTGGCCGCTTTCCTGAAGGCGCTGGACCCCGCCGTCCCGGTGCAGGTTCTGGGCGTGGGCTCCAACGTCATCGTACGCGACGGGGGCGTTGAGGGCGTGGTGGTGCGTCTGGCCGGTCGCCCATTCGGCGGCGTGACGGTGGATGGCGATACGATCACCGCCGGCGCCGGGGCCCTTGACGCCATGGTCGCCCGCGCGGCGGCCAAGGCGGGCGTGGCGGGGCTGGAGTTCTATGCGGGCATCCCCGGCGCCATCGGCGGCGCCCTGACCATGAACGCGGGCTGCTACGGGTCCGAGACGAAGGATGTGCTGGTCTCCGCGTGGGGCCTCAACCGCGCAGGTGAGCGTGTCGCGTATCAGCTGGCCGATTTTGGCTACACCTACCGCCATTCCGAGGCGCCCGCCGACATCATCTGGATCGAGGCCACCTATCGCGGCCGTCCCGACGACCCGGCGGCGGTGCAGGCCCGCATGACCGCGATCACCGAGCGGCGCGAGACCACCCAGCCCATCCGCGAAAAGACCGGCGGCTCCACCTTCAAGAACCCCGAGGGGCATTCGTCGTGGAAGCTGGTCGACGACGCGGGCTGGCGCGGCAAGTTGTTCAAAGCCTCGGGCGGCGGCGCCAAGTTCAGCGAACTGCACTCCAACTTCATGATCAATCCGGGCGACGCCACGGCCGCCGACATCGAGGGTCTGGGCGAGGCCGTGCGCGCCGACGTTAAGGATAAATTCGGCGTCGATCTGCAATGGGAGATCAGGCGCATCGGGCGGCCCGCCTGAGCGCGGAGCTCGACCATGAACCGCCCGATCCAGGATCTCCACGTCGCCGTCCTCATGGGCGGCATCTCGCCCGAACGGGAGGTCTCCCTGTCGTCCGGCCGCATGTGCGCCGACGCCCTGGAAGGGCAGGCGGCCCGGGTCACCCGCGTGGACGCCGGGCGCGACCTCGCCCAGGTGCTGGCCGCGCTGAAGCCCGACGTGGCCCTGAACGCCCTGCACGGGGTGTGGGGCGAGGACGGCTGCGTCCAGGGCATCCTTGAGACGCTGCAGATCCCCTACACCCACTCCGGCGTCATGGCCTCGGCCGTGGCCATGGACAAGGACAAGTCCAAGGCGGTGCTGAAGGCCGCGGGCATCGTGGTGCCCGGCGGCGGCCTGTTCGACCGCCACGAGGTGGCCGCCCGCCACGTCATCGCGCCCCCCTATGTGGTCAAGCCCAACGCCGAGGGGTCGTCGGTCGGAGTCTATCTGGTGCGCGAGGGCGCCAACCGCCCCGTCGCCGAGGTGGGCGAGCCCGGCTGGACCTATGGCGAACAGGTGATGGTCGAGCCCTTCATCGCCGGCAAGGAGCTGGCGGTGACGGTTCTTGGGGAAAAGTCCGGCCCCCGCGCCCTGACCGTGACCGACATCACCCCCACCAAGGGCTTCTACGACTATGAGGCCAAGTACGCGCCGGGAGGGTCCCGGCACGTGCTTCCCGCCGATCTGCCGGCCCGCGTCTTCGAGGCCGCCCTGCGGATTTCCGAGCGGGCGCACGCCGCGCTTGGTTGCCGAGGGGTGACCCGATCGGACTTTCGTTATGACGATCTTAACGACGATCTTGTTCTGCTGGAGGTCAATACCCAGCCCGGCATGACGCCGACCTCGCTCGCGCCCGAGCAGGCCGCCTTCACCGGAATGGCGTATGTGGATCTGGTTCGGTGGATGGTGGAGGACGCCTCATGCCCGCGGTAGTGCGCGGCGGTCGGCGACAGAGTTCAAACCAGGCCCCTCGCAAGAGCGCTCCCAGGAAAGGGGCGCCGCGTCGGGGCGCCTCGCGCAACGCACCCGCGACGCCCGGCAAGATGGCGGCGCTGGGGCGTCTGGACCTGTCGCCCCGCGCGGTGATCATCAGCTTCGCCGCCGGCGTCGTGCTGGTGGGCGCGGTGCTGTTCACCGGCGCGCGCGCCGACCGCATCGGCGCGTCGGTCTCCAGCGGCGTGAACAATCAGCTGGCCGGCATGGGTCTGGCCCTGAACCGCGTGCACGTCACCGGCGCCTCGGACGAGGCCCGCCCCGCCATCCAGGCCGCCATTGATCTTCAGCGGGGCCAGCCCATCACCGCCGTCGACCTGGACGCCGTGCGCGCCTCGGTGGAGCAGGTGGGCTGGGTCCGCTCGGCCCGCGTGGTGCGCCTGCTGCCCGACACCCTTGTGGTGGCCGTCACCGAGCATGACCGTCTGGCCGTCTGGCAGACGGGCGGCCGCAACTATGTGGTCGACGGGTCCGGCCAGGTGATCCCCGGCGCCGATCCGGGCCGCTATCCGCGTCTGCCGCTGGTGGTGGGCACGGGCGCCGCCGAGGCCGCCTCGGACATCCTGCCCCTGCTGCGCCAGCGCCCCCGCCTGATGAGCCGCGTCGAGGCCCTGGTCCGCGTGGATGAGCGGCGCTGGGACGTGCGGCTCAGGGACGGGGGCGTCATCCAGCTTCCGGCGTCCAATCAGGAAGCGGCCCTCATCCAGCTGGACTCCATGGACCAGCGCGAGCGGTTGCTGGACCTCGGCTTTGAACGTGTAGACCTGCGCGCCCCGGACGCCGTGGCTGTTCGCCCGGCGGGCGCGTCGGCGTGATTTTGTGAGGGCTTGAACACCATGTCAGGGCGCAGGACCGATCAGAACCTTCCCGTTGGCGCGCACAACCGCGCCCCGGTGGTGGCCGCCCTCGACCTGGGCCACGCCAAGGTCGCCTGCTTCATCATGAAGCCCGAGGGCGTGCGCCACGCCGACCGCACCGTGCGCGTCGCCGGCGCCAGCCATGTGCAGTCCCGCGGCATCAAGGGCGGGGCCATCGTCAACATGGACGAGGCCGCCCAGGCCATCGGCCACGCCGTCGAGCGGGCCGAGCGGGCGGCGGGCGCGCCCGTCTCCGGCGTCATCGTCTCCACCGCCATCGGCCAGCTGTCCAGCCACCGGGTCCAGGCCCGGGTGTCGCTGGGCGCCAATCCCGTCGGCGACGCCGACCTGGCCCGGGCCATCGCCATGGCCCTGTCGCAGGTGCGTCTGGCCAATCGCCGCCCGATCCACGTCCTGCCCGTCGCCTGGTCGGTGGACGGCTCCCGCGGCGTGCGCGATCCCCGCGCCATGCGCGGCGCCAATCTGGGGCTCGACCTGCTGGTCGTCTCCATGGCCGAGGGCGTGTTCGCCACCCTCAGCCACTGCCTCGAGCTGGCCCACCTGGACCTTCAGGGCGTGGCGGCGGCGCCGGTGGTGTCGTCCCTGGCGGCGCTGGAAGACGATGAGATGGATCTGGGCTGCGTCGCCATCGACATGGGCGGCGGCTCCACCTCGGCGGCGGTGTGGGGCGGGCGCTCCCTGCTGCACGTGGAAAGCCTGAACGTGGGCGGCGATCATGTCACGGCCGACATCGCGCGCGGCCTGTCCACCTCCAAGGCGGGCGCCGAGCGGCTCAAGACCCTGCACGGCTCGGCCATGGCCTCGCCCAACGAGGACCGCGAGATGCTGGAGGCGCCCCCGCGGGGCGAGGAGCCCGGCTCCAGCCCCGTGATCGTGCCGCGCGCCATGCTCAAGACCGTCATCGCCCCGCGCGTGGAGGAGACGCTGGAGCTGCTGCGCGACCGGCTCAAGGCCTCGGGCCCCGGCCTGGAGCCCGGCACGGGCATCGTCCTGACCGGCGGCGCCAGCCAGCTCAACGGCGTGCGCGAACTGGCCGTGCGCGTGTTTGACCGTCCGGTGCGCCTGGGCCGTCCCCAGAGAGCGCCCCACCTGGCCGACGCCGCCTCGGGCCCGGCCTTCTGTTCCGCCGCGGGGGTGCTGCTGCGCGCCGCCTACGGCCCCCGCGAGGCGGTCTCCGCCCGCAAGCTCATGTCGCGCCAGATCACGGCCGCCGACGCCCCGCGCGTCCATTCCGGCGGTTTCATCGCCCGCGCCGCGGGCTGGCTGCGCGAGAACCTGTAGCCGCCCGCCGGCCGTGACAAGAAAAAGGGGCGGTCGAAGGACCGCCCCTTTTCCTGTTTGCAATGGCTACGGCCTTACAGCCCGGAGCCTCCGCAGCCGTTCTCGAGGTAGTCGTCGATGTAGCCCAGTTGCTCGGCCATGATGCCCGTGGTCCAGGCCGGACCGTGCGCATAGTCGGCGATCAGGTGGTACTGGACGTCCTGGCCGCTGTTGCGCGCGCGGGCGACGAAGTTGTCCGAGTGGTCCTGGGTCACCGTCCGGTCCCGCTCGCCTTGGAACACCATGATCGGGATCTGGATGTTGTGGGCTTCACTGACCGGGCTCAGGCCCGACACCGTGTCGCGCTGCGCTTCACGGGTGTAGGGGTTGGTGAACAGCTGCGACCGGATGCGCGTCAGGTCGGAGACGCCGGCGCCGGCGATGGCGCAGCGGTACAGACCGTTCGGACGCACCGCCGCCGTCATGGCCGCGTAACCGCCGTACGAGAAGCCGAACATGGCGATGCGGCCTTCCTGCGCGATGCCCTGCTCGATCATCCAGCGGGCGCCGTCGTCCTTGTCGTCCTGCATGGCCTGGCCCCACTGGTTGTCGCCGGCCATCCACAGACGGTTGCCCCAGCCGTCGGAGCCCCGATACTGCGGCTGGAGAACGGCGTAGCCGCGCGACGTCATCAGCCAGCGCCACATGGAGCTGTCCCACGTCATCTCGTCGCGCGCCCAGGGGCCGCCGTGCGGCATGATGACCGACGGGTAGGGCCCCTCGCCGTAGAGCTCCTCGGAAGGCGTGCTCAGGAAGGCGGGGATGGTCAGTCCGTCACGCGCCTCATAGTAGACCAGCCGGGTTGAGCCCAGCGACTCCGGGTCGATCCCCGGATAGGGCTGTCCCAGCTGCGCCAGCCGGCCGTCCGTATACAGGTAGTAGGCGCCCGGGTCGTTGGGGCCGCCGGCCCAGACCACCGCCGTCGACCAGTCGTCCGAAGCGGACTGGATGCGCATGTAGCGGTCGGTCGGATAGGCCAGGGTGCGGCTTTCGCCCGTGGCCGGGTCGATGATTTCCAGCGGATGGTTCTCGACGCCCAGGGCGGCTTCCAGTCCGCGCACGAGGCTTTCGTACTCGGGGTCGACCGGGAAGCTGCTCGACCGCGGCCCGGCGTAGCCGAAGGACAGAACCTCGCCGAAGTCCGGACCCTCGGTGCGCTCGATGCTGACGCCGGTGGCCTCGAACAGGGGGTGCTCGAACACCACTTCGCCCAGGCTGCGGGTGGCGATGTTGTATTCGAGGATGGCGGACTTGTCGCGACCCCGGTTGGAGATGACGTAGGCGATGTTCGGATCGGCGCTGAAGCTGGCGATCGCGAAGGTCTCGCGGTTGCGGATGTGGCTGCGGAAGTGTTCTTCCCAGCCGCCGCTGGCGTTGCGGAACTCGGTGGCGATGTACAGGCCGTCGCCGTCGCGGTCGACGATCGTCCGGGCGCGCAATTCGCCCGTGAGATCGGTCTCATAGTCGATCACGCGCTCACTGGCGCGCTGGACCCGTTCGGCGCGGTTGGTCCGGACGTTCAGCCGCAGGACGTCGCCGCCCAGCTGCACGAGAATGTCGTCCGGATCGTTCGGCAGGATGTCCAGAATGGTGGGGGACTGCAGGCGGGCGAACTCCGCCTCGCTTTCGGAGCGCGTCCGCTGGGCGTCCATCGGGTCGCGCCAGTTGCGGCCGCGCAGGTCCGTGAACATCAGCTTGGTGATGAAGGTTTTCACCACCCCGCCGTAGTTCGCGTCGAACGGTTGCCACAGGTTGACGGCCAGGGTGTCATTCTTGACGAAGCTGACGCTGCGGATGCGCATCTGGGTGGCGCCGATCACCGTGGGCTCCTCGCCCAGATTGGCGGTCTCCCAGACCAGGATGACGTTATCGTCCCCGCGCGCCTGAAGGGCGGCCATGTGCCGTCCGTCCGGCGAGATGGCGAAGCTCGACATCAGCGGCAGGGCCGCCATCTGTTCGACGGTGGGCGGCGTCGACCGCTCTGACTGCTGCGCCGCCGCGGCCATGGGCGTCAGGGCGACGCTGGCGAGCAAGGCGAGTCCGGCGAACCGGGTTACGATGGACATGGTGTTGAAAGCCCCCAATTTAAGCCACATGATAAAAGATCATCGCTCGCCCGGCGGTCGTGATCAATGCCTATGATTTCCTGCTCCTGGCCCTTTATTTCCGGGCGACTCACGCTAACGGGTAACCGTCTCTTAACGTTGATGGTTCTTTCATTAACGCAGGGTCCGGGCCCATGTGATTCGCGGGGGTGTGTCGCGTAGGGTCCCGTACAAACGGGTCGGAAGGTCGAAACCAAAATGTCGCTGTCGCTGGTCAAGCCGCAACACACTGAACTCAAGCCCCGCATCGTCGTGTTCGGTGTCGGGGGCGCCGGCGGCAACGCCGTCAACAACATGATCGACGCCGGCCTCGAAGGGGTCGAATTCGTCGTCGCCAACACGGATGCGCAGCATCTGTCGTTCGCCAAGACCGACCGCCGCATCCAGCTGGGCGCCACCATCACCCAGGGCCTGGGCGCGGGCGCCCACCCCGAAGTGGGCATGAACGCCGCCGAGGAGTCCGTGGACGAGATCCACGAGCACCTGGAAGGCGCGCACATGATCTTCATCACCGGCGGCATGGGCGGCGGCACCGGCACCGGCGCGGCCCCCGTCATCGCCAAATGCGCCCGTGACCGCGGCATCCTGACCGTGGGCGTGGTCACCAAGCCCTTCACCTTCGAGGGCCGCCACCGCATGCGCCTGGCCGACGCCGGCATCGCGGAGCTGCAACGCTACGTCGACACCCTGATCGTCATCCCGAACCAGAACCTGTTCCGGGTCGCCAACGAGAAGACCACCTTCGCCGACGCCTTCGGCATGGCCGACCAGGTGCTGCACTCCGGCGTGCGCTCCATCACCGACCTGATGATCCTGCCGGGCCTGATCAACCTGGACTTCGCCGACGTGCGCGCGGTCATGTCCGAGATGGGCAAGGCCATGATGGGCACCGGCGAGGCCTCGGGCGAGGACCGCGCCCTGCTGGCCGCCCAGAACGCCATCGCCAACCCCCTGCTGGACGAAACCAGCCTCAAGGGCGCCAAGGCCGTGCTGGTCAACATCACCGGCGGCATGGACATGACCCTGATGGAGGTGGACGAAGCCGCCAACGCCATCTCGGCCGAAGTGGACATGGACGCCAACTTCATCTTCGGCGCCGCCTTCGATCCGGCGCTGGAAGGCAAGCTGCGCGTCTCCGTGGTCGCCACCGGCATGGACGAGGAAGCGACCCAGTCCATCGAGCCCCCGCAGCAGCGTCCGGTGGAGACCCCGCGCGCCCCGGCCATGCCGACCGCGGCCACCAGCTACGCCGCCGCCACCCGTCACGAGCCCATGACGGCCCGCGAGCCGGCTGCGCCGTCCTACGCCCGCGAACCGGTGCAGCCGGCGGCCCAGGCTCCCGCGCCCCAGCCCAGGGTCGACGCCGAGCCGATCATCCGCCAGGCCCCGCCCGCCGCCGCCCCGGCTGATCCCGAGCGCGTCATCGGCCGCATCGTCGATCCGTCGGTCGACGAGTATGAGGACGAGGCCGCCGAGGCCGAGCAGGGCGACCTGTACTTCGACCGTCGTCCCGAGCCCGCCCCCGCGCGCCGTCCGGCCCCGCAACCGGCCCAGCCGGCCCAGTACGCCGACGACAGCCTGTTCGAGAACCAGGAGCCGAAGCGCGGCTGGAGCCTGTTCGGACGCGGCCGCCGGTCCCCGACCAGCCAGAGCTACCACCAGGACGCTCCGGCCCAGGCGGCGCCCCAGATGCGTCCGACCCACCAGGTCCAGCCCGTGGACGAGCCCCAGCAGACCCAGGCCGACGACGATCTCGAGATCCCGTCCTTCCTGCGTCGTCTCGCAAACTAATTCGTAACCATCGCGATCCCTTGCATCGCAAGGGTTTCGCGGTGCGGCGAAACAATCCGAAACCCGGATTTCATTTACCCTTTGCCGCCCCGTCATTAACTGCATGACGGGGCGTAGACCGTCTTGTGACGGTAGCATTACGGGTATCTGCATTTGTTCGGACGCGACGATCATCACGAACGCACGCTGGGCGCGCCGGCCATCTGCGCGGGCGTGGGCGTCCATTCGGGCGAGCGCGTGCGGCTGGTCATCCGCTCTGCCCCTGCGGGCACGGGCGTGGTCTTCGTGCGCACCGACGTCACCGACCGCGACAACCGCATCCCGGTGTCGGGCGAGGCGGTGGTCGAGGCGCGCCTGAACACCATGATCGAGAACGCCGACGGCGTGCGCCTGTCCACCATCGAGCACCTGATGGCGGCTTTCGCGGCCCTGGGCGTGTCCAACGTCATCGTCGAGGTCGACGGTCCGGAACTGCCGATCCTGGACGGCTCGGCCCTGCCGTTCGTCCAGCTTCTGGACCGCGCGGGCTTCCGCCGCCAGCAGGCGCCCGTCCGCTACATCGAGATCCTCGAGCCCGTCGTGGTGGCGGAGGGTGACAAGCGCGCCGTCCTGCTGCCCTGCGACCGCTACGAGATGCGCTTCGAGATCGACTTCGACTCGAAGGTCATCGGCAACCAGGTGGTGGATTTCGTGGTCGACGAGGCCACCTTCCGCGACCAGATCATGGCCGCCCGCACCTTCGGCTTCGCCCATGAGGTCGAGGCCCTGCGCCGCGCCGGTCTGGCCCGCGGCGGCAGCCTCGAGAACGCCGTGGTCATCGACGGCGACACCATCCTGAACCCGGGCGGGCTGCGGATGGAGCGCGAGTTCGTCAAGCACAAGGCGCTGGACGCCATCGGCGACCTCTATGTGCTGGGCGCGCCCCTGCTGGGCCGCTACGAGGGCGTCAAGGCGGGCCACGCCCTGAACAACCAGCTGGTCCGCGCCCTTCTGGCCGCGCCCCACGCCTGGCGCGAGGTCACCCGCGTCCCGGAACTGGCCCGGGTCGGCTGATCCCCGGCGGAATCCATTGACCGGCGGGCGCTCCGCGCCCTAAGCCCACCTCATGCTGCAAAACATCGAAGCCCTGTCGCGTGAGGCCCGGTCCTGGCCGTTCGAGCAAGCCCGCAACCTGCTGGCCCACCTGCTCAAACACCGCCTGGACACGGACGCCGAGCGCGACCTGGCCGCGACCCTGATCGGCAAGGACAAGGCGGACGAGGCCCTCGCCGCCCTGCCGGCCCTCGCGCGTCCGGTGATCTTCGAGACCGGCTACGGCCCCTCGGGCCTGCCGCACATGGGCACCTTCGGCGAGGTGGCCCGCACCACCATGGTCCGTAACGCCTTCCGCGCCCTGACCGGCGACCACTGGCCCACGCGCCTGATCGCCTTCAGCGACGACATGGACGGCCTGCGCAAGGTGCCCGAGGGCGTGCCCAACCCGGACATGCTGGCCGAGGACCTGCACAGGCCGCTCACCGCGGTGCGCGACCCCTTCGGGACGCACGACAGCTTCGGCGCCCACAACAACGCCCGCCTGCGCGCCTTCCTCGACGGCTTCGGCTTCCAGTACGAGTTCATGAGCTCGACCGAGGCCTACCGCTCCGGCCGGTTCGATCAAGCCCTGCTAACCCTGCTGGAGCGGTTCGACGCCGTCCAGGCCATCATGCTGCCGACGCTGGGCCCTGAGCGTAGAGCGAGTTATTCGCCCTTCCTGCCCGTCAGCCCGGTCACCGGCCACGTGCTTCAGGTGCCGACGCTGGAGCGCAATCTGGAGCGCGGGACCATCGTGTTTGACGACCCCGCCGGCGGGCGCACCGAGCTTCCTGTCACCGGCGGCCATGTGAAGCTGCAGTGGAAGCCCGACTGGGCCATGCGCTGGACCGCCCTGGGCGTGGACTACGAGATGAGCGGCAAGGACCTGATCGACTCGGTCAAGGTGTCCTCAAAGGTCTGCCGGGCCCTGGGCGGCGTCCCGCCCGAGGGCTTCAACTACGAGATGTTCCTGGACGAGGCCGGCCAGAAGATCTCCAAGTCGAAGGGCAACGGCCTGACCATGGACGAGTGGCTGCGCTACGGCACGCCGGAGTCCCTCAGCTGGTACATGTTCCAGTCGCCGAAATCGGCCAAGAAGCTTCACTTCGATGTCATCCCCCGCGCCATCGACGACTATCTGCAGGCGATCACCAGCTTCCCGGAGCAGGAGCCGCCCAAGCAGATCGACAACCCGGTCTGGCACATCCATTCGGGCGCGCCGCCCAGGGACGCCAGCCCGGCGTCCTTCTCGCTGCTGCTGAATCTGGTGGGCGTCGCCAACGCGTCGAACAAGGCGGAGCTGTGGGCCTATTTCGCCCGCTACCTGCCCGAGGCCACGCCCGAGAGCGAACCGGTTCTGGACCGGCTGATGGGCCATGCGCTGAACTACTACGAGGACTTCGTGAAGCCCACGAAGGCGTTCCGCGCGCCGACGGAGGCGGAGGCCGCCGCCTTCCTCGACCTGGCGGCGCGCCTGCGCGCCCTGCCGGCGGACACCACCGACGGCGAGGTGATCCAGAACGAGGTCTATGCGGTGGGCAAGGAACACGATTTCCAGCCCCTGCGCGCCTGGTTCGCGGCCCTGTACGAAGTTCTGCTGGGCCAGAGCCAGGGTCCCCGGTTCGGCTCCTTCGCCGCCATCTACGGCCTGGACCGCACCATCGCCCTGCTGGAACAGGGCGCCCGGGGGGAGCTGGCGGCGGCGTAATCCTTCTCCCGAGGGGAGAAGGGGGAGCCCGCGCACCGGAGCGCGACGCGATCCGGTTCTCGCGCGGGGGATGAGGGCGTTCGCTGGCCCCCGGTGACACTGTAATCCCTCACCCTCCGCGCAAGTGGCGATCTGCTGCGCATCTCGCCGCGCGGAGCCGGCCCTCTCCCGCCGGGAGAGGGAAGACGCCCGCCCCCAAAACATGAACCCCACCTAACCGCCCCCGTCCGGACCGCTTCAGCTTCGCGGGCCTAGCCTCTCCTCATCGATAACGATCGAACAAAGGAGAGAGCGTCATGTCGAACCTGAAGTCTTCCTCGAAAGCCGCTCTGGCGGTGATCATGGCCGGCGCCATGGGCCTGGCCGGAACCGCCTCGGCCCAGTCGTTCGGGCCGCAGCCCCAGCGCCCCATGGGCTCGGGGGTCATCGGCTGCGACGCCCCCGGCGGGCGCCAGCAGGCCGGCGCCGTGATCGGCGGCCTCCTGGGCGCGGCCCTGGGCAGCCAGATTTCGCGCAACGAGCGTGAGCTCGGCGCGGTGGGCGGCGGGGTCCTGGGCGCCGCGGCGGGCTCCTACATCGGCTGCCGCCAGCAGCGCGCGCGCCTCGACCACTACAACGCCGGCTACAACAATGGACATGCCGAGGCCGAGGCCCGGGCCAACACCTACGTGGCCAGTTCGAACCTGCGTATCCGCTCCGGCCCCTCCACCGGCTATGGCCAGATCGGCTCGCTCAGCGCCGGTCAGAGCTTCCAGGTCGCCGGTTCGCAAGGTCAGTGGCTGCAGCTGGCCGGCGGCGGCTACGTCCACTCCGGCTACGTCCGCCGCGCCTACTGACGCCTTCAGCACCCCCTTCTCCCACAGGGAGAAGGGGAGCCCGCACACCGGAGCGCGCAGCGCGCCGCCCTCTCCCGTGGGGAGAGGGGCTCGACCTACTGGCTGACCCACAGGATCCGCGCCATCCAGTCGATGTCGCGCGGATGCAGGGTGCGGGGCGGGTGGGCCGGATTGATGGAGCCCAGCTCCACCCGGGCGGCGGTCAGGCGAATGACCTCCTTGGCCATCACCTCGCCGCCGGTGGTGCGCACCACCACCCGGTCGCCCTTGCGCACGTCGGTCACGGCCCGGTCCACGATCACCACGTCGCCCTCGCGGTAAAGCGGCGTCATGGAGTCCCCGCTGATCCTGAGGCTGAATAGCGTCTCCCCGGCGGCGGGCAGCACGGTGCGGTCCCAACCCTGTCCCGTCGGGTAGCCGGCGTCGTCGAAGAAGCCGTCCGCCCCCGCCTGGGCCATGCCCAGCAGGGGCACGCTCCCGGCCGAGGCGGCGTCCCGCGCCAGCCGCGCGAAGTCGCCCAGACTGACGCCCGTCACGTCCAGGGCCCGGGTCAGGCTTTCAGTGGAGGGCCACCGCGGGCGCGGCGGCTCGCCGGGGCCGAACCGCTTGGACCGGTTGAAGCTTGTGGAATCCAGACCGGCGGCGCGCGCCAGCCCCGACGGCGTCAGGCCCTGCCGCGCCGCCAGCGCATCCAGACCTTTCCACAACTGGGCGTGCGTCAGCGCCAAGAGCGACCTCCGAATCGCTCAAGCATAGCACGCGTTAGGAATTAAATCCTCTATTCCAGTCCGGCGGCGCGCCGCTCCTGCCAGGCCCAGAAGGTGCCGACCGCAAGGCAGACCAGAACGCCGAAGGTGCCCAGATTGCCCACCGCGAAGTAGGACCATGCGGGCACCCGAAGGTCGAACCAGGGGATCAGAAGGCCCATCAGCAGCAGGAGCTGGAAACCGATCGCCCAGACCGGCCAGGAACGCGTGCTTTTCCAGCTCAGGCCTATGAGAAAAATCAGGATGACCACGTCCAGCAGGGCGATCAGGGGCTGCCAGTGAAACAGGTCGCTCTCGCTCTGGATCAACATGGTGGCCAGCCACGCCACGAGGTAAATGCCGGAGAACGCCCGCTCGGGCTCTTCTCCCTTGAGCAGGGCGAACGCAAGCACCGCCACCATGATGGCTGCGCCGATCTGGCTGTAGAGGGTGTCCAGCA
The DNA here is from genome assembly GCA_036963825.1 of Brevundimonas sp. GTDB lineage: Bacteria > Pseudomonadota > Alphaproteobacteria > Caulobacterales > Caulobacteraceae > Brevundimonas. Next base: position 30,810 of record JBALUZ010000011.1, read on the forward strand.
TGAAAAATCGCCCCCGAACCTGTGGTCCGGGGGCGATAATGCTCTGTTTTCCTAACAACCGAAACGGTTGAGAGTGATTGTTACAACGAATTAAGCCACGCGCAGGTCGGGCTGGACGCGGGGCACCTCGATCGGGCGCGTCATGTCGTCGGGCTTGTCCATGGGGCCCGTGGCGTAGACGCCCCAGCCCATGCGGCGGTGATCCTTGGCCAGCTCCTGGTGGGCGGCGACGATGGCTTCGCGGGCCTGCCCGAGAGTGGCGATGGCTTCCATGGCCTTGGCCTGGGCCTGGGCGCCGGCGACGGCCGAAACACTCAGCTCCGCGCGGCTGGCGATCATGGTCTGCACCAGGCTGCTGGCCTGGGCGATGGCGGCGTCGAGCGCCTGTTCCGTGGCGTAGAGCTCATTGGCGACGCCGTTGACGATTTCAGCCTTGTACATGATCTGACTCTCCACTGTGGTTAGTGAAGTGTTAACATAGATCAGTGGTCCGGCCTAGAGCGTTTACGTCTCATTCACCATGTTTCGCACGCCGTCGGATCCGTCCATCGGCGGCCGGTCTTCGGGCTTGTCCATGGGCCCGGCGGCCAGCGCCCCCAGCCCCATCCGCCGGGCCAGGGACGCAAGGGTGCGGTGCCCCCCGCCCAGGCGCGACCGGGCGTGGGTCAGCGCCGACAGGCAGGCGGCCAGGTCGTCGAACGCGGCCTGCGCGGTGACGCCCGAGATCCCGGCCCGGATCCGCGCCTCCGGCAGGGCGGCGGCCAGGCTGGCGACTTCGATCAGGGCGTGGTCCAGGGCCATCTCGGCCGCGTGGATCTGGCGGCTCAGGTCACGGCCGACGGCGTCGATTGGCATGGCTCCACCCTCCCTCGAGAGCGGAAGCAGAACACGCAAAATGCGCATTCCGCAACAATACTCGTTTCAGTTGTCGAGGAGGAAGTGGGCGGTGAGGGTGGCGATGGGCTGGAGCCGTTCCTCCTGCCAGGCCTCGACCGTCACCGTGGCCACCCGCCGTCCTGCCTTGCTCACGTGGGCGCGGGCGAAGGTGTCCACCGGCTTTCCGGACCGGAGATAGGCGACCGTCACATTGATGGGACGGGGCAGGCGGGGCCGGGGGTGCAGCAACGCCAGCTGCGCCGTGGCGGTCAGCTCCAGCATCGCTGCGGTTGATCCGCCGTGCAGGGCGGGCAGCATCGGATTGCCGATCAGATGGTCCGAAAACGGCATCACCACCGTCAGCTCGTCGCCCGACTGCAGCGATTTCAGACCGAGGAACCGGGCGTAGGGAATGCTGTCCAGATCGAAGGCGGCGGGCTCGCTCATGACGCCCCCCTGGCGCGGGGGATATTGGCGCCCACGCGGCGCTCGCCGTCGGAGTTGATGATGTAGGCGGCC
>JBALUZ010000012.1:0-31224 GCA_036963825.1 Brevundimonas sp.
AGACCGAGGCGAAGGCGATGCCGCCCAGCAGGCCGAACTGGCTGTCGCTGAGGCCGAACTCGGCCTTCAGGGGGGCGGCCAGGATGCCGATGATCTGCCGGTCCAGGAAGTTCAGCATGTAGACCAGCACGAGGATCGCCAGGACGTAGTAGCGATAGCTCGGCTTCTCGACGCGCGGCGCCTGGGCTTCAGCGGTCATGGGCGTTCCCTCGACGTTTGTTGTTGGGCGGACGGTAGCCCGCCCGTCCTGCTCTGCAAAAGAAAAAGGCGGCGAGCCGAAGCCCGCCGCCTGTGTCAGTCTTCGCTCAGAAAATCAGAACCGGACCTGGAAGGTGGCGGTCACGGTGCGCGGCGGGCCGTAGAAGGCGCTGATGGAGTCGCCGAACAGGGCGCCGGGGAAGTTGTAGCCGCCGGTGCGGTAGGCCTCGTCCGTCAGGTTCTTGCCGTGCAGGCCGATCTGCCAGTTTCCGGCCGGAGCGACCCAGACGGCGGACAGGTCCACCAGGGCGTAGCCCTCCTGGTCCAGGATCGGGTTGGGGAACTCGAACTGGCTGAAGTCGTCGCGGTAGGCCACCGACGGGGTCACCGCCAGTTCGCCGCCCATGACGTCGCCGGTCCAGGTCAGGCCCAGGTAGCCGCTCCAGCGTGGGGAGTTCTGCACCACCACCTGGTCCGAGATGTCCTCGTATTCGCCCGTGCCCAGGTTGTAGCGGATGAACTCCTCGAACTCGGCCTCCATGTAGCCGACGGCGAAGTTGGCCGTGAGGGCCTCGGTCAGCCACAGCGAGCCTTCGAACTCGGCGCCGTAGATGGTGGAGGCGCCGACGTTGTCCACGAAGCTGGCGATGCCCGTGGCGGTGGGCACCTGGGTGGTGACCTGCTGGTCCTGGTAGTCGGAGTAGAACAGGGCCGAGCTGAAGGTCAGGCGGCGATCGAAGGCGGAGCCCTTCAGGCCCAGCTCGTAGCTGTCCACCGTCTCGGGATCATAGCCGTCCACCGTGTCCGGCGTGGCGGCGGCGTCGCCGCGCATGTCGAAGCCGCCGGACTTGAAGCCCTGGCTGAAGGCCGCATAGCCGGTCAGGTCGTCGCTCAGGTCGTAGGAGACCGAGATGCGCGGGGTGAACTGGCTGAACGAACGGCTGTTCGTGTACAGGGTGTTCTGCACCAGCGGCGTGGCCGCCGGGCCGCCCGTGAGCGGGGTCTGTCCCACGCCCAGATAGGTGGCGCGGTTCACGAACCCGGTCTTGTCGTCTTCCGTGTAGCGGGCGCCGACGGCGAGACGCAGACGATCCGACAGGTCGAAGTTGAAGTCGGCGAACACCGCGTAGCTCTCGGTGTCCACATAGCCGCCGTTGCCGATGCTGACGCCCAGGTTGCCGACGATGGTGTCGAAGGCGCCTTCGGCGTGGCCGTCCAGATAGTAGACGCCGGCCACGCCCTGCCAGCGGGCGCCGTTGAACAGCAGCTGGAACTCCTGGGTGAACTGGTCGTCGGCGTAGTAGGCCGGGATGTCCAGGGTCGGCGACGGGGTGCCGTCGAAGTCGATGACGGTGTCGGTGGCGCCTTCACGGTAGGCGCTGATGGACTTGAAGGTCAGCATGTCGCTGATGGTCCATTCGCCGGTCAGCGAGTAGCCCTCGGTTTCCACGTGGTTGTCGTCGCCCAGGCCCGCGCGGGTGTCGTAGATGTCGGGCAGGACGTCGGAGCCCGGCGCGGCGCCGGCGACCTCGCGGTGGCCGTGACGGGCGTTGGAGTCGTCCTCGACCCGGTCATAGGCGAAGCGGAAGAACAGATCGGCGGTGGGGGCCCACTCGGCGCTGAACCGGGCGGCCAGGACGTCCTTGTCGTAGTGCTCGGCGCCGGTGGTCAGGTTCCGGCCGAAGCCCTCGCGGTTGTAGCTGGCGAGCGCCGCGCCGATGCGGAAGGTGTCGCTGAGGGGCGCGGAGCCCGAGGCCATGAGATCGACCTGGCCGTAGGAGCCGGCGGAGCCGCGCAGCATCAGCTCGGGCTCCGGATCCAGACGCGAGGTCACATACTTGATGGCGCCGCCGATGGTGTTGCGGCCGTACAGGGTGCCCTGGGGCCCGCGCAGCACCTCGATGCGCTCGATGTCGAAGATGTCCAGCACCGCGCCCTGCGGCCGGGCCACATAGACGTCGTCGATGTACAGGCCCACGCCCGGCTCGAAGCCCCACAGGGGATCCTGCTGGCCGACGCCGCGGATGAAGGAGATCAGGGTGGAGTTGGAGCCGCGGGCCACCTGGACCGTGGCGTTGGGGGTCTGCTGCTGCAGCACGGTGACGTCGGCGGCGCCGGTCAGCTCGAGCCGTTCGGCGCTCAGGGCGGTGACCGCCACCGGAACCTCGCGCAGGGACTCCTCGCGCCGGCGGGCGGTGACGATGATTTCCTCGACCTGGGTGGCGCCGGGCTGGCCGGAGTCCTGGGCCATGGCGGCCGGAGCGGTGAGCGCGCTGAGCGCGGCGCCCGCCAGAAGAGCGGATTTGACGAATTTCTGCATGGGATGCCCCAACCTGTGTGTTTCCGATGACGACGCGATTTATTCAGCGTTCAATGATTTTCTCGAAACTGATCGCGTTTTCGGTTTCTGTCAAATGATCCGGGCGCCGGCGCGAAGGGAAGCCTGGCCGTGTGGCGCCGGCGCCATGCCGTCGCGATTGCCCGAGGCTGCCGGGCGCTCTAGCGTCCGCCCATGACCAGCTCTTCCGTTCCAGCCCCCGCAGCCAAGGCCGCGCCCGCCCGTCGGGGTCGTCCGTCCAAGGACCAGAAGGCGGGCGAAACCCGCGACGCCATCCTGGACGCCGCCGAGGACCTGTTCTCCAAGCACGGCTTCTATGGCGTCACCATCCGGGAGGTGGCGCGGGAGGCGGGCGTGGATACGGCGCTGGTGCACTATTATTTCGGGGCCAAGCGCGGGCTGTTCGACGCGGTCTTCATCCGCCGGGCCGAGGTCTGGAACAACGAGCGGGTGGACGCCATCGACCGCTATGTGGCGGAGGCCGGCGATCAGGCGACGCTGGAAGGCATCCTCGAGGCGTTCCTGCGCCCGCCGTTCCAGTGGTCGCTGAAGGGCGGGCCGGGCTGGAAGCACTATGCGGCGCTGGTGGCCCAGACCAACGCCAACCCCGCCTTCGGCGGCGAGACCATGGCGCGCTATTTCGACCCGGCCATCCATCGGCTGATCGAGGCGGTGCGGGTGGTCCTGCCCGATGCCCGCGACGTGGACCTGTACTGGGCCTGGCACAATCTGTCGGGGGCCCTGACCCTGACCCTGGGCGAGACGGGCCGCATCGACCGGCTGTCGGGCGGCCAGTGCCGGTCCGGCGACCTGGACACCGCCTGCGACTACATGGTGCGGTTCGCCTCGGCCGGTTTCCGGGCGGTGTGCGCGGACTGAGATGAGCGCCGGGGGGACAGGCATGGCGGCGCGCGTGAAACGCCTGATGTCGGCGGAGGCCGCCCGGGGGCTGGGCGTCGCCGCCGCCGCGGGGGTCTTCCTCGCCCTGACCAATGCGTTCGGCGGAACGACGGATCTGTGGCTGCGCCTGGCCTACTGGGTCACCCTGATGATCGCGGCGGGTCTGTGGGCGGACCGGTGCATGGGGGCCGTCCGGCGTCTGCCGGGCGCGGAGCGGTCCCTGCCGGTCCGGTTCATCGTCTCGGTGCTGGTCATCGGCCTGCCCGTGACCCTTGTGGTCTGGGGCGTCACCGGCTGGATCTTCTACGGTCAGGCCTACGGGATCGACATGCTGCCCGGCTTCGTGTGGCGGGTGCTGCTGATCACCGCCGTGATGACCGCCATCGGCATGGCCCTGGAGTCGCGGACGGCGCCGCCCGCGGCGGGCGACGGACCGCCGCGTTTCCTCGACCGCCTGCCGCCCCGGCTGCGCGGCGCCGTGATCCACGCCGTGCAGGCCGAGGACCACTATCTGCGCGTTCACACGGACCGCGGCTCGGACCTGATCCTGATGCGCCTGTCGGACGCGGTGGCGGAGCTGGAGGGGCTGGAGGGCGCCCGGACCCATCGCAGCTGGTGGGTCGCCCGGGACGCGGTGCAGGACGTCAAGCGGGGCGACGGGCGCGCGACCCTGACGCTGGCCGGCGGCCTCACCGTCCCCGTCAGCCGCCGCCACGCCCGCGCCCTGCGTCAGGCCGGGTGGTACTAGGGCGGGCGCGTCTGAATGGCCGATGCCATGGCCCGCCGAATGAAAAATCGCCGCCTGCTCAAGACCCGTTGCGGACCTCCAGGCTTGCGCCATCTCACCGGGACGGGCTGTGACGTTGACCAGAAAACGCGCATCTGTTGAGGCTGCCGTCAGGCGGATCAACTCAGGAGCGGCCATGATGGATGATTTTCCGCAGGGCGTTGTCCACGAAGCGGGCTCCGACCTTCAGGAGGCGATCCGGTCGAATCCGAAGGTCTTTGAACTGTGGGCAGGCCTGACCCCGCTCGGGCGAAACGAGTTCATTTGCTGGGTGGACGACGCCAAGCAGGCGAAGACCCGTTTGCGAAGGATAGAACGCACGTCCGAGGAACTGCTGGAAGGCAGGAAGCGGCCCTGTTGCTGGGCGGGCTGCATACACCGGACCGACAAGGCGCCGAGCCGGTGGCAGCAGGCCGTCTTGATCGACCAGAAGCCGGGCGTCTCGCGAAGCAGATAGCATGCCTCGGACCAGGTGCGCCGGACGCCGCCTGGTCCGCATCGTTGACTGTCTGCTTTCCACCCTTTGCGGCGGTTCAGGGCGCCTGCTGTTCGGGGCCGCCCTGCGCGCTGGAGGACACGACCTAGGCCGCCGCCCAGTTGCCGTGGAAGGCGGCGGGCATGGCCACGTCGGCGCGCCAGGTGCAGACCGGGCCGTCCTCGATCCGCGCCATGTCCAGCACGTGCAGTTCGGTGACGCCCTCGCGCAGGTTGATGGTGGGGCCCACCAGCCAGGCGTCCGCCTCGCCGCTCATCCCCGGCTTGGGCACATGGACCATCTCGTCCACCACATGGCCGGCGCCGAAGTCAAAGGCGTGGGTGCGGCCCTGATCCCAGTCGGTGACGCCCACCGCCGTGGCCAGGGGCCGGTCCGGCGCCTCGCCCAGGGTGTGCAGGCTGTAGCGGCGCTGCTGACCCGCCCGGCGGGCGTCGCCGCGGGGGAACTCGGCCGCGCGGCCCGCGTGCTCCAGCCGCCCCTGACCGTCCGGGGACAGGACCATCATGGCCAGTCGCGCGGGTTCATTGCCCAGCGGCACGCCGTTCAGGATGTCCTGGGCGCCCTGCGAGGCGAAGGCCATGTCCGCATGGGCGCAGACGTCGAAGCGGATGGTCCCGTCCGTCTCTTCCCAGGCGTCGCCCAGATGGAAGAAGCCGAAGGCCGGCGCCTCGTACACCCGGCGGGCGTCCAGATCGTCCTTGTCGATCACCAGCACCTGGGTCCCCTGATCGGGCAGCCAGTCGTAGGCGGTGGAGACGGGCATGACGTTGCGGGCGTGGACCCACGGCTGCAGCACGATCGCCAGATGGCGCGCCGTGGCGGTGAAGTCGTGGATGTAGCTGGCGCGGGGCAGCGGGATGACCCGGGCGTCCTCCAGCGTTCCGTCCGCAGCCAGACGCCAGACCACGGCCTGATTTCCGTTCAGGCCCAGATTCCAGATGCGGCCGTCCGGCTCGACGCGCGGGTGGGCCAGGAACGGCATGGACTTCAGGTCGGGACGCAGGGTGACGAAGCCGCGGGTCTCCAGGGTGTCGGGATCCATGGCCATGGGCGAGCCCGCCTCCCACAGGGCCCAGATGGCGTCGCCCACCCTGTGCACCGAGGTGTTGGCCGGGTTGGCGTCGTCCACCGAACCGATTTCGGCGCGCGGGTCGCCGGCGGTGCCGAAGCCCGGCATGACCATGGCGTCCAGCCGCGTCTCCTGACGGCGCTTGGGCGTGTCGGCGAAGCGGGCCGCGAGCGTGGCCTGACCGTCGTGGATGCCGAAGCGGCGGATCAGGCCGTCGCCGTCGAACCAGTGCTGGGACGAGCCGCCGGGCCGGCGGAACTTGGCCGGGCCGTTGCGGTACAGGGCGCCGGACAGGCCCTCGGGAACCCGGCCGTGGACCCGCTGCAGCACGCGCGGGGCGATGTCGCCCTCCACGTCGGCGGTGGCCAGGGACCAGTCGGCGGCGACCCGCAGGGCGCGGGCGGCGAAGGCCGTGTCGGGGGTGATGGCCAGGGCGGCGGCGGCGGTCAGGAAGGTGCGGCGCGAGGTGTTCATGGTGTCAGCTCCCCAGGGTCCGGTTTCAGCGCAGGGCGATGGTCTGGCGGGTCTCGCCCGAGACGGTGAAGCGGGCCCGGTCCCACGAGGCGGGCCCCATGTTGCCCACGGCGTTGTTGGAGAAGCCGAACGGTTCGGTGGGCATGCCGAAGGGGTTGGCGTTCATCTGGCCGTCGCCGTTCACATCGTGGAAGGCGCGCAGGGCGTAGTCGCCGGGGGGCAGGCCCTCGAACCGCGCGACGCGCTCGCCGCCGGCCACATCGATCCGCACCCCGCGCACGGCCGCGCCGCCGCCGTCATAAGCCGCCTCGCTGTCGAACAGGGCCGCCATGATGACCCCCTCGTCCGCACCCACGTCGAAAGTGATCTCGATGACGCTGGTGTCGGCGGGTTGAAGCGTCAGGGCGGCGGCGAGGATGAGGGCGGGGATGGACAACATGGTCGGGCTCCGTGTGGGGACGCCCGCTCGCCGGGCCTCCGATGGCCCTGTCATTCCGTGTGGGCGGCGGCTTCGCCACCGTCGATGCGTTCTCGCCCGCCCCGCCTTCGCCAACGACCGCGTCTGTTCACTCACGAAGCGCGGATAAACGCCTTACGCTCCGGCAGCCGTCCTCAGCACGCTCAGATAGCCCGGCGCCGTCTCCATGCGCGCGGCCTCGGGGCGGGTGTGCAGCAGCCGGTGCAGGCGCGGCAGGCGCCAGCAGGGCACGTGCATGAACAGGTGGTGCTCGGCGTGATAGTTGACCCAGTAGGGGGCGATCAGGGCCCGCTCGATCCAGCCGGCCCGGGTGGTGCGCGCGGCGCGGAAGGCGTCGTCGGCCGAGCCCTCGACGCAGGCGTGCTCGGCGATGTTGCGCAGGCGCGTGACCAGCGGAAACCAGGTGGCCATGGGCAGCAGCCACAGGACGAAATAGGCCCACCAGACGCCGGCCAGCGTCATCGCCGCCAGCATGCCGGCGTTGACGATCAGGAACGGGGCGACAGACTTGCCGGTGACCACGGCGCCCTCGGCCATGTCGGCGTCGCGCTGGTTGCGGACGGCGCCCACCAGCAGCATCACCCGCTGCTTGAAGAAGGTCTGGCCGGTCAGGTCGCGGATGATCTTGCGCCGCAGGGAGGCCCCGGTGACCGGGAACGGCGCGGACAGGACCAGATCCGGGTCCTCGGGCTGCTGGGCGAATTTGTGGTGGGACAGGTGATAGGGGCGGTAGGCGGGCAGACTGGCCCCGACGGGCACGGCGCACAGCCAGTGGCCGAGGATGTCGTTGAGCTTCAGGTTCTTCGCCAGCGCCCCGTGGGCCGCCTCGTGCATCAGGATGGCCAGACCCAGCTGGCGGGCGCCGATGATCATGATGGAGACCGGGATCAGCACCGGCCACATGACGCCCGCGGCGACCGCCAGGGCGATCACCGCCCAGGCGTGCAGCACCAGCAGCGGCCCCCGCCAGTGGCTGCGCGCCTGGAAGGGCGCCCACTCCTCGGGCGTGAACAGGCGGGTCGGGGCGATGCGCGGCGCGGCGGGCATGGCGTGCTTATAGCGCGTTTTCCAAAAGGACGCGATAAGTCGTGACAGCCTGACGAAATGTCATGTTGACCTGACATGCTCACCGTGTCATGTTGACCTTACATCTGGTCAGGAGGACATGACATGGCCGACACCGTCGCCGCGCACAGGCGCTATCTGTTTCGAACCGCCGCCTTCATGGGCGGGTACATCGCCATCAACGTCGCGGCCATCTTCGACGCCTTCGACGACGCCGCCGGCTGGGGGGCCTATGCGCTGGGGCTGGCGGTGGCCGCGCCGGTGGCGGGGCAGATCTGGGCCACCCTGATGCTGATGCGCGAATCCGACGAGTTCGTGCGGGGGCTGACCGCCAAGCGCTTCATCATATCGGCCGGCCTGGCCATGGCCCTGTTCACCGGCTGGGGCTTCATGGAGACCTACGGCGGCGCGCCCCACGCGCCCGGCTGGATGATCTATCCGCTGTTCTGGGGCCTGTACGGCTTGGTCACCCCCTTCGTCCGGGACTCGCACTGATGAAGAACCGCCTGAGAGTGCTGCGCGCCGAAAAGGGCTGGAGCCAGGCCGAGCTGGGACAGCGCATCGGCGTCTCGCGCCAGGCCATCAATGCGCTGGAGACCGAGAAGCACGATCCGTCGCTGGATCTGGCCTACCGCATCGCGGCCCAGTTCGGGGCGGCGGTGGAGGACATCTTCGACAATCCGCACGGCTGAGGCCGGCGGCTCAAACCCAAGGAGAAACACGATGTTCAACGTACGCTCATGGAGCGGGCGGCTGGCCGCCTGCGCGCTGATGGCCCTGGCCGCCGGCGCCGTGGCCGCCCTGCCCGGACCGGCTGCGGCCCAGATCGCCGACCCGGCGCCGGGGTTCGCCTCGGACCGCATCAGCGTGGAGGTCATGGGCGACGGCCCCGACGTGGTGCTGATCCCCGGCATGGCGTCCTCGCGGGAGGTGTGGCGGGCCACCGCCGAGGCGCTGGCGCCGGACTACCGGATCCATCTGGTGCAGCTGTCGGGCTTCGCGGGGCAGCCGTGGGTCCACGGCGAGGGCGATTTCTGGCGCCCGGCCGCAGCCGAGATCGCCCGCTACATCGAGACCGCCGGACTGACGCGGCCGGCGATCATCGGCCATTCCATGGGCGGCGCGTCCGGCGTGATGCTGGCGCAGGACCGGCCGGAGCTGATCGGGCGGGTGATGAGCGTGGACTCCCTGCCCTTCTTCAGCGTGCTGTACGGCGCCGACATGACGGTGGAGCGGGCCCGGCCGTTCGCGGCGCAGGCCGCCCGCGCCGGGCTGGGGCTGGACGACGCCGCCTTCCGGGCCGGTCAGGAGGGTCTGGCGCAGGGCATGAGCCGCGATGAGGCGACCCGCGCGGCCATGGTGGACTGGTCCATGGCGTCGGACCGGCTGGCGCTGGGGCTGGCCATGCGCGACGTGATGACCACGGACCTGCGGCCGGGCCTGGCGGCCATGACCACCCCGGTGTGGGCCGTCTATGCGGCGGACGCCGACGGCGGGGCCCCCGCCGCCATGGCCGACGCCCTGTGGGCGCGGGAGTACGCCGACCTGCCCGGCGTGCGGCTGGAGCGGGTGGACGGGTCGCGGCACTTCATCATGGCCGACCAGCCCGGGGCCTTCATGGCGCTGGTGCGGGCGTTCCTGAACGAGTGATCCGACCGGCGCCTTCGTCCCGGCCGGCCTAGCGGGGCTTGATGTCGTGCGGCATGCGGATGCGCCGCCAGCGGGCCTCGACCAGGGCGAAGGCGCCGAAGGCCATGATGCCCAGGGCCGTGAAGCCCATGATCCATGAACCGAAGGGCTGGGCCTCCAGCACCTCCAGCGAGGTCCCGAAGCTGCGCACCTGCTCGGCCCGGGTGCGCCAGCCGGCCAGCACCACGAAGACGCCCATGGGCAGATAGGCGAAGCCGCGCGCGGCGTATCCCGCCCGGGCCAGGGGCACGACGCGGCGGCAGGTCTCGCGGTCGCAGCCCAGGGAGTCGGCGAACTCGCTGCGGATTCCCTTGATGATGTTGCCGACGCCCATGCCGATGATGAACAGCCCGGCCCCGATCAGCAGCCAGTCGCCGTACGGCAGGTTCATGACCGCGTCGGCCTTGTCCTGCGCCTCCGCGCCGCCGTCGTCGGGATCGGCCGCGCCCACCTCGTCCATCAGTTCGAACACCGAGGACGCCAGCAGGCCGTAGAAGACGCCGCTGAGGGCCTGGCCGGCCCGCTTGCCGATGGCCTTTGGCGACCAGCCCTCGTGGTCGGCGTCGACCACCGATTGCAGGACCCGCCAGAGGACGAACATCCACAGGCCGACGCCGAGCAGGGTCAGCCAGACCCGGCCGAACGGCTGCTGGGCCGTCAGTTCGATGATCCCGCCCGCGCCCAGGCTGTCGCCGGTCATGTCGAGCGCCGCCAGCAGGGCCACGAGGCCCACGTTGAAATAGACGAAGCCGCGCGCCCCGTAGCCGAGACGCGCCGCCCACTCCAGCAGGGTCTGGATCGAGGGCATGGACCGGCCCGTGAGACGTTCAAGGCGGCGCCCCAGACGGCGCCCCAGACGGCGACCCGTGCGCGCGCCGAACCGGCGGCCTTCAGCAATCGCCTGGGAAAGGGTCATGGGCATCATCCTCCGTGCGCGGAGGCCAACGCCCGAGCCTGCGAAACGGCTCCGCCTATTCGGCGGCCTGAAGGGCGCCCGCGCGCTCGGCTTCCAGCTCGGCGGCCTTCTTCTCCACCAGCGCGACGATGTGCTCGACCATGCCGGCGTTGTCCTGCTTGTGGGTCATCTTGCCGGCCAGATAGACCATGCCCGCGCCCTTGCCGCCGCCGGTGAAGCCGACGTCGGTGTACAGGGCCTCGCCCGGACCGTTCACCACGCAGCCGATGATGGACAGGCTCATGGGGGTGGTGATGTGGGCCAGCCGCTCCTCCAGCACGCCCACCGTCTCGATGACGTTGAAGCCCTGGCGGGCGCAGGACGGGCAGGCGATGATGTTGACGCCCCGGTGGCGCAGGCCCAGCGACTTGAGGATGTCGAAGCCGACCTTGATCTCCTCCACCGGGTCGGCGGCGAGGCTGACCCGGATGGTGTCGCCGATGCCGGCCCACAGCATGGAGCCCAGGCCGATGGCGGACTTGATGGTGCCGGTGCGCAGGGGTCCGGCCTCGGTCACGCCCAGGTGCAGGGGGCAGTCGATGGCCTCGGCCAGCTGCTGGTAGGCGGCCACGGTCAGGAAGGGGTCGGAGGCCTTCACCGAGACCTTGAACTCGTGGAAGTCCTCGTCCTGGAGGATGCGGGCGTGGTTCAGGGCGCTTTCCACCATGGCGTCCGGGCACGGCTCGCCGTACTTCTCGAGCAGCTCGCGCTCCAGCGAGCCGGCGTTGACGCCGATGCGCATGGAGCAGCCATGGTCCCGCGCCGCCTGGATCACCTCGCGCACCCGCTCGCGCGAGCCGATGTTGCCCGGGTTGATGCGCAGGCAGGCGGCGCCCGCCTGGGCCGCCTCGATCCCGCGGCGGTAATGGAAGTGGATGTCGGCCACCAGCGGCACGCGGGATTCCCGCGCGATGGTGCGGAAGGCGGCGGTGGACTCCTCGTCGGGGCAGGACACCCGCACGATGTCGGCGCCGGCGTCCTCCAGCTGACGGATCTGTTCCAGCGTCGCCGCCGCGTCGGCGGTCGGCGTGTTGGTCATGGACTGGACGCTGATGGGCGCGTCACCGCCCACGGCGACCGAACCCACACGGATCTGGCGGCTCTTGCGGCGCTCGATGTGGCGCCAGGGGCGCACGTGGCCCAGCTGTTCGGCGGCGTTTGACATGATGTCCCCTAGATAGGGGATCAGGCGGCGCTAATCCACGACGGAAAGATGTCAGCCTGCGGGCGGAACCGTTCCGGCGCGCCGGGCCAGCTGGGCGGCGGTCTGGCGCGCCGCAGCCTCGGCGCGGCCGTTGAGGCCCGCCAGCGGCGTCAGGGCGGCGCTCAGCGCGCCCTCGTACTCGCCGTTCAGATAGACGGTGAAGGCCGAGGGCTCGGAGACATCGATGGTGGCCGCCACGTCGCGAGGCGCGCGCCAGGACTCGCCGGCCGCCAGCTGCCGCGCGAACAGGACCCGGCCATCGGCCATGCGCACGACGATGCTCGCCGGGCGCTGGGCCTGGATCACGACGCTGGAGGCCGTGGGCGCCGCCCCATAGGTCGCGCCACGCGGATTGAAGGCCCGCTGCACGGGGGCGGCGGGGACCGACGCTGCGGCGGGGCTCTCGCCCTCGGCCTCGGGATCCATCCCGGTCAGCTCCGCCTCCAGCCCGGGCGTGATGTAAAGGGCCGGCACGGTCTGGTCCGGCGGCGCGGCGCGCGGCGCGCCCAGACGGACCACGCCGGGCGCCGAGCCCAGCGACCAGGTTTCCGGCGTTTCCGCAATGGCCGGCGGGGTCGGCGCCTGCATCAGGCTGACCCGCTGGAACACGTTCCAGCCGATGACCGCGAAAACCAGGGCGGCGGCGGCGGCGATCAGGCGGGGCGAACTGCGCCGGGCCTCGCGCACGTCGACCCCGGTCGGCGGCTGCAGTCCCACGGGCGCATGGGGGCTTTCACGCTTGAAGCGTTCCGCCGCCAGCTGCTCGTCGAGCCCCAGGGCGGCGGCGTAGGCCCGGACGTAGCCCAGGGCGAAGGCCTGGGACGGAAGCGTGGTGAAGTCGCCCTGCTCAAGCGCGCGGAGGTACCGCGCGTGGACCCGGGTGGCGGCGCTCATATCCTCGACGGCGCGGCCGGAATGCTCACGCGCCCGGCGCAGGGCGTCGCCCAGTGTCGCAGACTCCGCCAGAATACGATGCGGATCGCTCCACTCCGTCTCCTGCTGTCGCTCGTCAGGGTCGAACCCTGCATCCAGCGGCATATCGCCCGCCCCCATACTCGTACTGTCGATCGTTGGATGGTCGAAGCGCCACGTCCCCGGTGACCTCCGACCCTGATCTCCCCCCGGAGACCCCCCGAACTCGTCCTGTGGATAACCCATTGACAGCCCCGGATCAATGTCTGGTTAACCGATTCGCGCACCACGCGAACGGCTTTCTCACAGAGCGACGTTCAACTTCCGGGCCAGGGCCTCGATCTCGTTCCGGACCGACGCCGAAGGCGCGCCGAGCAGGCCCGTGACGCCGCGCCGCGCCGCCGCCAGATCGAGAGACAGGATCATGCGCTTGACCGGCCCCACCCCGCCTGCGGGCGCGGAAAGCCGCGTATATCCAAGGGCCAGCAGGACCATGGCCTCCAGAGGCCGGCCGGCCAGTTCGCCGCAGACGGACACGGGGGTCTCGTTCTCCGCGCACTGGCGCTGGATGTCCTGCAGCGCGCGCAGGGTCGGCGGAGACAGCGGGTCGTACCGATCCGAGACCAGCGGATTGGTCCGGTCCGCCGCGTACATGTACTGAAACAGGTCATTGGTGCCGATGGAGACGAAGTCGGTCAGCGGCAACAGGGCGTCCAGATGCCACAGCAGGCTGGGCGCCTCGATCATGGCCCCGACCCGCAGGGACGCCGGCAGGGTCTTGCCGCGCCGTTCGGCCCATTCGCATTCGGCGTCCACCAGGGCGCGGGCGGCGCGGAACTCATCCACCGTGGCGATCATGGGGAACATGACCCGCAGCTCACGCCCGGCGGCCGCGCTGAGCAGGGCGCGCAGCTGCAGCCGCAACAGGCCCGGCCGGTCCAGGCCTAGGCGGATGGCGCGGCGACCGAGCGCCGGATTCTCCTCGCGCTCCACCTCCAGATAGGGCAGCACCTTGTCGCCGCCCACGTCGAGGGTGCGGAAGGTGACCGGGCGGTCGCCGGCGACGTCCAGCACCCGCCGGTAGAGATCGGTCTGGGCCTGAAGGCGCGGCAGCTCCTCGGACACCATGAACTGGAACTCGGTGCGGAACAGGCCGATGCCCTCGGCCCCGGTCTCGTCCAGGGTGTCCAGGTCCACCACCAGCCCGGCGTTGGCCAGCACGGTCACCCGCACCCCGTCGCGGGTGACGGCCGGGGTGTCGCGCAGGGCGACGAACTCGGCGCGGCGCTGGGCGCGGACCTGCATGCGCGCCTGGACCGCATCCAGCATCTCGGGCCGGGGACGCAGGAAGGCCTCGCCCGACTCGCCGTCGGCGATGACCAGATCCCCTTCCGAGAGACGGTCGCGCAGGCCGGCCAGCCGCCCGACGCAGGGAATCTGCAGGGCGCGCGCCACGATGCCCGCGTGACTGGCGGCCGAACCCTCCTCGAGCAGCAGCCCGCGCAGCTTGTGGCGGGGGTATTCCAGAAGGTCCGCCGGGCCCAGGTTGCGCGCCACCAGAATGGTGTCGTCGGGCAGGTCGCGCTGGCCGGGGCGGTCACCCGCCAGCACTCTCAGCAGGCGGTTGGCCAGATCCTCCAGGTCGTGCAGGCGCTCGCGGATATAGGGATCGCGGGCCTTGGCGAAGCGGGCGCGGTGTTCATTGCGGACCCGGTCGACCGCCGCCTCGGCGGTCAGGCCGCCACGCACCGCCTCCTCGAGGGAGCGGTTCCAGCCGCGGTCGTCGGCGAACATGCGATAGGTCTCGAGCACCTCGTAGGACGGCCCGGCGAGCCCCTGACCGCCTTCCAGCATGGCGTCGATGTTGGCCTTCAGGGCGGTCAGGCCCAGCTTCAGCCGGGCCTCCTCGGCCACCGGATCGTCCGCCAGCAGACGCTCGGGCGCCACGGGCGCCTCGTGCAGCACCGCCTGGCCGATGGCCAGGCCTTCGGCGAAGCGCTGGCCCTTGATGCGTTCGGGCCGGTGGGGCGCCACCTCCACGTCGCGCAGCTCGTCCTGGCCCAGCAGCTCCCCGGAGGCGACGGTCTCGGCCAGGACCATGGCGATGGTCTGGATGTCCTCGACCTCGTCCTCGTCATAGCGGCGCGCAGCCTGGTTCTGGACCACCAGCACGCCGATGGAGCGGCCGCCGCGAAGCAGGGGCGCGCCGAGGAAGGCGTGATAGGGATCCTCGCCGGTTTCGGGGCGATAGGAGAAGCTGGGGTGGCTGGGCGCGTTCGACAGGCTGATGGGCTCGTTGAGGCGCGCCACCTCGCCCACCAGGCCCTCGCCGGGGCGAAGGCGGGTGTTGTGGACGGCGTCGGGATTCAGGCCCTCGGTGGCGAACAGCTCCAGCTCGCCGGTGGAGCGGCGCAGATAGATGGAGCAGACCTCCGCCACCATCGAGGAGGCGATGGTCTTCACCACCTTGTCCAGACGCTCCTGGGCGGGGCCGCCGCCGGCCATGGCCTCGCGGATCTGGCGCAGGAGGTTTCTGGGCCCCCTCGTCGTCAATCCGCCGCCCATGGGCATCACGCGTCTGCTCCCGCCATTCGATTCCGCCCTAGCATATACAGAAGGTTCCCCCGCGCGCACCCCGGCTCGTCAGGGGCGGCTAGTCAGGGGGCGACGGCTTCGGCGGCACCGGATCGTATCCCGATCCGCCGAAAGGATGGCAGCGGCAGATCCTTTTCGTGGCCAGCCAGCCGCCGCGCACGGGGCCGTGGGTGATCAGGGCCTCCGCCGCATAGTCCGAGCAGGTGGGCAGGAAGCGGCACTGCTGTCCGGTGAGGGGCGACAGCACGACCTTGTAGCCCCGATGCGCCAGACGGACGCCGCGTTCGTACAGGCTGGCGGCCACCTCAGGCCGCGCCGGACAGGCGGGCCCGCTCGGCCGCGCGCACGGCGTCCAGGGCCGCCTCGACCGCCACAAGGGTCGAGGCGTGCCGGGCGGGATAGCCGGCCACCTGTTGCAGGATGCGCAGGTCGGCGAAGCGGCCGGAGGGGCCCTCCCCGCCCGACTTCAGCATGGCCGCAAGGGCGTCGCGGGCCTGTTCGATCTCGTCGCCGGTCGCCCCGATCACATGCTGGCCCAGCACCCCGGCGGCGGCCTGGCCCAGGGCGCAGGCCTTCACGGCCTGGGCGTAGTCCGCCACGCGGCCGGCCTCGTCCAGCGTCACATCGACGGTCGCGGTCGAGCCGCACAGCCTGGCGACCCTGTGGCCGGTGCCCTGCGGCGCGGCCAGCCGCCCCGTGCGCGGCATGTTGGCCGCCAGGGTCAGGATGCGCGCGCTGTAAAGGTCGTCGATCATGGAGCCAAGATAGGGCCTGGCGGCCCGCCCCGAAAGGCTCAGTAACCGCCGAAGCTGCCCGCCGCGCCGGGGAACACCACCGGGCTTTCCGCCCCGTTGTCCGCCACCGCCGCCACGCCGAAGAAATAGTTGTCGATGACCACGTTCTCGAGGGTGAACGCGGTGACGTCGCCGACCCAGCGGCTGTGGGTCCACTGCGGCTCGGTGGTCAGGCGCCAGTAGATGCGGTAGCCGGCCAGGTTCGGGGCCCGGGCGTCGGGGGGGCGGGTCCAGCGCAGGGTGGTGTCGGGGCTGACGGCGCCCTCAATGCGGACGTCGGCGGGCGGCGGCGGGGCCCAGGCCATGCCGGCCAGGGCCACGGCGTTGAGGCCGGTCAGCTTGGCCGCATAGTCGAAGTCCACGTACTCGATGGTGTCGCCGTAGTGGCGGCCGTCCTCGGTGCGCAGGTCCTGATGCTGGCGGTCATAGTGCTCGTTGGTCTCCATGATCCGCACGCCGGGATAGCCCAGGTCGTTGAACGGCCGGTGGTGGCCGCCGCGGCCGAAGCGGTCGAGGCGATAGACCATCATCACGTCCAGGTTGGGCACATACTGCTCGCCCACCCGCTCGATGTAGCGGGCCAGGTTGCGCGAGGGGCTGTCCACCTCGCCGCCGGTGAAGCGGCGCTGGCGCGCCTCGGCCTCGGTCTCGGTCATGCGGGTGCCCTCGGCGAAGACCCGGGCGGTGGTGTTGTCCACCACGCCGTTGACGCCCGCCGAATTGCCGATCATGTCGTTGTTCAGCACCGCCTCGATGCGCCAGCCCTCGCGCTGCGCGCGGGCCGCGAGGATCTGGCCGCCGAACAGGCCCTGCTCTTCCCCGGCGAGCGCGGCGTAGACGATGGTGGCGGGGAAGCGGTGCTGCGTCAGCACCCGCGCCGCCTCCAGGGTTCCCGCCACGCCCGAGGCGTTGTCATTGGCCCCCGGCGAGTCGTCGACAGCGTTCAGCACGTCGGTGACGCGGCTGTCGATGTCGCCGCTCATCAGCACATAGCGGTCCGGATCGGCGGTCCCGCGCTGGATGGCGATGACGCTGACCACCTCGGCGGGCTCGGGGATGCGCGGGCCGGTGACGGTGTCCGAGACATACATGACCTCAAGGCAGCCGCCGCAGGCCGCCGAGATGCGCTCGAACTCCGCGTGGATCCAGCGGCGGGCCGCGCCGATGCCGCGGGTGTCGGATTCCGTTTCCGACAGCGTGTGGCGGGTGCCGAAGCCGACCAGGGCGGCGATGTCGGCCTCGATGCGGGCCGCAGACGGCGCGACGGCGATGTCATAGAGGGCGGGAACCTCGCCGGGCGGGGGCGGCGGCGGCGTCCGGGCCAGGGCGGCGGCGGGCAGGGCCGCCATGACCAGGGCGGCGATCAGCGTGCGCATGAGCAATCCTCGTGACTCTGGTCCCGCCGGAGGCGCGGCGGAAACCGTGTCGAAACCGCTTGATGGCGGCGCGGTCGCCGACGATAGCCATCGGCTTCGGGAAACGAAACCGGCGCGGGCGCCCGGAACCCCGGCCGCGGCGCGACGCCGCCACGGCCGGAGCCCCTGAAGCGGGCGCGGCCTACCAGCGGAGCCGCAGGCCCGCGCCGACGGCGTGATCCTGCAGGCGATCGCTGACGAGGCCGCGGTAGCCGACCGAGAAGGTCACGCCCTGCTCGACCGTGGTTTCGGCGCCGAACTCCAGCTGGGCGGCGGCAGACGGGGTCGCTGCGCCCTCGACCCTGAAATCGCCGAAGCCGCTGGCCGCGCCCGTCAGGCGCATGTCGCCGATCGCGGCCGTCTCGCCGACCTGGCCGAGCCCGGCGAGCCCGGCGTAGAGGTTCACCCGGGCTTCGCCCAGGTCGACGCTGTGCTCGCCGCGCACGCCGAGCTGCACCGACCGCCACTCCCGATCCTGGGCCGCCACCTCGAGCGACAGCCCCCCGGCGCCCTGTTCGGTGAAGGCGTCGACCTCGCTGCGTCCCGCCGCCGCGGCGGCGCCGAGGATCAGGCGGGTGTCGGCCGAGAGATCGAAGCGATGCGACAGGCGCAGGGCGACCGAGCCGCCTTCCGCCTGTGTCAGGCCGCTGGCCTGTCCGGCATAGCCGCCGATCTCGATCCACCGGTTGGTGTCCACGTCGCCGCTGAAGTGCGTGCCGGTTAGATCGAGGGTCCAGCCTCCCGTCGCATAGCGGGCGAAGGCCCCGACGTGCGTCACATTGCTGTCGTAGCGGGCGCCGCGCTGATCGACTTCTCCTTCGAGGTTGGAGACGCCGCCGGCTGCGCCGAGGGTCACCGGTCCGAGGGCCAGGCTGTAGCCGCCGGCCGCGCCCTCGAGCCGGGTCTGCACGGACGCCTGACCGGCCTTCGCCCCGTCCAGCGTGCGTTCGCTGGTGTAGACGGTGGCCCACCCGCCGCTGGCCGGAGAGCCAACGCCGGGCTCCAGCGCGGCCAGGGACTGACCGAGGCGCCCGGCGCCCCCGCCGCTCATCCCGGCCGAGCCGGGCGCCGAACCGCCCGAGGCCCAGACCGTGCGCAGGAACGCATCATCGGCGGTGTGGAAGGCGGCGCCGACGCTGACGAGGCCTTCACCGCTCATGCTGTCGAAGGCGGCGGTCCGGCCGTCCGCATCCAGGTCCGCCATCAGCTCCAGAACCGCGGAGAAATCGTCGGACGCCTGCAGCTGACCCGCAGACAGCATGGCGGCCACCGAGCGCGCATTGTCGGAGCCGGCGGGGCCGGGGTCGAAGTCAATGAGTTGACGCAGCTCGATCACCGCCGCGTCGGCGAGCAGATCGTAGCGCACCCGCCAGTAGATGCCTTCCTGACCCGACGCGGTGAAGTCGCCGCCGTTGGCGAACCGGCCGACAAGGTCTCCGGCCTGAAGGAAGACGTAGCGGGTGGCGAAGTTGAAGTCGGACGCCTCGCCCTGGAAGGTGGGATCGACGAACCCGCCCCTCAGGTCCGCGACGCCGGTGACCAGAACGCCGTCGATCAGCTCGCCCTGGTCCACGCTCAGAACGTCCAGCGCCAGCGTCCCGCCGTTCATGACGAGGGAGCCGACGGAGAACGATCCGACGCCGTTCTGGAGTCCGGCGATGCCCGGGGACAGCACGACGCCGGACCCGAGGGTCAGGGCGCCGCCGATGGTCCCGGCGCCGGTGAGGGTTCCGCCCGTGACGCTCACCGAGCCGCTGGTTTCGGCCAGATAGCGGAGCTCGCCGCCCGAGTTGAGGATCGAGCCGATGTCGTGGCTGCCCATCAGGGTGAAGACCCCGGCCGTATGCTCGACCTCGCCCAGCCCCGTCAGCACGCCGTCGAAGGCGGAGTCCGGTCCGCCGAAGACCAGGCGGCCGGCGCCCACATCAACCCGTCCGCCGCCGAACAGGGCGCCGATGCGCTCGATCTCGTCCTGCAGGGCCAGGCTGGCCCCGGCGTCGACCTGGACCGTCGCCGTGTCCGACAGACGGTCGGCGCCGCCCAGAGCGAGGGTTCCGCCCTGAACCACCACGGTCTGCGTCAAGGCCGCGCCGTTCAGCGTCGACACGCCGCCGACGTTCAGAAGGACGCCGTCTCCGAGATCGGCGTCGATGGTCGCGCCGTCCAGCTCATAGCGGGCGGCGGTCAGCACGCCCGAGCCGGACACGGTCCCGTGGATCACCGCCAGGGCGACGGTCTCATCGAACGCCTGGAGGTCCAGGACGCCGGCCTCGCCGACGCTGAGCGAGGATTCGTCGGCCAGCACGCCGGCGGCGCCGAGCTGAAGCACGCCCGCCTCGACCGAGGTCCAGCCCGTATAGGTGTTGGTCCCTGTAAGGATAAGGGTTCCGTCGCCCGACTGGCCCAGCCCGCCCTGTCCCGAGACGATCCCGCTGAACAGGCTGTCGCTGTCGTCCAGACCGACGAACAGCATCGCGCCGTCATCAATCGAGACCGACCCGGAGCCGGTGAGAGTCCCGATCCCCTCGCTGTCGCCGACGGAGAGCACGCCGCCCGCATTCACCTGAATGGCCCCGAGATCGTTCGCCGCCATGCCGCCGGTCAGGCGCAAGGTTCCGGCGTCAAGCGTCCAGCCCACGGTCTCTGCATCGGCGCCGGTGAGGGTCCAGACACCGGACCCGTCCAGCACCCGCGTCTCGAACCCGGCCACGAGGCCGATATCCAGCGCGCCGTCGTCGGCGCCGGTCAGGAGCAGGGAATCGACGCCGTCGCCGCCCAGCAGGATTCCGAAGGCGCCGCCGCCCAGCAGGCTCAGCTGGTCCGCGCCGGAACCGCCGACGTAGGCGCCGTTGAGATCGCCGGCGATGCTGACCAGGTTCAGGCCGGTGGTGGCCGAGGCGTCGATCAGGCCGTTGACGGTCGAGCCCTGGCGCAGGTTGAGCACATAATCCGCGCCCGTCAGCAGGATGGCCGCGCCGTCGCCGTCGCCGGAAATGACGCCGCCGGACAGGTTGTCGATCGACCCGCCGCCGCCGGCCAGGAAGATGCCGCGGCCGTCGGCCAGGCCGCTCTCGATGGCGCCGGAGTTGGTGATCGCCGCGCCGGCGCCCGACACATAAATGCCGCTGATGACCGTCGGCGCCGTTGTGCCGGTGACCCGGATCACGCCGCTGTTGTTGATCACCGTGTCGGCGCCGTTGAGGTAGATGGCGGCATTGCCGCCCTCCATCAGACCGGCGTTGGCGACCGTCGTCCCGTCGCCGCCTGCATAGACGGCGTTGTAGATGTCGCCGCGCATGACGCCCGACGCCATGTTGGTCACATGGGCCGTCCCGTAAACCACGAGGCCATGATTGCCGCCGGTGATCTGGCCCGTCGCCGTATTCGTCACCTCGCCGCCTGCCAGCAGGGTCACGCCTGCGTTCCCGCCCGAAATGCCGCCGGCGTTGACGACGGTGGCGTCGGCGCCGTCGAGATAGACGCCGGTCCCGCTCGCCGCGGCGGAGATCAGGCCGCCCGCGAGATTGGTGACGCGGGAGCCGGCGCCGAACAGCCGAACGGTCGAGGCGCCGCCGCCCCGGATCAGGCCGCTGTTGGAGACGTCGCCGACGCCCTGGGTGAAGATGGCGTTGGCGGTGGCGATGATCGATCCGCTGTTGTCGATCACACCCGCGCCGCCCACGTAGATTCCTGAGCTGTTGAGGTCGGTGGACGTGGCGGCGATGGACCCGCTGTTGGTCAGGTCCAGGCCGCCCACGGCGTTGATGGCGAAGACGCCGCTGACGGCGCCGCTGTTGGTCAGTTGACTGGTGACGCCGGCGAGGTTGGCGCTGTTGAGCGTCACCGCGCTGGCATTGACGGTCGTGACCGAGCCGGTGAGGCTCAGGGCGCCGGCGTCCACGACCCGGACGCCAAAGGCGTTGGTCAGGTCGCCCGAGAGCGTCAGGATCTGGTCCGCACCGAGCCCTGAAATCTGCACAATGCCGCCGCCCGACACGTCGCGGGTGAACACGCCGGAGGTCGCCTGAACCAGATCGAGGACGCCGTCGGCCACGACGCTCGAGCCCGAGATCGTGTCCGTCGCACCCTGAAGGGTTGCGCCCGCGCTGACCGTCGTGGTCCCGGTCCAGAGATTCGCCGTGTTGGTCAGGATGATCCGGCCCGCGCCGCCGATGACGAGGGACTGGACCGGGTCGACGCCCGGTCCCGCGCCCTGGGTGATCGCGCCGGTCAGGGTGGCGGTCACGCCCGCATCGGCCAGCAGGGCGCCGGGGCCGCCGCTCGCCGGGGCCGCGACCTCCAGCAGGATATCGTTGGCGTAGGTCCCGCTGGCGCCGAAGGAGACCGTCGGGTTGATCAGGTGGATGGCGCCGGTTCCGAAGGCGCCGGCGCTCTCGGCCCGGATCACCGCGCCGTTGACGAAGATGTCGCCGGTCAGGCCGGTCACCGCGCCGAAGATCAGGGTGCCGGCGGGACCGCCCTGTCCGGCATGGATCTCCGCCGCCCCCGAGGCGCTGGCCCCGGTCAGGGTGACGACGCCCGACTGGTGGATGATGGATTCAAAGTCGCTGAAACTGGCGAGGTCCACCGAACCGGCGCCGGCGCCAAGGTTCGAGATGAAGCTGTCGGTCCCCGTTCCGCCGTTGATCAGGCCACTGAACGTTCCGCCCTGCCAGGCGAAGCTGTCGTCGCCGGCGCCGAGGCTGGCGCCGGTCATGGACCCCGTCGCGGCCAGGATCAGATTGTCGACGCCCGTCCCGCCCGCGGCGTTGTAGGCGCCGTTGAAGACGCCCGCCACGTTGGTCGTGATCGTGCCGCCGCCGATCGAGTAGATCTGGCCCATGGTGGACGACCCGGTCTGCAGATCGATGGCGACGTCAGCGTTGCTGTGGATACGGATCGCGCCCACGCCGCCGTCGATCAGACCGCCCGACTGGTTGGTGATCGACACCGCGGTGGTCGCGCCGCCGACCTGGACGCCGTAGCCGTAATCAAGATTCGAGCCGCCGCGCAGCAGACCGGCGTTCACCACCGACCCGCCCGAGCCGACGAAAACGACGCCGGAATATCCGGAGGCGTGCGCCTCGATGATCCCGGTGTTGACCAGCGTCAGCTCGCCGTCGCTGAAGATCGCGTCCGAGGGCGCGCCGCCGGTGATCGTGCCGGCGTTGGTGATGGTCAGGGCGCCGGCGGTGTTGAGGACGCCCTGGAAGCCGCCGGAGATCACCCCGGTCGCAGTGTTGGTGATGGAGCCGCCGGCGCCCGTGACGACGCCGGCCGTTCCGACATTGGTCGCGGAGGCGGTGATGATCCCGTCGTTGATGATGGTGGCCGCGCCATTCGCCGCGACGCCGCTGGCGACGCCCAGGATCTCGCCGCCGGCGGTGTTGGTGATCGAGACCAGCCCCGAGCCGTTGGCGACGACGCCGCCGCTGACCGCGCCTTCGACGAGGCCCGAATTGTTCAGCGTGAGGCTGGAAGACCCGCCGGTGAGAATCCCGACATCGCCGGTGATGTCTCCGGTCGCGCCGTTGGTGATCGTGAGCAGGCCGCCATAGGTCGTCCCGGAGGAGATCCGGCCGCTGCTGACGCCGCCGGACCCGCCGGTGATGGTCCCGGTGTTGTTGATGGTGGCGCCGTTGTAGGACCAGACGCCGAACCCGGTGTCCGCGTCGCCGCCGCCGGTGAGCGCGCCCGAGTTGGTCACCGTCGAGGCGCCGAAGCCGAACTGGAAGGCGGCGCCGGTCGTCGCCGTGATCGTTCCCGTGTTGGTCGCGGAAAGGCCGCCGTTGCTGAACACGCCGGCGACGGTCGCCGTGATGGCGCCGTCGTTGCTGAAAATGTGCGAACCACCGGTGTTGAAATAGACCCCCGTGTACCCGTTGAGCGTGGAGCCGGTCAGAATGCTGACCGTCGCGGGATCCCCGTTGCCGTTCATGGAGATGGCCGTGCCGGTGACGCTGAGCGATCCGTCCAGGGTCAGGCTGGTCCCCGGGACCAGCGTCCAGCCGGCGCCGCCCGTGCGGCTGCCCGTCAGGGTCAGGTCGCCGGCCTGGTGGGCGTAGCTCTCGAAACCGGTGAGGCTGTTCAGCGACAGGCTGGCCGGGCCGGTCCCGAGGCTGGAATTGAAGACGTCGGATCCGGACCCCCCGTTGACCACGCCGCTGATCGTTCCGCCCTGCCAGGTGAAGGTGTCGGCCGCCGAGCCGAAAGTGGCGCCGATCATTTCACCGGTCGCCGCGAGGGTGAAATTCACCGCGCCCGCCCCGCCGACGACCGTATAGTCGCCCGTCATCGCGCCCGCGAGATTTACGGTGGTCATGCCGCCGGAGATCGAGGTCACCCGGCCGGTGGTCGATCCGGCCTGGAGGTCGAGCGTGTTGGTTCCGGCGCCCGTGTTGAACAGGGCGATCGCCGGCGTGTTGCTGCCCCCGAGCCCCCCGACGATCGACCCGCCCGCGAGGTTGGTGATCGTGGTGACATGGAGACCGTTGCCGCCGGTGTAGATGCCGGCGCCGCCGGCCGCGATCGCTCCGGAGTTGCTCACGGTCATGCCGGTGTTGGCATAGATGCCGATCGCCCCGCCCACGGTGGTGATCGATCCGGAATTGGTGACGGAGCCGGCCTGGGCGAACTGGATGGCCGAGTTCGCGTCGGTGGACAGGTTCTGGATCGTGCCCTGGTTGACCACCACCGCATCGCCCGACTGGCTGATGAAGGCGCGACTGTTCGTGCCGCTGGCGGTCACGGTCGCATCGGCGGAGACATTGACGGTGTAGCCCTGGCCCATCGTGTGCACGGCGGCGAGGCCGCTGCCGGTGAGGTCGGCGTTCACGTTTATGACGCTGCCGGCGGCCGCGCCCGTGGACGAATAGATCGCAGAGCCGCCTGCGGTGATGTCGGCGCCGACGGTGACCACGACCGGGCCGCCCGTGCTGGTCGCCCGGACGCCCGCGCTCGACGCTGCGATCGTGCCGCCGATGGACAGGGTGACGCCGCCGCCCGCGGCGGCGTTGATCCCTGTGACGGCGCCGGTGATCGCGCCCCCCGTCGTTTCCAGGGCGAGCGCGTGTCCGGCATTGGCGCTGATGCCTGTGGAGAACCCGGAAACGGCGACGGCGCCGAGTTCAAGGTTGGCGCCGCCGCTGCTGGTCGCCAGAAGGCCGGCGACGGCGCTGCCGTTGGCGATGTAGCTGGTCGACCCCTGGAAATTGACCACGTTGATGAAGCCGCCGTCCGCGGTCAGTCGGGCGCCGTAGCTGCCGGTCAGGGTGTCGCCGGTGTTGGGGCCGAACTGGCCGATGGCCCAGGTCAGGTTGGCCGTCGTGTACATGTCGAGCGCCGCCCCGCCCGTCACCGTGGTGGTCAGGCTGTTGGCGACGTCGGTGTAGAGGACCGCGCTTTGCGCGCCGGCCGCAGTCTGCTGGTAGGCGTGCGCGGTCGGCGAACCCGTCCCGTTGGTGAAGTTGACCCCGTTGAGCGTGATGCCGCTGTTGTCGGTGGCCGTGACCTGCACCCCGCCCCCGGTCGATGTGCTGTCGGTGTAGCTTCCCGAACCGCTGATCGAACCGCCGCCGGTCGGGTTCGTCTGCGCCAGCGCGCCCGACGCCAGCGAGGCCGCGACCAGGGCGGTGGAGCCCATCAGGGCAAACCGGCGAGCGCGGACGGACGCGGTCAGGGCGGGGCCCCGGCGAACTTGGAAAGCAGTCATGTCTGGAATTCACCCCTGGACCCGGCCGGGGGCCGGGAAATCAACGCCGCGCCAGCTCACGCACGGCGGTGCGCTCTGGTCGTAAGACTTTATTAGGCATCAGAAACGGGGGGTCGGGATAGGCGCGTTCCGTCCCAATCTTGGGACGACAGGCGTCAGTCGAGCTCGCTCATCCAGCTTTGCCAGCGCCTGAAATTGTCGCTCAGGTCGTAGGGCGCGGTGGCGGCCACGACCTTGCGATAGGCGGAAGGGCTCAGCCCGACCAGAGACAGGAACGCCGCGTTCATCTTGCGCGCATCGCTGAAGCCGTAGCGTTGCGCCAGATCGGCCCAGCTCGACGGGTCCCGGCTGTCGAGCGCCAGCCGAAGCGCCTCGACGCGTCGCCGCTGGACCAGTTTGGCGACCCCGCCCCTTTCCTCGTACAGCCGGTAAAGGGCCGACCGCGACAGGCCCGTCGCTTCGCCGATCATCTCGGCGGAAAGGCCTCTTTGGCCGAGGTTCGAGGCGATGTGCCGCTCGATCAGCTCCCGTTTCAGATGGTCGCGGCGCGCGCTTTCGCCCCGCGCCTGGCCCACAGGATTCGTGGCGCTCAGCAGTTCGACGATGGCCCGCGACAGGGCCCCGTGAGCGCCGGGGGCAAGATCCGGGGCGACCCGCGCTGCGGCGCCGAGCAGGGCGGCCAGCAGCTGCACCGTCGGCCCGGCCAGGACGCGGCCGTGAAGGTCGCCGGCGCCCCCCAGCGCCGAGCGCACCCTGTCCCGCGTGATGCTGGCCGTCAGCACGCGGGCGTCCTCGTAGACGACCGAGGACCGCCGGGTCATGTCCGTGACGAACATCTCGCCCGGCCCTGCCGAGGCGAAGCCGCTGTCCGGGCTTCCGGTCACCTTTCCGGCGCTGACCGCCGTGAAGACGAAATGGTCAAACCCGTCCGTCTCGACACGCGCCTGGCGCGCATGGCGAACCCCCGAGAGATTCCGCTCGAAGACGATGACGCCGTCCAGACGCCCTCCCCAGACCTTCGCCTTGAAGGGCCCAGGCGCCCGGCTCACGTCCGAGCCGTTGCTGTACAGGGCTGCGTAGGCCTGGAAGGCCGCATCCCGGGGATAGTCGGCGCTGTCGAACCGGAGCGCGGCCGCCACGGGGTTCGCCCTGTCCGGAGCCCTGGTCACGCCGGCCGCCCCGAGACGGCCGCCAGGGTTCGCCAGGCTTTCGCCGACGCCGCGCACATCAGCGCCATGAGAAGGGCGCAGGGGGCGATGACGCTGAGCAGGGCAGGCGCAAGGGCGCCGCCCGACGGATCGATCAGATCACTGGCCAGGCCGGCGGCCCATGGCCCCAGCGCCGTGCCTCCCAGGGTGACCAGGGCCAGGAAGACCGCGGCGGCCGGCCGCAGGAGGCTCGCCGGCGCAAGCTGGTGCAGCGCGATGAGGGCGGCGGCGGCGGCGAAACCGGATGCGGCCATCACCACCGTCAGGGCGGCCAGCAACAGGGCGCCGGAGGGGGCCAGGACCGTCGCCGCCGCCGCCAGGGCGGCGACGCAGGCGGCGAGACCGAGCGGCAGGGCCGGGGCGCGCATGGCGCCGCCGGGACGCATCAGCCGGCCTGCAGTCAGGTGTCCGGCGACCACCGCGGCGAGCCCCAGGGCGCCGATGACCGCGCTGGCCTGGGCCGCCGCCAGGTCCAGCTCGCGGGCCACCAGGGACGGCGCCCACGCGCCGCTCGCCTGGACCATCATGACGCCGGCGACGGCCGTGAGGCCAAAGGCCGTCATCGGCGCGGCCGTCCGGCGGAGCCAGCCGCCCAGGGCCCGGAGACCGGCGAAGGTCTGCACGTCGACCGGCGCCGCCGCGCCCCGGGCCCTGTGCAGCAGGATGAGGATGAGGACCGGGTTCGCCGCCAGCATGATCAGGATGGCGGCCCGCCATCCGGTCAGGCCCGGCGCCGGCCAGCTGGTCACCACCATGAGCACGACCCCGCCGATCAGAATGCCGAGGTTGCGGCCCGAGGCGGAGGCGGCGGAGAAGACGCCGGGCGTCGCCATCCCGGCCAGCCTCGCCTGGCCGGCCGCCAGCAGCGCCAGGGCCACGGGCGCGAACGCCGCGGCGCCGGCGCCCACCAGCAGGCGGGCGAGGCAGAGCTGGAGCAAATTCCCCGAGAGGGCGAAGGCCACGGACCCCGCCGTCCACAGGATGACCGAACCGGCGACCCAGCCCCAGGGATTCGAGACGGTCCCGCGCGCCCGCGCCGTCCACAGGGCGGCGGCTATGTAGCCCAGGGCGAAGGGCGCGCCCTGCAGGCCGCCGATCTGCGCGTCGGACAGCATCAGGTCGGCCTTGATGGCGGGCGCGAAGGCTGCGCTCACGGCGCGGTCCACCTGCGCGATCATCTGCAGGCCGATCAACAGCCAGGCAAGGCCGCGCGCCGCAGACGGCTGCCGGGCGCCGCCCCCCGATGGATCCAACACCGGTGAAATCAATGCGGGCGTCCGGAGCAGACAGGCCCGTGCAGGGTCGAGGGTTCACCGGGCGGGGCAGGCGAGGGCGTCTTGGCCTCAGGGGCCAGGGCTGGGCACATAAGCGGACGCCGATCGGGAAAGCGGTGCAGAACTGCAGAGGCGTGGCGACCCCGGGAGGACTCCAACCTCCGACCTCGGCTTTAGGAAAGCCTTGCTCTATGCAGCTGAGCTACGGGGCCACGTTGGGGGTTCCTAGCGGCTGGAGCCGCGTGTGAAAAGCGGCCGTCTTGATTTGGAAGGTTTGATGGACCTCGACCACCCCAGGCCCCTGATCGTGTGCGGCTTCGGCCGGTCCGGGACGCGCATGTGCGCCAATCTGCTCGCCAACGCCGGCGGCGTGGAGCTGCAGGGGGAAATGCCGCGCCAGCTGGCGCAGGAGACCCTGGACTGGCTGGCCGCGGTCCGCGCGCAGGCGTCGGGCGACCGGCCCGACAGGATCTATCGTCTGGCCCGCTCTGTGTTCCGGGACATCACGCCCGCGCGGCCCATGGAGCGGCCCGGCGCCGTCTGGTTCGGCCACAAGACCCCGCATCACGAACGCCATTTCGACCGCTATGAGGCGATCTTCGATCACCCGGACGGTCTGCCGGTTTACGTGTACTGCCTGCGCAACCCGGTCCACGTCTGGCGGTCCTATCGGATGATGCCGTGGAGCGGGTTCGACCGGGCGAGCGCTTTCCTGAAGTCCTGGCTGCGCTCGGTCGCCGCCTGGGAGCGGATGCGGCAGGCCGCGCCGGACCGGGTGCTGTCGTTCAACCTCGACGCCATGATCCGTGCGCCGGACCGCGGCGCCTGGCTGGAAGACGCCCTGTTCACGCCCCTGGGGCTGTCGGCCGAGACGTTCCGCAAGCCGATGGAGACCATCGGCAACACGAACTCGGCCGAGGCCAAGCTGGGCGTCGCGCCCTCCCCGCCCCCGCCGGGCGACGTGCGGGTGATCGCCCGCAACCGTCTGGCCATGGCCGTGGTGCGGACCCACTTCCCCTGGATCGAGGACGAGATGCGGGCGGCCTCAGGCGCGGGGCGGTTTCGGGCCTGACCGCCCGAGGAACGAAAACTCGGCTTCGGACGCCTTGCGCACGAACTGTTCATTGACCAGCCAGGCCTTGACCGGACGCAGGGTGGCTAGGCAGCCGACCACGAACAGCGGCAGGGTGAAGACGAAATGCACCCACATGGGCGGACGCAGCGCGATCTCCATCCACAGGAACAGAAGGGTCACGGCGATGCCGACGCCCGACATGACAAAGAAGGCGGGGCCGTCCGCAGGGTCGGCGAAGCTATAGTCCAGACCGCATTCCGGGCACGACGGGCGGACAGTGATGAATCCCTGGAACAGGGGCCCCTTGCCGCACCGGGGGCAGCGGCAGGCGAGGCCCGTCCTGAGCGGCGACAGCGTCGGCCATTCGGGGGATTCGGCGCGGGACGGGGGGGAAGGATCGACCATAGGTCCAATATAGGCCTCCGTGCGCCATTCGACAGACCCGCAACCGCGCCACAACGCCGCGCCGCCCTTTCAGGGGTAGTGGTTAAACCCCGTTAAGATACAATATCTTGTATGGAACAAAGCCTGAATCAGCCGACGTCGGTGATTCGGT
This sequence comes from Brevundimonas sp., assembly GCA_036963825.1. Taxonomy (GTDB): domain Bacteria; phylum Pseudomonadota; class Alphaproteobacteria; order Caulobacterales; family Caulobacteraceae; genus Brevundimonas. The sequence goes on from JBALUZ010000012.1 coordinate 29,194, forward strand.
CCTGATTCGTTTCGCCCCTGTTCCCTGCGGAACGGCGCGGCCGTTTACGCTTCGGCGAATTGCCGAAACGGCGCTTGAGACGCGACACGGGAATCGCCACCTTGAGGACGTCATGAACGACCGCCCAACCGGCATGGCCCCGTCCCGCGTCACCGCGGTGCTGGGGCCCACCAACACCGGCAAGACCCATCTGGCGGTCGAGCGGATGCTCGGGCACGCCTCGGGCATGATCGGGCTGCCGCTGCGGCTGCTGGCGCGCGAGATCTACGACCGCATCGTGGCCCGCATGGGCGCCCGCTCGGTGGCCCTGGTCACCGGCGAGGAGAAGATCATTCCGCCCCGGCCCCACTGGTGGGTCTGCACCGTCGAGGCCATGCCGCTGGAGAAGACGGTCGAGTTCCTGGCCGTGGACGAGATCCAGCTGTGCGCCGATCCCGAGCGCGGTCACATGTTCACCCAGCGCCTGCTGCACGCCCGCGGCCGGCTGGAGACCATGTTCCTGGGCGCGGGGACCATGGCGCCGCTGGTGCGGCGGCTGGTCCCGGACGCGGAGATCGTGTCGCGGGACCGCCTGTCGACCCTGAGCTATGCGGGATCGAAGAAGCTGACCCGGCTGCCGCCCCGCTCGGCCATCGTCGCCTTCTCGGCGGAGCAGGTCTACGCCATCGCCGAGCTGATCCGGCGCCAGAGGGGCGGGGCGGCAGTGGTCATGGGCGCCCTGAGCCCCCGCACCCGCAACGCCCAGGTGGCGCTGTTCCAGTCGGGCGAGGTGGATTTTCTGGTGGCCACCGACGCCATCGGCATGGGCCTGAACATGGATGTGGACCATGTGGCCTTCGCCGGCATGAGAAAGTTCGACGGGCGGCGCACGCGCTGGCTGCACGCCCACGAGATCGGCCAGATCGCCGGGCGCGCGGGGCGGCATCTGCGCGACGGCACCTTCGGGGTCACGGGCGAATGCGACGAGATCGACGCCGACATCGTGGAACAGGTGGTGGAGCACCATTTCGATCCGGTGCTGGCGGCGGAATGGCGCAACGCCCGGCTGGATTTCGACACCCTGCCGGACCTGCTGCGCTCGCTGACGGTGACGCCGGGGCGCGACGGCCTGAGCCTGTCGGGCGAGTCCCTGGACGAGACCGTGCTGCGCCGGCTGATGCAGGACGAGGCGGTGGCCCGGGCCGCCGGGTCGCGCGGCGCGGTCGTGCGCCTGTGGGAGGCGTGCCAGCTGCCCGACTTCCAGAAGACCACCCTGGACGAGCATGCCCGGCTGGCGCTGACGGTGTTCAAGGCGCTGACCGGAAAGGGCGGCCGACTGACCGAGGACTGGTTCGCCGCGCGCTTCGACCAGGCGGACCGGGACGACGGTCAGATCGACCAGCTGTCGGCCCGGCTGGCGGCGGTGCGGACCCTGACCTACATCGCCAACCGGCCCGACTGGCTGCACAACCCGAAGCACTGGCGTGAGCGGGCGCGGGTGCTGGAGGAGCGGCTGTCCGACGTGCTGCACGAGCGGCTGACCGCCCGCTTCGTGGATCGGCGCACCACCGCCCTGATGCGGGCGCTGAACGTGCGCGAGGACATGGCCACCGCGATCGAGGACGACGGACAGGTGCGGGTCGAGGGCCAGGCGGTCGGCCGCCTGACCGGCGTGGCCTTCGCGCCGGAGCGCGGCGCCACCGGGCTCGAGAACCGGGCCCTGCGCGCCGCCGCGCGGCACGCGGTGGGGCCCGAGATCGCCCGGCGACTGGGCCGGCTGGCGGCGGACGAGGACGCCGCCTTTTCAGTCCTGCCGGACGGAGTCGTGCTGTGGCGCGGCGAGATGGCGGCGCGCATCGCGGGCGGCGATCCTTTCAGTCCGCGCGTGAGCCTGCTGGGCGACCTGGGGCCGACGCCCGCACGCGAGCGGGCGGCGCGCCGGATCGAGGCCTGGCTGGCGGCCGAGGCGGGCCGGGCCCTGCGCCCCCTGAAACGGCTGCGCGACCTGACGGCCGGGGGCGGCCTGAAGGGCCTGCCGCGCGGGCTGGCGTT
>JBALUZ010000013.1:0-29879 GCA_036963825.1 Brevundimonas sp.
CTGGCCCTCACCGCCGCCGCCTGTTCGCGCGAGGAGGGGCCGGTCGAGGCGGTGGAGGACGTTCCGGTCGCCGAGCAGCCCGAGGCCCCGCCGGCGCCCGAGGTCAGCTATGCGTGCGAGAGCGGCCGGTCCCTGAGCGTGCGCTATATCGATTCCGCCAGCGCCGAGGTGACCTATGAGGGCGAGACCTACACCCTGAACATCGCCCGCTCGGCCAGCGGCGCGCGCTATGCGGGGCAGGAGCTGGAGTGGTGGACGGCGGCGCGCGGCGATCAGGAAACCGCCACCCTGAGCCGTCTGGGCCCGAACGACGATGTCGGGTCCACCGTGCTGGAGCGCTGCTCGCGCCCGGCCAACACCGTGCTGCCGCCGCAAGCGCCCGGCGATGTGGAAGAGATCGACGCCGACATGGCCTCGCCGTGCCGGGGCCCGGCCCTGCGCCTGGCCCGCGAGGGCGGCGACGCCGGCGCCGGCAACCGTCAGGTGGTGCTGTCCCTGACCAATGCAGGCTCCGCACCCTGCTCGGTGCGCGGCTATCCGGGCCTGACCCTGCGCGACGCGGACGGCGACGAGCTGGACCAGGTCCGCACGGTCCAGCAGCCGGGGAACTACTTCCGCGCCGACGAGACGCCCGGGGCGGTGCAGCTGGCGCCGGGCGCCAAGGCGTATTTCGATCTGTCCTACAGCGCCGTACCCCACGAGACTCTGGGCGAGACCCGTTGTCCCTCGGTGGCCGAGGTGATCGCAAACGCGCCGGGCGACACCGCGGAGATCCCGCTGGATCTGGAAATCCAGCCCTGCGGCCGTCAGGTGCGGGTCAGTCCGCTGCGGCCGGTCGAGGACGGCGCCCGGGCGGACTGAGCACGGGTGGCCATGGGCGCGGATTCGGCGTAACTCGCGCCCAGACTGAATTCCCGACCCCGGAGTGAGCATGCCCGCGCAATTCCATACCCGTGTCCGCGCCGAACTGGAGGCCATCGACCAGCAGGGCCTGACCAAGCCCGAGCGGGTGATCGCCTCCCGCCAGGGGCCGGTGATCACGGTGGCGGGGCGCGAGGTGCTGAACTTCTGCGCCAACAACTATCTGGGCCTGGCCGGCGACGCGCGGGTGGCCCAGGCGGGGATCGCGGCCGCCGAACGCTGGGGCTCGGGCACCGCCTCGGTGCGCTTCATCTGCGGCACCCTGGAGATCCACAAGGCGCTGGAGGCCGCCATCGCGGGCTATCTGGGCTTCGAGGACGCCATCCTGTTCGCCGCCGCCTTCGACGCCAACGGCGGCCTGTTCGAGCCGCTGTTCGGGGAGGAGGACGCCATCGTCTCCGACAGCCTGAACCACGCCTCGATCATCGACGGGGTGCGGCTTTGCAAGGCCAAACGCTACCGCTTCGCCAATTCCGACATGGACGAGCTGGAGGCCAGGCTGAAGGAAGCCCGCGCCGCCGGGGCCCGCGACATCATCATCGCGACCGACGGCGCGTTCTCCATGGACGGCTACATCGCCCGGCTGAAGGAGATCCGCGCGCTGGCGGACAGGTACGACGCCCTGATCATGGTGGACGATTGCCACGCCACGGGGTTCCTCGGCGAAAAGGGCAGGGGCTCCTACGCCCATCACGGGGTCGAGGTGGATTTCGTCACCGGCACCTTCGGCAAGGCGCTGGGCGGGGCCACGGGCGGCTTCATCTGCGCCACCACGGAAGTGGTTCAACTGCTGAAGCAGCGGGCGCGGCCCTATCTGTTCTCCAACGCCCTGGCGCCCGCCGTGTGCGGCTCCAGCCTCGAGGCCATCCGCATCGCCCAGGGGGATGAAGGCGACACGCTGCGCAAGCAACTGGCCGCCAACGCCGCCCGCTTCCGGGGCGCCATGACCGAGGCGGGCTTTGATCTGCTGCCCGGCGAGCACCCCATCATCCCGGTGATGCTGGGCGACGCCAAGCTGGCCCAGGACTTCGCCGCGCGCATGCTGGAGCTGGGCGTCTATGTGATCGGCTTCTCCTTCCCGGTCGTGCCGCGCGGCGCCGCCCGCATCCGCACCCAGATGTCGGCCGCCCACACGTTCGAGCATATTGACCGGGCGGTCGAAGCCTTCACCACGGCGGGCAGGGAGCTTGGGGTTATCTGACCCGCCGCACGACCCTCAAGGACTCAGGAAAACACATGACCCAGACCATGAAGGCCCTCGCCAAGACCCGGCCCGCCGAGGGCCTTGAGCTGATCGACGCGCCGGTGCCCGATGCGGGCCCCGAGGACGTGCTGATCCGCGTCCAGCGCACGGCCATCTGCGGCACCGACATCCACATCTGGAACTGGGACGAGTGGTCTCAGAAGAACGTGCCCGTCCCCATGATCACCGGCCACGAGTTCTCCGGCGAGATCGTCGCCGTGGGCAAGGACGTGGACCGGCCGCTGAAGGTGGGTCAGCGGGTCTCCGTCGAGGGCCACGTCATCGACCTGAACAGTGAGGCGGCGCGCGCCGGCCACTTCCATCTGGATCCCGCCACCCGGGGCATCGGCGTGAACCGCCAGGGCGGCTTCGCGGAGTTCGTGGTGGCCCCGGCCTTCAACGTCATCGAGCTGCCCGACGAGGTGCCGTGGGAGATCGGCTCTATCCTCGACCCGTTCGGCAACGCCGTGCACACGGCGCAGCAGTTCGACCTGCTGGGCGAGGACGTGCTGGTCACCGGCGCCGGCCCCATCGGCATGATGGCCGCCGCCGTGGCCCGTCACGCGGGCGCGCGCACCGTGGTGCTGACCGACATCAACGACTTCCGCCTGGAGCTGGCCCAGAAGGTCGCCCCGGGCGTGCGCACGGTGAACACCACCAGGGAAGACCTGCACGACGTGATCCACGAGCTGGGCATGAAGGTGGGCTTCGACGTGGCGCTGGAGATGTCCGGCTCGCCCATCGCCTTCAGGCAGTGCGTCGACACCCTGATCATGGGCGGCGGCATGGCCATGCTGGGCATTCCGTCAAAGCCCATGGAGACCGACTGGGGCGCGATCATCCTGAAGGCCCTGACCATCAAGGGCGTCTACGGCCGCGAGATGTTCACCACCTGGCGCAAGATGCTGGGTCTGCTCAAGGCCGGCCTGGACCTGACCCCGCTGATCACCCACCAGCTGCCCTACGACCGCTTCGAGGAAGGCTTTGAAGCCATGCGGTCTGGTCAGTCGGGCAAGGTGGTTCTGGACTGGTCGAAGATCCGCTGACGGTCAGGCCGCTGCGGCCCGGGCCGGGCCGGTGGCGCGGAAAACGATCACCGCGAACACCGCCATGCCCGACACCACCATGGTTGGGCCCGCGATCATCAGCGGCGGCACTGCGGCCATCAGGCTCGGGATCGCCAGCAGCTGGATGGTCAGACCGATCATCATCAGCGGCAGGCCGAGGCCCGCCAGCACGGCGTGGATCATGGGAAGCAACCCGCCTGTCGCCGTGGGCATGGCGCGGTAGAACAGGCCGTACAGGAACATGGACACCCAGCCGAGCAGGTTGACGTGGGCGTGCACCGGCGACAGCAGGAACTGGTGGGTCGCGCCCATCCAGTAGCCGAGGCCCACGCCGACCAGGGCGAAGGCGACGGCCAGGCGGAGGAAGAAGTCCGACAGGCGGGTCATGGGGCGTCTCTGTTGCGGTTACGGGCCCTGCCGGCCCGCGACGGCGCTCATACCAGCGAACGACGGTTTGTCAGCTTAAGGTTTGGTCAGGATCACGAGGCGCGGCGCCAGGCTTCCGGCGGGGTGAAGCCATGGGCCCACGCGCCGGCGTTCTCGCGGCGGGCGGCCAGCTCCTCCGGCACATAGCGGTGAGAGTAGCGGGTGTAGGCCACCGCGTGGCCCCGGCGGACCTGGGCGGCGCCCAGATCCTGACCGCCCGCACGGCACACGGCGACGATGCGGTCATAGCGGTCGCGGTCCATCTCGAGGCAATCGACCGGACGGCCGCCCACCAGATTGCGCAGGGCGTCGGCGGAGGCCTGGCCGCAGGCGTTGGCGCCGCACATCTGGCGCATCTCGAAGGCGTCGACCCCGTGCAGACGGATGCGCCGCCCGCTGATCTCCAGGCCGTCCCCGTCCACGACGCGGGCGTGGCCGGAGATGTCCGCCGGGCCGTCGGCGGCGACATCCGCGACGATCGGGGGCAGGGGCGGCGCCTCGCCGTTCAGCGCCGCGTCCACCCAGTCCGGCTTCAGGATCACGGCCGCCGCCACCACGGCGACGAGGATGACGCCGCGCTCCGCCGCGCCGAGGCGGCGAAAGCGACGGCGACGGCGAAAAGAAAAGGCGCGGCGCATCCGGTGAGGATGGCCGCGCCCTGGTTACCGCCTTGTCAGCGATCGTGGTGAATGGCCGCCGCCTACGCCATCTCGGGCTTGCGGGCGCCCGAGCGGTTGCGGCCGCGGCGCTTCATCTTGAAGTCGCCCTCGACGGCGGGCCGGGGCGCGCGTTCGCCCGCCATGGGGTTATAGGCGGGACGCTCCGGCTGGGCGCGGTCGGCGGACGGGGCGCCGGGCTTGGCCCGACGCTGGCGGTGGGGCTGGCCCTTGCCGCCTTCGGGACGCACGCCGTCGCGGTGCGGAACGCGGTTGCGGCCGCGACCGCCGGGGCCGCGTCCGTCGCCGCGCGGACGGTCGTCGTCCGGCAGGGTGGCCTTCTTGCCCACGCCCGCGGCCATGATGGAGGCGTCCAGCGCCGCCAGGGCCTTGTCGTTGCGGCGATCCCAGCTCTTCAGCTTCTGGCGCGTGACCCGCTCGATGTCGCGCAGCAGCTTCATCTCGTCGGGGGCGCAGAAGCTGACGGCCGAGCCGTCGGCGCCGGCGCGCGCGGTGCGGCCGATGCGGTGCACATAGGCTTCCGGCACGAAGGGCAGCTCGAAGTTGACCACGTGCGAGACGCCGTCCACGTCGATGCCGCGCGCGGCGATGTCGGTGGCCACCAGCACCCGCAGCTTGCCCTTCTTGAAGGCCTCCAAGGCCCGCTCGCGCTGGGACTGGCTCTTGTTGCCGTGGATGGCGCCGGCCTCGACGCCGCCGGCCTCAAGATAGGCGGCGACCTTGTCGGCGCCGTGCTTGGTCTTGGTGAAGACCAGGCAGCGGGTCATGGCGGGATCGGCGAACATCTCCGACAGCAGGGCGCGCTTGCGGCCCTGTTCGACGATGATGACGCTCTGGTTGATGCGCTCGACCGTGGTGGCCTGGGGCGTCACCTGGACCTTGACCGGGTCCTTGAGCAGTTCGCCGGCCAGCTTGCCGATCTCGCTGGGCATGGTGGCCGAGAAGAACAGGTTCTGGCGCCGCGCGGTCATGCGCGAGACCACCTGGCGGATCGGCTTGACGAAGCCGAGGTCCAGCATCTGGTCCGCCTCGTCGAGCACGAAGATCTCGGTGGTCGACAGGTCCAGGGTCTTCTGCTGGACGTGGTCCAGCAGGCGGCCGGGCGTGGCCACCAGGATGTCGAGGCCCTGTTGCAGGGCGCGTTCCTGGGCGCCGTACTTCACGCCGCCGAAGATCACGGCCACGCGGAAGCCCAGATGGGCGCCGTAGGCCTTGAAGCTGTCGGCGATCTGGCTGGCCAGTTCGCGGGTGGGGGACAGGATCAGGGCGCGGGTGGTGCGGGGCACGGGCGCCTTACGGTCCGCCGCCAGCCGGTGCAGGATCGGCAGGGCGAAGGCGGCGGTCTTGCCGGTGCCCGTCTGGGCGATGCCCAGCAGGTCCTTGCCCTTCATCACGTCCGGGATGGCCTGGGACTGGATGGGGGTGGGGGTGTGATAGCCTTCGCTGGTCAGGGCCTGCAGCAGGGCCGGATTCAGGCCCATGTCGGCGAAGGGAATGAGGGTCTTGGTCAAAATCGGTTCTTTCGCATGCGGCGACGCGCATCAGGCCGGGCTCAAAGCCGAAGGCCGCGCGCCGCCAATCCCGATGGGGTCCGCGCAATGCGGGCCGACGGGAGTGATCGGGCGCCGCCCCGCGTGTCCGGGCAGCGAATGAATCTTGAGGAGCCGGCTGCTGCTACAGTCAGGTCTTTCGTAAGAAGACCCACACGCGCTGGAGGCGCCGGAAATCGCGTTTGTGCGATGCAGCGCTAGATGGGCCTCAATTGCGGCCACGTCAAGGCGAAGCTGCGAAAGCGCGCCTGTTCCCCTTCAAGGCCGCGCCGCCGGCGGCGTGCAACCGTTGCATTCCGGCGCGACGGCCGCCGACGCCTGATGCAACTGCGCCAGTCTCCGCTCCAGGCCTACTGAGCCTGCCGCACCGCCTGGAAGCCCGGCGTCCCTCGGGGGGCAGGGGGAGGCGGGCGTCAATCAGGAACGGACTCAAACCATGACCCACCACCGCTCTGCAGGCGCGCGCCGAAGCGCACGCCTCAACCTCGGCGCTTCGGCGATCGCCCTGGCCGCCGGCATGCTGGGAGCGGCCGCCACGGCCACGCCCGCAGCCGCCCAGTGCGTCGAGAACCCGCCGACGGTCTACGTCTGCAGCGGCCAGACCGATGTGTCGCAGATCAACGCCGGTCCCAGCGCAACCGTCTCGACGACCCCCGGTTTCGGCGTCGACACCAGCGCCAACGGAAACGGCGTGGCCCTGCTGATCGCCGGGCCGGGCCTGGTCAGCTATCAGGATCTGAACTCATCGCTGCTGGTCGGCGGCGGCGTCAGCCTGAGCACGGCCACGGAGATCAGCCTCTATGCGACGGGCGATATCGTGGCGGACGCCGTTGATGCCCTTCGGATCCAGAACATCGGCGGCCTGCAGACCTCAGGGGTGTGGACGGGCGCCATCTCCAACGTGGCGGGCGACGGCGTTCACGTGAGCGCCACCGGCGTCTCGGGCGAGCTCTTTCTGCAGCTGGGCCTTGTGACCGCCTCCGGCGACGGCGTCGTGGCCGAATACGACGGCGCCGCCGGCGCCGGCCTCGCGCTCACCGGGGCGGTCTGGGGCCAGACCGGCGCGGGCGTGTCGATCGTCGCGAACAACGGGACGGATGTCTTGCTCCAGATGACCGACGTCACCGGCGGGACCAACGGGGTCTATGTGGAGAACTATGGCGCGGGCGTCACCGAGGTGACCGCGTCCGGCGTCCTGCAGGGCCTGGCCGGCGATGGGCTGGGCGTGCTCGGCGGCGCGGGCGGGACCGGCGTGTCGATCGTCGTGAACGAGGCCTCGGGCGCCGAGAACGGCATCATCGTCTACAATCAGGGCTCCGGCGAAACCCGGGTCCAGGCCGGCGGTGCGGTGCTCGGGCAGGATCAGCGGGGCATCCACGTCAGGACCGACGCTCTGGCGGGCGACATCGAGGTGGAGGCGGTCGACGTCTTCGGCGGCCTGACCGGCGTTCTGGTCGAGAACATGGGCGCGGGACGGACGTTCGTGTCCACGACCGGGGCTGTGGCCGGCGGTATGGCCGGCATCGAGGCGACGAACGCCGCCGCCGCCACAGACCTGCTGGTTCTGACGAACGCCGTCCAGGGCGGGGTCAACGGCGTGGACGTCTTCAACGACGGGATCGGCGAGACCTTCATCGGCACGGCGGGTCTGGTGACCGGCGGCGAGATCGGCGTCCTGGCCCGGAACGGCGCCGCCGCGACGGATCTGACGGTGCTGGCCACGGACGTGCAGGGCGGCACCGACGGCATCCGTGTGGAGAACGCCGGATCCGGCGACACGGCGGTCGTTTCGGCCGGCTCGGCGTCGGGGCTCGACGGCTTCGGCGTGGGCGCCCTGGCCGGCGTCGGCGCGGGCGACATCAGCGTCGAGGTGAACAACGCCTTCGGCGGCGACGCCGGAGTCGCCACCTCCAACGACGGCGCGGGGGCCACGTCTGTGACCGTGGAAGGACTGGTGGAAGGCGGGTTCGCCGGGGTCGCCAGCTACTCGTCGGCCGGCCAGGGCGTCACCGTTCTCAACGAGGGCGTCATCCGCAACGCGTCGGGCCTGTCGTCGGACCTGGCCGTGATCGCCACCGGCGGCGCGGTCGGGATCACCAACGCCGGCCAGATTCGCGGGGCGGTGCGCCTGCAGGCGGTCGAGAGCCTGTTCGTGAACGAGGGCGGCTGGAACAGCGCGGGCGGCGAGAGCGTGTTCCTGGGCGGCGCCGACACCGTCCGCAACCTGGCCCAGGGCATCATCCTGGCGCGCACGGACGCCGCCACCGCCGACACGACCGTCTGGACCGGACTGGAGGTGTTCGAGAACCATGGCGGCCTCAGCCTGCGCGACGGCGGCACGGGCGACCAGCTTCAGATGACCGGCAATGCGACCTTCTTCGGCGGCTCGGCGCTGCTGGTGGACATCGGCGGCCAGGGCGGGTCGGACCGGTTCGTCACGACCGGAACCCTGGACATACAGGCGGGCAGCGGCCTCGCCGTCAACGTCGTCGAGCCGCTCGTTCTCAACGCCCAGTACCGGGTGGCGACGGCGGACGGCGGCCTGACGGGAGAGTTCGACTTCGACGATCTCTTCCTGACGGCGTTCGCCGGTCTGCGGGCCGGTTACACGGAGACCGAGGCCTATATCGAGTTCGCCCAGCTGCGGCCGCTTGCGGACGCGGGGATCACCCCCAACCAGAAGGCCGCGGCCGGCGGCGCCGACAGCCTCGCGGCCGGCGCGCCGGTCAGGGACGCCCTGTTGATGCTGCCCGACGACCAGGCGGCCGTGGCCGCGTTCGACCGCCTGTCGGGCGAGATCCATCCGTCGATCCGGGGCGGCGTGCTCGAGGACAGCCGGTTGCCGCGCGACGCCGTGCTCGCACGCCTGAGCGACGGTGCGCCGGACGGCGCCGTGTGGGGCCGCGTCTGGACCCAGGACGGGGCCGCCCGGGGCGACGTCAACGCCGCCAGGGCCGAAAGGGACGGCAGGGGCCTGGCGGCCGGCGTCGACCGGCCGGTCGGCAACCTCAGCGTCGGGGTCGCCGCCGCCTGGAGCGATGCGGACCTGACGGTCAGGCGGCGTGACAGTTCGGCGCGCATCCGGACGGCCCAGGCCCTCGCCTACGCCGGCGGTCGTTTCGGCCCCTGGGGCGTGCGCACCGGCGTCGGCTACGCGCAGTCGACGGTCGAGAGCGAGCGGGCGGTCGCGTTTGCCGGCTACGCCGACGCCCTGGCCGCGGACTACGACGCATCCCTGTTCCAGGCCTTCGTGGAGGTGGGGCGCCGGTCGCCTGTGTCCGGCGGCCATGTGGAGCCCTTCGCCAGCCTGACGGGGCTGTGGGTCGAGACCGACGCCTTCGCCGAGACCGGCGGATCTGCGGCCCTCTCCGTCGAAGCTCGCGACGAGGATCTGCTGATGTCGACCCTCGGCCTCAGATACGAGACCAGCCGGGTCGGGGCCTTCTCGGTCCGGGGCCTCGTGGGCTGGCGCCACGCCTGGGGGGATCTCGATCCGGCGGGCGTGCACGCCTTCGACGGCGGCGCAGCCTTCACCGTTCTGGGCGCGTCCCAGTCGGATGACGCCGCCATTGCAAACCTCGCCGCTGGCTGGCGGCTGGCGCCCGACGTCTGGCTGGATCTGGCCCTGGACACCGTCGTGGGCGCCGACGGCAGCGAGCACGCCATCACCGCAGGTTTGAAGGTTGTCTTCTGACGACCCGATGCTGCGGCGGTCAGGTCCGTTCCTGAACCTGGCCGGCCCCCGGGCGTGTCGCGTCGCCCGGGGGCTGAACCAGACGGGTTTCCTTGGCTTTCACGGGGACGTTCCGGTAATCACCTCCGACAACCAGTGTCGACGGGACGGGCGGCTGTCGGGGGGTGCAGGCGCATGTCTCTGGATTTCGGGCGTAAACTGACCCTGGTCCTCAAGGCTCTGTCCATGAGCCGAGGTCGCCTCGCGCTGGAGATGGGCGTGGACAAGTCCCTGGTCGGACGCTGGGCCTCCGGAGGCACATCGCCGTCGCCCCACAACATGGAACGGCTGACCCGCTTTCTCGCCGGCAAACATCCGGGGCTGACCTTGCTCGACTGGGACCGGGAGATGGCCGAGTTCGGCGCCCTGTTCGGCGTCGAGGTCTCGGTCGGCGGCGCCGAGGCGGCCTCAGGCGGGCTGTCGGGCGCCCTGCAGGATCTGGTGCGGAACGCCGTCGATTCCCGGGTGGACGCCTACGAGGGATTCTGGCGATCGACCCAGGCGTCGGTGTTCGAGCCGGGGCGGTTCTGCCAGCAGCACGGCATGATCCGCCGGGACGCCGGCGCGGGCCTGCGGTTCGAGATCGGCGCCGACGGCATCCGCTACGGCGGCGCCATGTATCCGATCGAGGGCCAGCTGTTCGCCATCGCCAGCGACAGCGTGCGCGAGGTGCCGTCCTTCCTGATCCTCAATGTGGTGCCCATGCCGAAGATCATGCTGCTTGACGGCCTGCTGATCGCGGCGAGCAGTTCGCTGCGCATTCCCACGGCCTATTCCATCATCTTCGAGCGCATCGGCGATCTTTCGGGCGACCGGGCGCAAGACGACGCCCACGCCGTGGAGCTGATGCAGCGCCCCGAATTCGTGGAGGATCCGGAGACCCTGCCGGAGATCGTCCGCAGTCATCTGCTGCGGGACTTCGGACCGGAGGCCTTCAGCCGCGGCGGCGAGCTGATGCTGAGCGCGCCTCTGACCCCCCGCCTGGCGCAGATCATTGCGCGCGGCAGCTGACCTGGGCGTCGCCTGCCGCGGGGCCCGCGCCGGCCGGACTTCCCGGCCGGACAAGTAGCGTGCGTTCCTGATTTCAACAGAGAGAGAGGTTTGGTTATGGCGGGTTGGCAAATCTGGATGCTTGTCATCGCGGCCTTCGTCTGGGCCCTGGACGTCCACCGCCGGGTCAGCGCCACCATGGAGGCGGTGCGCCGGATCGAGGCCCGGCTCGGGGCCGGCGCCGACGACTAGGCCCGGCGCGCAGCGCGCCGGCCCGCCCGCCCCGGCCTGCGGGCCAGCGGGAAGGGCCCGGGGGGGTTTGAAGGAATCCGCGCCCGGCGCTAGGGATGCGGCCTTCCTCCCGTTCCCTGCCTGACTGAGCGCCATGCACGACATTCGAGCCATCCGTGAGAACCCCGACGCCTATGTGGCGGGCTGGTCTGCGCGGGGGGTGGAGGACGCGTCCGGCGTGGTGGCGAGGATCCTCGAGCTGGACCGCGCCCTGCGCGCCGCCCAGACCGAGGGGCAGGAGGCGCTGGCGGGGCGCAACGCGGCCTCGAAAGCCATCGGCGCGGCCATGGGCAAGGGCGACACGGCCGAGGCCGAGCGCCTGAAGGCCGAGGTGGAGACCTTCAAGGGCGTCATCGCCGGGGCGGGCGAACGGGAGACGACGGTCGGCGCCGAACTGCGCGACCTGCTGGCGGGCCTGAAGAACCTCGCCGCCGCCGATGTGCCCGACGGCGAGGACGAGGCGGGCAATGTCGAGGTCAAGACGTGGGGGGAACCTCGCCGCACCGGCCCGGCCAAGGACCACGCTGATCTGGGCGAGGCCATGGGCCTGCTGGACTTCGAGGCGGCGGCGAGGATGTCCGGCGCGCGCTTCGCGGTGATCAAGGGCGGCCTGGCCCGGCTGGAGCGCGCCATCGGCCAGTTCATGCTGGACATGCAGACGGACCAGCACGGGTATCAGGAGGTCAATCCGCCGTACCTCGTGAAGGACGAGGCGATGTTCGGCACGGGGCAGCTGCCGAAGTTCGAGGAGGATCTGTTCCGGGTCGGCGAACACCTGCTCATCCCCACCGCCGAAGTCTCCCTGACCAACCTCGTCCGCGAGCAAATCCTCAGTGAGGACGATCTCGCCACGCCAATGCGCCTCACGGCCCTGACGCCGTGCTTCCGGGCCGAGGCGGGGTCGGCGGGGCGGGACACGCGCGGGCTGATCCGCCAGCACCAGTTCAGCAAGGTGGAGATGGTCTCCATCACCCGGCCCGAAGATTCCAATGACGAGCATGAGCGCATGACCGGCTGCGCCGAGGCGGTGCTGGAGGCGCTGGGCCTGCCCTATCGCCGCGTGCTGCTGTGCAAGGGCGACATGGGTTTTTCGGCCATGAAGACCTTTGATCTGGAGGTCTGGCTGCCCAGCCAGAACACCTTCCGCGAGATCAGCAGCTGCTCCAACTGCGGCGACTTCCAGGCCCGGCGCATGGACGCGCGCTTCAAGCGGGCCGGCGAGAAGAAGACCGAGTTCGTCCACACCCTGAACGGCTCCGGCCTCGCGGTCGGCCGCACCTTGGTGGCGGTGATGGAGAATTATCAGGACGAGGCCGGCCGCATCGCCGTGCCGGACGTTCTGAAGCCGTACATGGGCGGCCTGACTCACGTGGGCGCGGCATGAGAATTCTCCTCACCAACGACGACGGCATCGAGGCCGAGGGCCTGGCCGCGCTGGAGCGTATCGCCCGCGAACTGTCCGACGACGTCTGGACCGTGGCCCCCGCCGTCGAACAGTCGGGCAAGGGCCGGGGCATCACCCTGACCGAGCCGCTGCGGGTCAACCGGGTCAACGACCGGCGCTTCGCCGTGACCGGCACGCCGACCGACTGCGTGGTGCTGGCGGTCAACGACCTGATGGCCGACCACCGGCCCGATCTGGTGCTGTCCGGCGTCAATCGGGGGCACAATGTGGGCGAGGACTGCTCCTACTCCGGCACCGTGGCCGGGGCGCTGCAGGGCATGGCCTTCGGCATCCGCTCCATCGCCCTGAGCCAGAGCCTCGAGCGCTTCCACGACGAGGTCACGGCCCACTGGGAGACGGCGGAGGCCTTCGCCCCGGCCATCATCAGCCGCCTGCTGGACCAGACCTGGCGCGACGGGGTGGTGATGAACCTGAACTTCCCGGCCCTGCCGCCCGAGCTGGTCAAGCAGGTGGAGGTGACGCGCCAGGGCTTCCGCGACATCGGCGAGATGCACGCGGTGCGGCGCACCGACCTGCGCGGCCGCGACTACTACTGGATGAGCTTCCGCGGCGCGAAGCAGGAGCACGCCGAGGGCACCGACCTGCGCGCCATGGACGAGGGCCGCATCTCGGTCACGCCCCTGCACATCGATCTGACCCACCGGGAAAGCGTGCACGACCTGAAGGGCGTGCTGGGCGGCGCCCCGCCGAAGGCGGTGGAGAAGGCGGCGGAATGAGGGACGACCGCGCCGGACGGCTGATTCTGAGCCTGCGCAGCCAGGGGGTCACGGATCCCCGCGTGCTGGCGGCCATGGAGTCCATCGACCGCGCGGTCTTCGTGCACGAGAAATTCCTCGACCAGGCCTGGGAGGACCAGGCCCTGCCCATCGACTGCGCCCAGACCATCAGCCAGCCCTATGTGGTGGGCCTGATGACCCAGGCGCTGCAGGTCGGCCCCCGCCACCGGGTGCTGGAGGTGGGCACCGGCAGCGGCTACCAGTGCGCGGTGCTGAGCCGGCTGGCGCGGTTCGTCTATTCGGTGGAGCGGTACAGGAGCCTGCTGAAGGAGGCGGAGGGACGGCTGAAGGCGCTGGGCGTGGACAATGTCTTCACCCGGCACGGCGACGGCGGCGAGGGCTGGCCGGAACAGGCGCCCTTCGACCGCATCATGGTCACGGCGGCCTCGCCCCACGAGCCCCGCGACCTGCTGCGCCAGCTGAAGCCCGGCGGGGTGCTGGTGGCGCCGGTGGGGCGCGGTTCCGTGCAGATGCTGAACCGCTACACCGCCGACGAGGACGGCGCCTTCAGCCGCGAGAGCCTGATGGAGGTCCGGTTCGTGCCGCTGGTGGAGGGCGTGGCGAAGGAGGGGTGACCGCCGGGGCAAAGTCTCTGGCGCCGTTAACCCTTTCGCCCCAAAATGGCGCCTTTCCGCCTGTTGGGTGCGGAAGAGCATATTTGATCGAGTTGAAGGTGAGGGCGGGATGACCGGCTGGACGATTCTGGCGCGCAGGGTGCTGATCATCGCGGGTGCGGCGACGACGCTGGCCGCCTGCGCGTCCTATCCTTCGGAGCCGCGCTATCCCACCCGGCCCATTCCTCCGGCCCAGGAACGGCCGTCGCCCTGGGGCGAGCCCCAGCCGAACACGCCCCAGCCGCAAACCGGGCCCGACGTGGCGCCCCATGAGCCGACGCCGGCGCCCTATGAGCCCATCGAGGCCCAGCCGCTGTCGCCCACGGGCCAGCCCCAGCCCCAGCCGCAGCCGGACTATCTGCCGGACCGGCGTCCCGGCGAGACGCCCCCCGCCCAGCCCGGCCCGGTCAGCCCCGGCGCCACCTATGTGATCCAGCCCGGCGACACCATTTCCGGCGTGGCGCGCCGTTTCCAGACCCCGGTCCAGCTGCTGATCGACCTGAACGGCCTGGCGCCGCGCGCCGACATCTCGGCCGGGCGGGGCCTGATCCTGCCCGACAGCGCAGTGGACACGGGGCCTGATCCCTACGCCACCGGCCCGTCGCCGCGCGGCGTTCTGGTGCCCGACGCGGGCGCGCCCCCGCCGCCCCCGCCGCCGCCGCCCTCGGGCAATCCCGCCGCGCCGCCGCCCAACGAGGCCAGCACCGGCCAGGGCATGTTCGACTGGCCCCTGCGGGGCGACATCGTGCGCAATTTCGGTCTGGTGGGCGTCAGCGAGCGCAACAACGGCGTCCACATCGCCGCCACCGCCGGGGCCCCTGTGCGCGCCGCCGCGGCGGGCCGCGTCGGCTATGTGGGGTCGGACCAGCCGGGTCTGGGCCTGGCCGTCATCATCATCCATCGGGATGGCTGGCGAACCGTCTACGCCCATCTGGGGTCCTCGACGGTGTCCTTCGGCGACGACGTCCGGCAGGGCCAGGAGATCGGCACCGTGGGCCTGACGGCCGGGGACGGACGCCCGTCCATCGCCTTCGAGGTGCGCCATATGCGCGACGGCCAGCCGGTCGCCGTGGACCCGCGGACGGTGCTGCCGCGCTGATCGCGGTCCGCGACCCTATCGCCACGTTGCAAAGCGGGGCCGGCGCCCCTAGGTTCCGCCCCTATTTCTGACGGGGCGTCGTGGACGCCCGCGCACGCACCTCTGGAGACGCCATGTTCGCCACCCCCGCCTTCGCCTCGACCGCCGGCGCCGCCGCCGGCGGCGGTCTCGTCGCAACGCTGATGCAGTTCCTGCCCTTCGTCCTGATCTTCGTGCTGTTCTGGTTCCTGCTGATCCGGCCGCAGCAGAAGCGCGTGAAGGAGCACCAGGTCATGGTGGCGGGCCTGAAGCGCGGCGACACGGTGGTCCTGTCCAACGGCATGATCGGCAAGGTCACGCGGGTCGAGGACGCCGAGGCCATGGTCGAGATCGCCCAGGGCGTGAACGTGCGGGTGGTGAAGTCCATGGTGGCCGAGGTGCGCAACCGCACCGAGATCGCCGCCAACGACAAGAAGTAAGCCTGCTAGCGCAAGGCCGGGGTTTCGTTCGATGATTCAGCTGTCCCGCTGGAAGGTCTATGTGGTCGCGGCGGCGGTTCTGCTGTCGGCCCTGTTCGCCCTTCCGAACCTTCTGACCCCGGCCCAGCGCGAGGCGCTGCCCGGCTTCGTGCCGTCCGGCGTCCTGAATCTGGGCCTGGACCTGCAGGGCGGGTCCTATCTGATGCTGGAGGTGGACGTGGACGAGGTCCGCGACACCCGCGTCAACAGCCTGGTGGAGGACATGCGCGTCATCCTCGGCGGCGCGGACATCGCCTTCTCGGATCTGGAGCGGCAGCCCGGCGGCTTCACCGTCACCATCAGCGACCCGGCCGCCTACGACCGCGCCCTGGCCGAGCTGCAGCAGCTGGCCCGGCCCCCCTCCACGGGCGTGTCCGACGTGGCGGTCACGCGCCAGACGGGCAACAGCATCCGCGCCGCCTTCACCGAGCAGGCCCTGGACAACATGGGCGCCAATGCGGTGGAGCAGTCCATCGAGGTGGTGCGCCGGCGCATCGACAGCCTGGGCACGCGCGAGCCCTCGATCACCCGCCAGGGCACGGACCGCATCGTCGTCCAGGCGCCGGGCGAGAGCGACCCGGAGGCGCTGGAGCGCGTCATCGGCCAGACCGCCCAGCTGACCTTCCAGATGGTGGACGAGGACAACTCGGTTCAGGAAGCCGTCGCCGGCCGCGTGCCGCCGGGCTCGGTGCTGATGCAGGACGAGTTCGGCCAGCCGCTGCTGATCAAGCGCCGCGTGCTGGTGTCCGGCGAGAGCCTGACGCGGGCCAGCGTCGGCTCGGACCAGTCGGGCCGGCCCGCCATCGATTTCCGCTTCGACGGCCAGGGCGCGCGCCGCTTCGCCGAGGCCACCACCAACAATGTGGGCCGCCGCTTCGCCATCATTCTGGACGGCCAGGTGATCTCGGCGCCCAACATCATCAGCCCCATCACCACCGGTTCCGGCCAGATCACGGGCCAGTTCACCATCACCGAGGCCTCCGAGCTCGTGAACCTGCTGAACGGCGGCGCCCTGCCGGCGCCCCTGACGGTGGAGGAGCGCCGCACGGTCGGCGCCGGGCTCGGCGCCGACGCGGTCGAGGCCGGGATGAAGGCCACCCTGGCGGGCTTCCTGCTGGTGGTCGTGTTCATGGTCCTGGCCTACGGCCTGGTCTTCGGCGGCATCAGCGTCATCGCCATGCTGATCAACGGCATGATGATCATCGCCGCCATGTCCCTGACGGGCGCGACCCTGACCTTGCCCGGCATCGCCGGCCTGATCCTGACCCTGGCCATGGCCGTGGACGCCAACGTCCTGATCTATGAGCGGATGCGGGAGGAGGCGCGCACGGGCCGGTCCGCCATCGCTGCGGCGGACGCGGGCTTCAGCCGGGCCATGTCCACCATCCTGGACGCCAACATCACCACCCTGGGCGCGGCCCTGATCATGTTCCAGTTCGGCGCCGGCCCTGTGCGCGGCTTCGCCTGGACCCTGTCGATCGGGGTGTTCACCTCGGTCTTCACCGCTGTCCTTGTGACGCAGATCGGCGTGGCCCTGTGGCTGCGGGCGACCCGCGCCAAGAAACTTCCCATCGCGTGAGCGGACCCATGAAATTCTGGCCCTTCATCAAGCTGCTCCCCGACAAGACGAACCTGAAGTTCGTCAAATACGCGCCGATCATGGGCGGACTGTCGGCCATCGCGGCGGTCGCCTCGATCTTCCTGACCCTGTGGCCCCTGACCCCGCCCTGCGGCGGTCTGAACTGCGGCGTCGACTTCTCGGGCGGTCTGGTGGTGGAGATCACCGCCGCGCCCGAAACCGCCGACATTCCCGGCATCCGCGACGGTCTCAACGCCATGGATCTGCGCGACGTGCAGGTGCAGGCGTTCGGCTCCGACTCTGACGCCCTGATCCGTTTCCAGACCCCCGAGGGCGACCCGGGCGAGGTGCTGCGGTCGGTCCAGGCCACCCTGACCGAGGTCCAGCCCTCCATCCAGGTGACCCGCACCGAGGCGGTCAGCGGCCAGGTCTCCCAGGAGCTTCTGACCAACGGCGTCATGGCCCTGGGCGTGGCCATGCTGATGATGCTGGCCTACATCTGGTTCCGCTTCCAGTGGACCTTCGGCGTGGGCGCCCTGATCGGCCTGCTGCATGACGTGGTGCTGACCTTCGGCCTGTTCGCCGTCACCGGCATGGAGTTCACCCTGGTCAGCGTGGCTGCGGTCCTGACCATCATCGGCTACTCCATGAACGACACGGTGGTGGTGTGCGACCGCCTGCGCGAGAACCTGCGAAAGTACAAGAAGATGCCGCTCGGCGAGGTGATCGACCTGTCGCTGAACGAGACCCTGTCGCGCACCATCATGACCGGCCTGACCACCATCCTGGGCCTGCTGGCCATCGCCCTGCTGGGCGGGGCGGTGCTGGCCAGCTTCGCCTGGGCCATGATCTTCGGCGTCATCATCGGCACCTATTCGTCCATCTTCATCGCCGCGCCGCTGATCCTGCTGTGGGGCGCCACGCGGGGCGACGAGATCGACGAAGAGGCCACCCCCATCAAGCTGGGCATGGCCTCCAAGCCCTGATCCCGTGACGGACCGCCGCGACCAGCTGGACGCCCAGGTCCGCGCGGCGGACCCGGACCGCTGGCTGTCCAGCCGCTTCGTGGCGGACGAGGACCTTCGCGCCGACCTGGTTGCGCTCTACGCCTTCGAGGCGGAGCTGATGGCCATCCCGTCGAAGGTGACCCAGCCCCTGCTGGCCGAGATGCGCTTCACCTGGTGGGCGGATCAGATGGAGGGCGTCTTCGCTGGCGCGCCGCGCAAGGGCCATCCGGTGCTGGAGGCCCTGTCGGCCGCGGTCGTCCGCCGGGGCGTGGAGCGCGCGCCTCTCGACGCCCTGATCACGGCGCACATCGGCCGCGTTCACGGGGAACCCCACGATCTGGACGCCTTCTATGTGGGGCCCCTGCAGACGGCGGCGCACATTCTGGCGGGGCCGGGTCATGAGGCGGCGGTCGCGCCCGCCGGCCGCGTGCGGGGCTTGTCCCAGACCGGACGCGCGGACGAGGCGCGCGCCCTGCGGCGCGAGGCCAACCGGGCGCTGAAGGCGCTGCCCCCTGCGGCCTTCCCCGCCGTCGCGCCTGCGGCCCTGATCGACCACGCCGCGCCCGAACCGCTCAAGCGCCTGCGCCTGACCTGGGCCGTGCTGCGGGGGCGGGTCTAGTCCGCGGTCGGCAGTCGGGCCACGTGGGGCTCGCCGCTGACCAGCCAGACCAGGATCGTCGGCTGCCCCTCGGCCGCCACCTCCACACCGCGCTGGACCAGCGGCCAGGCGGCCTCGCAGGGCTGGACGTCCTCGCCCTGGTCCATGGCGCAGGCGGTCAGATAGCGGTCGCGCTCCAGCGGCCGGATGCGGCGCTCCACCAGCGGGCCGGTGGGGGGCTGCTCCGCCGTGATCACATTGATGGGCCGGGTGGGGTCTTGCGCCAGAATGAACTCCACGTCGTGGCGCAGGCTGTGCGGCCGCATGTGGATGCGGATGATGTCCGGCTGGCCGTCGTAGTCCACGTCCCACTGCAACTGGTCCGTCAGCGCGGCGGGGCTCTCGCCCGTGGCCGCGTCGGCCGTGGCGTCGGCGAGGGTGGCGACCACGGGCTTGTCGTAGAGATAGGGCGAGCCCATGCACACGGCGTCCCAGATCATGTGCTCGGCCGAGTGGGGAACCGGATAGTCCGCCTCGTCGGGCTGGGCCTCGCCCAGCAGGCGCCCCTCGCTGTCATAGGCGCGCACCGTCTGCGTCGTCGCCCCGCCGGCGCAGTCGAAGGCGCTGTCGATGACCGTGTACGCCTGACCGCCCACCACCGCGCCGTGATTGACCCACACATGGCGGGCCGTGCGGGTCTTCCAGCTGCGCGGCGTCCCCTGAGGCAACATGTCCGCCGCCAGCAGGAACACCGAGGTTCCGTCCGGCCGCTCGGCCGTCGGGTTGAAGTCGATCAGCTGTCGCCAGGGACCGTCGCCGGCCTCCGGCGCGGGCGAGACGAGGGCGAGGGCGGCGAGCAGCGCAATCATGGAGAATCCCGGGAAAACCGATGATTTCTCACCCTATGGCGGTCCGCGCCGGCTGAAAAGCGTCCCCGGGCGCCGGACGGGTCCGGCGTCAGGCGTCCCGCCAGGCCTTGAGCGCCTCCAGCGCCCGCACGCTCATCAGCCGCTTCTTGGCCCGGCCGCGGTCCTTGGGCGGAATCTTCCGGCCCTCGGCGTCCACGCGCGGCGCCTCCAGCGGCGGCAGCAGGCCATAGTTGATGTTCATGGGCTGGAATTTGGAGCCTTCCAGATGCCCGCCGGTGATGTGCTCCACCAGGGCGCCCATGGCGGTCTCGGGCGGCGGCGGGGCCAGGTCGCGGCCCAGCGCCTGGGCCGCGGCGAGCCGGCCGGTCAGCAGGCCCATGGCGGCGGACTCCACATAGCCCTCCACCCCGGTCACCTGCCCGGCGAAGCGCAGGCGCGGCATGGCCTTCAGGCGCAATTGGCGGTCCAGCAGCTTCGGGCTGTTCAGGAAGGTGTTGCGGTGCAGGCCGCCCAGCCGCGCGAACTGGGCGTTCTGCAGGCCGGGGATCATGCGGAAGATCTCGGTCTGGGCTCCGTACTTCAGCTTGGTCTGGAAGCCCACCATGTTGAACAGGGTGCCCAGGGCGTTGTCCTGCCGCAGCTGGACGATGGCGTGAGCCTTGACCATGGGATCGCGCGGATTGGTCAGGCCCACCGGCTTCATGGGGCCGTGACGCAGGGTCTCGCGGCCCCGCTCGGCCATCACCTCGATGGGCAGGCAGCCATCGAAATAGGGGACGTTCTCCCACTCCTTGAACTCGGTCTTGGGGCCGTCGAGCAGGGCGTCGATGAAGGCGTCGTACCGGGCCTTGTCCATGGGGCAGTTCACATAGGCCGCCGCATCGCCGCCCGGACCCGCCTTGTCATAGCGCGACTGGCGCCAGGCGATGTCGAAATCGATGCTCTCCGCATGGACGATGGGCGCGATGGCGTCGAAGAAGCTGAGGCTCTCCTCGCCGGTGGTCTTCAGGATGGCGTCGGCCAGGGCGGGCGAGGTCAGCGGCCCGGTGGCCACGATGACATTGTCCCAGTCCTCCGGCGGCAGGCCCGCGATCTCCTCGCGCACGATGGTGATCAGCGGATGCGCCTCCAGCTTCGCGGTGACGGCTTGCGAGAAGCCCTCGCGGTCGACCGCCAGCGCCCCGCCGGCGGGCACCTGGTTGGCGTCGCCGCAGGCCATGATCACCGAGTCCAGCGCCCGCATCTCGGCGTGCAGCAGGCCCACGGCGTTGTATTCCCAGTCGTCCGACCGGAACGAGTTGGAGCAGACCAGCTCGGCCAGGCCGTCGGTGTGGTGGGCGTCGGTGGTCACGCCCGGGCGCCGCATTTCATGCAGGATCACGGGCGCGCCCGCATTGGCGATCTGCCAGGCCGCTTCCGAACCGGCCAGACCGCCGCCGATGATGTGTACAGGATTGGGGGAGGTGCTCATGGCGGGGGTTCTAGCCTTCCCGCGCTTTTGGCTCTAGCGTTGTGACGGGGAAACGGGGGGCGACATGAAGACCTTTTCCATGGGCGAGGCTCTGGGGTCCGGCTTCGGGATGATCGCGAAGCGGCCGCTGGCCGTTCTGTTGTGGGGCGCGCTGCTCTATCTGCCGGGCATCGTCAGCATCGTGGCCATGTGGGCGCTGCTGGGCGATGACTGGATGACCCCGGGCGCCACGGGCGATCTGTCCGACCCCGAGGCCTTCAACGCCTTTCTCCAGCTTCAGGGCTGGTCGGGGCTGTCCAATGTCCTCAGCCTGATCGTCCAGGCCCTGATCGGCGTGGCCGTCATCCGGCTGGTGCTGTGGCCGCGCACCAGCGGCTGGGCGGGTCTGCGGCTGGGCAGGGTCGAGTTCTTCTACATCGTGGTCCAGATCGCCATCTGGATCGGGCTGGGCATCCTGACGCTGCTGGTGGTCCTGCTGGCCGTGTTCACCGGAATCGCCTTCAGAGGGGCGGGTTCCGCCGCCCAGCCGCTGATCTGGAGCGTGCTGGGCGCGGTCGGCTTCGGGCTGTTTTTGTGGGCCTGGGCGCGCACGGGCCTGATCTCGGTCGCCAGCGTCGACCGCAAGACCCTGGCGTTCGAGGAGGGCTGGCGCATGGCGGGCGGCCAGTCGTTCAAGCTGGCGGTCATGGGCGTGCTCAGCACGATCCTGTGCATCATCGTGTTCCTGCCGGTGGTGGCCCTGGCCGCCCTGTCCGTCGGTCTGGCGGGCGTGGACTGGGCGGCGTTCGCCGACGCAGGGACCTGGACCATGACGTGGGACGCGCGGCTGATGATCGGCTTCGGCCTGGCGCTGCTGTTCATTTTCGCCGGGACCGGCGCGGCCACGGCGGTGGCCTATGCGCCCTGGGCCAGCGCCTATCGCCAGCTTCGGGCGCCGGCGGACGAGGCCCATCCGGAATCGTCATGACGCCGTCAGGTGTTTCGGGATAGGCTGCGGGTTCAACGACCATTTCTCGGGAGGGCTAAGACCATGGCGTTTTCAGCGGCTGACTGCGCATTCGAGGGGTTCCGCGTCGCGCGGCGGACCCCCGTCACCATTCTGATATGGGCGCTGGCCTATATCGTGTTCACCGCCCTCGTCTTCGCGCTGGTGGGCGGGTCGTTCGTCGCCCTGATGGCGGCGGCGTCGGACCTGCAGGGCGTGACCGACCCGACCCCGGCGGATCTGGAGCCGATGCTGGCGGCCTATTCGGGCATCATCTGGATCATGCCCCTGTCCCTGATCTTCAGTGCGGTGCTGTACGCGGCATGCCTGCGCACAGTTCTGCGCCCGGCCGAGAAAGCCTTCGGCTACCTGCGTCTCGGCATGGATGAGGTCCGGGTCTTCGTGGTGACCCTGGTGCTGTCGATTCTGGCCGGCATTGCAGGCCTGGTGGTGTTCGGCATCGCAGGCGTGCTGGCCGGCCTGGCGGGCGCGGCGGCAGGTGACGCGGGCGGGCTGATCGCCTTCGTCCTTATCCTTGCGGCCGTGGTGTTCTTCATCTGGCTGGCGGTGCGCTTCAGCCTGGCCCTGCCGATCACGGTGGCCGAGAAGAAGTTCGCCATCTTCGACTCCTGGAACGCGACCAAGGGCCACGTGTGGGGCCTGGTCGGCATGACCCTGATCGTCATCGTCATGGCCATCGTGGTGTCCATCCTGGCCTCCATCATCATCCTGCCGCTGATGTTCTTCACCGGAAACATCAGCGAGCTGGCGGCCATGGAGGGCGCGGACATCAGCCAGATCCTCAACGCCGCCGGCCCGGCCATCGCGGTCTATCTGATCTACAACGGGATCATTTCGGCCCTGATGCTGGCCATCTTCTACACGCCGTACGCCGCCGCCTATCGCGACATTCGCGGCGTTGCGGAGCCCGTGGCCGTCGAGCCCACGCCCTCGCTGTAAAGCCGGATCAGGCCCGCGCCTTCGCGCGGGCCTTTTTCGCTTTCGGCTCGGGCGCGACCGCCTCGATCGCCGCCTTGACCCGCGCACGCCGCCGCGTCTCGTGGCGGTCCAGCACCTCCTTGAGGTACTTGCCGGTCCAGCTTCGGGGATCGGCCGCGACCTGTTCGGGCGTGCCCTTGGCCACGATCTCGCCGCCGCCGTCGCCGCCCTCGGGGCCGAAGTCCAGCAGCCAGTCGGCCACCTTGATCACATCCAGATTGTGCTCGATCACCACGATGGTGTTGCCGTTCTCCACCAGCTCCTGCAGCACCTCCAGCAGCTTGCGGGTGTCCTCGAAATGCAGGCCGGTGGTGGGTTCGTCCAGGATGTACAGGGTCTTGCCGGTGGCGCGCTTCGACAGCTCCTTGGACAGCTTGACCCGCTGGGCCTCGCCCCCTGATAGGGTGGTGGCCGGCTGGCCCACCTTGACGTAGCCCAGCCCGACCCGCTCCAGGGTCTGCATCCGGTCGCGGATAGGCGGCACGGCCTTGAAGAAGTTGGCCGCCTCCTCGACGGTCATGTCCAACACGTCCGAGATGGACTTGCCCTTGAACACGATCTCCAGGGTCTCGCGGTTGTAGCGTTTGCCCTTGCAGACGTCGCAGGTGACGTAGACGTCCGGCAGGAAGTGCATCTCGATCTTGATCAGGCCGTCGCCCTGGCACGCCTCGCAGCGCCCGCCCTTGACGTTGAAGCTGAACCGCCCAGGGCCATAGCCGCGCGCCTTGGACTCCGGCAGGCCCGCATACCAGTCGCGGATGGGGCCGAAGGCGCCGGTGTAGGTGGCCGGGTTCGAGCGCGGGGTGCGCCCGATGGGGCTCTGGTCGATGTCGATGACCTTGTCGAAATGCTCCAGCCC
Source organism: Brevundimonas sp. (assembly GCA_036963825.1). GTDB lineage: Bacteria > Pseudomonadota > Alphaproteobacteria > Caulobacterales > Caulobacteraceae > Brevundimonas. The sequence goes on from JBALUZ010000013.1 coordinate 23,717, forward strand.
CTCGATGCGGTCGAAGGGCGCGGGCGCGTCCGAGGCGTTGTGCAGCCGCCGGGCCGCCGCCTTGTACAGGGTCTCGATGGTGAAGGTGGACTTGCCGCCGCCGGACACCCCGGTGATGCAGGTGAACACGCCCACCGGAATCTCGCCGGTCACATTCTTCAGATTGTTGCCCGTGGCGCCGGTGATCTTCAGCATCTTCTTGCGGTTGATCGGGCGGCGGCCCTCGGGGGGCAGCTCGATCTCGCGCTCGCCGGTCAGGTATTTGCCGGTCAGGCTGCGCGGGTTGGCCATGACCTCGGCCGGCGTGCCCTCGGCGCAGACCTCGCCCCCGTGCACCCCCGCCGCCGGGCCCATGTCGATCACATGGTCGGCGGTCAGGATGGCTTCCTCATCGTGCTCGACCACCAGCACCGAATTGCCCAGGTCGCGCAGGCCCCGCAGGCTGTCCAGCAGGCGGGTGTTGTCCCGCTGGTGCAGGCCGATGGAGGGCTCGTCCAGCACGTACAGCACGCCCGTCAGGCCCGAGCCGATCTGGGACGCAAGCCGGATGCGCTGGCTCTCGCCGCCCGACAGGGTGCCCGACGCCCGCGACAGGTTCAGATAATCCAGCCCCACATTGTTCAGGAAGCCGAGCCGGTCGTTGATCTCTTTCAGGATCCGCCGGGCGATCTCCATCTGCTTTTCGGTCAGGCTGTCGTCCAGGGTCGTGAACCACAGGTGCGCCTTCGATATGGACAGGTTCGAGATGTCGGCGATGTCCTCGCCGCCCACCTTCACCGCCAGGGCCTCGGGCTTCAGGCGCTTGCCGCCGCACGCCTCGCACGGGGTCTCGGACTGGTAGCGGCCCAGCTCCTCGCGCACCCAGGCGGAGTCCGTCTCGCGCCAGCGCCGCTCCAGGTTCGGCAGCACGCCCTCGAAGGCCTTGGCCACCTCGTATTTGCGGGCGTTGTCGTCGTAGGTGAACTTCACCTTCTCCTTCGTCCCGTGGAGGATCACGTCCCGGGCCTGCTGCGGCAGGTCGCGCCAGGGCACATCCATGGAAAAGCCGAAGTGCCGCGCCAGCGACTGGAGGGTCTGGGTGTACAGCGGCGACGGCCCGCGCGCCCACGGCGCCACCGCGCCCTTGTGCAGGGTCTTGTCGCGGTCCGGCGCCACCAGATCGGCGTCGAAGGCCAGCTTGACCCCCAGCCCGTCACAGGCCGGACAGGCGCCGAACGGGTTGTTGAACGAGAACAGCCGCGGCTCGACCTCGCTGATGGTGAAGCCCGACACCGGACAGGCGAAGCGCTCGGAGAAGATGATCCGGCGCGGCTCCGTCTCGCCCTCCTTCAGGTCCGCCCATTCCGCCGTGGCCAGGCCGTCGGCCAGGTTCAGCGCGGTCTGGATGCTGTCGGCGTAACGGCTTTCCAGCCCGTTCTTGGTGACCAGCCGGTCCACCACGATGTCGATGTCGTGCTTGAACTTCTTGTCCAGGGTCGGGGCGTCCTCGATGGCGTGGAAGACGCCGTCGATCTTGACCCGCTGGTAGCCCTGGCGCTGCCACTCGGCCAGCTCCTTGCGGTACTCGCCCTTGCGGCCGCGCACCACCGGGGCCAGCAGATACAGCCGCTCGCCCTCGGGCAGGGCGGTCAGCTTGTCCACCATCTGGCTGACCGTCTGGCTTTCGATGGGCAGGCCCGTGGCCGGGGAATAGGGCACGCCCACCCGCGCCCACAGCAGGCGCATGTAATCGTGGATCTCCGTCACCGTGCCGACGGTGGAGCGCGGGTTCTTCGACGTGGTCTTCTGCTCGATGGAGATGGCCGGGCTCAGGCCCTCGATCAGGTCCACGTCCGGCTTGCCCATCAGCTCCAGGAACTGGCGCGCATAGGCCGACAGGCTCTCCACATAGCGCCGCTGACCCTCGGCATAGATGGTGTCGAACGCCAGGGACGACTTGCCCGAGCCGGACAGGCCCGTCAGCACCACCAGCCGGCCGCGCGGAATGTCCACGTCGACGCCCTTGAGATTGTGCTCGCGGGCGCCGCGAACGCGGATGAAATCGTGCTTTTCGGTCATGCGGAGGAATAAGCCGTCAGATGCGGGGAAGGTTCAGCGGAACAGATACGCAGCCGCCCTATATGGGGATCAATCCGGGTGATTCAGCAAGAACAATGTGGGAACATTGCGGCGTTTCACCCCGTGCGGTATCGTCCGCCATGGCCGATGGTTTCGACATCCACCTGAACGAGGACCAGGCCCGGCGCCTCAGGGCGGCGGCGGAGGCGTCCGGCGTCGATCCGGCGACCTATGTCCGTCAGGCGCTGGAACGGGCGATGGAGGATGGCGAGGAGGCTCGCCGCTGGGCGGAGTATCAGCGCACCGGTGAGAGCGTTCCGGCGGAAGAGGCGCTCGCGAAATTCAGGCGCGTTCTGAACGAGAAGCTGGCGGCGCGGTGACGCGTAGGGTCCGTTTGCTTCATGCTGCGGAAGCCGACCTGGCGCGTCTCTCTGATTTTCTGGTCGATGTGAACCCTCGTGCCGCCACCAGGATTGGCGAGTTGCTGGAGGAGGCTGTTCTTTCGCTCGGGCAATTTTCCGAACGTGCGCCTGTCAGCGCCGACGGCGCCCGCACCCTGACCCTTCGTCACGCATCAGGGGGCTATGCGATTGTCTATCGTGTGCTCGACCGAGAGGTGATCGTCACCCGCATCTTCCACACCCGCGAGGACCGCTAGCCGCCCTCCGGCGTCCAGGCCTGCGCCGGCATCACATACCGCTCGCCCGGCCCGACGATCACCCCGTTGCTCGACGCCACGCCCAGCTCCAGGCTCTGGGCGATCCGTTCGGCCCGCTCGATGAAGTGGCCGGCCGCGACCGGCGGGCACAGGTCGCGGGCGGTCTCGCGGAACAGCTCCAGCCAGCGGTCGAAGTGCCGCGCGTCGATGGGCAGGGGCAGGTGCTTCGGCATGGGCCGTCCCTGATAGACCCCGGTCGACAGGGCCACCGACGACCAGAACAGCTTCATCTGATGCAGGTGCGGGCCCCAGTCCTTCACCCTTGCAGCGAAGACCGGTCCGATCAGGGCGTCGTCGCGCACCCGGGCGTAGAATCTCTCGACCAGCGCATCGATCATGGTCTCGTCGATGCCGGTCTCGGCCCGCAGCCGCGCGGTGGCGGCCTCGCGCCGGGCGCGGTGTTCGGCTTCGGTGCGGGCCGGGTTGGCGGTCATGGGTGAAAGATAGGGCGACGGCGCGGCCCGCGCTATGCGACCGCCTGAAGCGCCACGCCCGCCGCCACCGCGCCCCCCAGCACGGTCAGGACGCCCAGCCGGAAGCGGATCAGGGCGACGGCGGCGACGGCGGCCAGAACCAGGGCCGCAGGCTGGAAGTCCGACAGCACCGGCACGGTCATGTCCAGCGGCCCGGCCTGCACCCGTCGCGTCTGGTCGAACAGCACATGCAGGGCGAACCACAGGCCCAGGTTGGCGATCACGCCCACCACCGCCGCGGTCACGCCGGCCAGCGCGGCCTGCAGGCGCCGCGCGTGCTCCAGCCGCTCGATCCACGGCGCCAGGGTGAAGATCCACAGGAAGCAGGGCGCGAAGGTCATCCAGGTGGCCAGCCCGGCGCCGATCACGCCCGCCAGCAGGGGCGTGAACGGCTCGGGAAAGCGGAACGCCGCCAGAAAGCCCACGAACTGGGTCACAAGGATCAGAGGCCCCGGGGTGGTCTCCGCCAGGCCGAGGCCGTCCGCCATCTGGCCCGCGTCCAGCCAGCCGCGGGTCTGCACCGCCTCCTGCGCCATATAGGCCAGCACCGCATAGGCGCCGCCGAAGCTGACCACCGCCAGCTTCGAGAAGAAGGCGGCGATGTCCATCAGCACATGGTCCGGGCCCAGCATGAGCAGGACGGCGAGCGCCGGCGCGGCCCAGATCGCGCCCCAGACGGCGATCGTGCGACCCGTACGCCAGGCCGTGTCCCGTTTCCGGGGCCGGGGCGCTGCATCGGGCGCGGGCGTGATAGCCGGCGCCGCCGCGAACAGGGCGCCGATCAGGGCCGCGCCGAGGATCACGGCGGGGAACGGGGCGTTGACCAGGAACAGCAGGCTGAACGCCGCCGCCGCCAGCCCCCGTTTCAGCCCCGTGTCCAGCGCGCGTCCGGCCAGCCGCAGCAGCGCCTGGCCGATGATGGCCAGCACCGCCGCCTTGATCCCGAAGAACGCCCCCTGGACCCAGGCCAGGTCGGCCGCATAGGCGTACAGGATCGACAGGGCCAGGATCACCGCCGCCCCGGGCAGGACGAACAGCCCGCCCGCGATCAGGCCGCCGGCCACCCCGTGCAGGCGCCAGCCCACATAGGTGGCCAGCTGCTGGGCCTCGGGGCCCGGCAGCAGGGTGCAGAAGTTCAGGGCCCGCAAATACTGCCCCTCGTCCAGCCATTTGCGCTCGTCGACCACCACCCGGTGCATCAGGGCGATCTGGCCGGCCGGCCCGCCGAAGCTGATCAGCCCCACGCGCCCGAAGGCCCTGACGAGGTCGTGAAGCGGAACCTGACTTGGCGAACCGGACATTTCGTTCCTATATTGCAGGCTTCGGTCCTCAGAAGGAGACACAACCATGATCAGCGCGCTGGAAATCGGTTTCGCCCTTTCCGCCCTCTCGCTGGTCATCGGCTATGTCGCGCTTCGCCCCAAACCCGTCCCCGTCCGCATACGCGACGCTCGACAGCGTCGCCGCCCGCACGCCTGACGGAACCCTCCTCTTCGACAATCTGAACCTGGCCTTCGGCCGTGAGCGCACCGGCCTGGTGGGCCGGAACGGCGCGGGCAAGTCCACGCTTCTGCGCCTGATCGCGGGGACGCAGGCCCCCGCCGGCGGCGCGGTCTCGCGTGCCGGGACCATCGGCGTGCTGGACCAGCGGCATGACCCGGCGCCCGGCGAGACGGCCGCCGGGACGCTGGGCGTCGCGCGTCCGCTGGCCGTACTGCGGCGCGTGCTGGCGGGCGAGGGCTCCGTGCCGGATATGGGCGAGGCGGACTGGGCGCTGGAGGACCGGCTGAACGACGCCCTGGCCCAGGTGGGTCTGTCCGGCCTCGACCTGCGCCGCAGGACGACGAGCTTCAGCGGCGGCGAACTGACCCGCCTGCGTCTGGCCGGTCTGCTGCTGGCCCGGCCCGACCTGATCCTGCTGGACGAACCCACCAACCACATGGACGCCGGGGGCCGCGCCCTGGTCGCGGGGGTGCTGGAACGCTGGGACGGCGGGGCGGTGGTGGTCAGTCACGACCGCGATCTGCTGGGCCGCGTCGACCGCATCATCGAATTGTCCAGCCGCGGCGCGGCGGTCTATGGCGGCGACTGGGCCCTCTACGAGGCGCGCAAGGCCGCAGAGCGCGAGGCGGCGGCGCGCAACCTCGCCGCGGTCGAAGGCGACGCCGCCCGGGCGGCCGCAGACGCCCGTCGCCGCGCTGAGTCCCAGGCCCGCCGCGACCGCGCCGGGCGCCGCAAGGGCATGAAGGGCGACATGCCGAAGATCCTGCTGGGCATGCGCGCCGAGAGCGCGGAGAACTCCGCCGCCCGCAACAATCGCCTGGCCGCCCGGGAGTCCGTCCGGATGGAGGCCGATCTGGCGGCCGCCCGCGCGCGGGTTGAACAGGCGAGGCTGATGTCCATTCCCATGCCCTCCACGGGTATGGCCTGCGGCAAGACGGTGCTGGAGATGGATGCGGCCAGGATCGCGCTCGGCGGGGAGCACGGCAAGACGAGCACCCTCGGCCCGTTCTCCCTGCGCATCACCGGCCCCGAGCGACTGGCGATCAAGGGCCCCAACGGCGCGGGCAAGACCACCTTGCTGAAGCTCATGGCCGGGGCGATCGAACCGACCGGCGGCCAGGTGCGCCGGCCCGTCCGCGCGGCCCTGCTGGATCAGGACGCGGCCGTGCTGAGGCCGGACGAGACGCTGATCGAGGCTTGGCTGCGGCTGAATCCTGAAGGGTCGCCCAACGACGCCCATGCAGCCCTGGCCCGGTTCCTGTTCCGCAATGTGGAGGCCCGGCGCGTCGTCGCCACCCTGTCAGGCGGCGAGCGCCTGCGGGCGGCGCTGGCCTGCGTCGTGACCGGCGCGGCCCCGCCGCGCCTCCTGCTTCTCGACGAGCCGACCAACCATCTTGACCTGGATTCGATC
>JBALUZ010000014.1:0-29205 GCA_036963825.1 Brevundimonas sp.
CGACGCGCGAGGACACGGTGCGCGCCGCCGTGCGCGAGCGCCGCGACGACGCCCTCGCCGCCCAGGTCGACCGCCTGTTCATAGAGCCGGCGATCCTGGCCCCCGGCGTCGGAGCGGACCTGACCGATGCAGAGCAGGCCCTGGTGCTGCGCGAGGTGGACCGGCAGATCTGCTACGAGGTCAGCGAACGGTTCACGGTGCTGGGAGACCCGGCGCCGGACGCCGGGCGGGTGCGGGCGGTGGTGACGCGGATCACCCCCACCGGGCGCGTGGGCTCGGCGGCCTCGGCGGCCTCGGGCTTCTTCATACCCGGCCCCATCGGCCTGCGGGTGCCCGGAACCCTGGGCGGGCTGGCGGCGGAGGCGGAACTGCTGGCCGCCGATGATCGGGGCCAGGCCGCGGCGATCCTGTGGTCCCGCGACGCCCAGGCCGTGGGCACCGACAACCCCTCCCTCTCGCGGGTGGGCGACGCCCTGCAGCTGGCCGAGCCGTTCGGGGACGCGGTGGGCGACGCTTTCGCCCCGCCCGGGCGCGAGGTGCGCGAGATCGCCGACCCGGATCCCTGCGCCCGCTTCGGCCCCCGCTTCCGCCCCGAGGGCGTCGCCGCCCGCTTCGTCACCGGGCTCTACACCCCCGAGCTCAGCGGCGCCCGGGCCGAAGAAGCCGAAACCGAAGAGGCCCCGCAGACCACCCAGCCCGACCGGTAAGCTCATCACGCGCTCAAGCAGCGAGGCTCCGCGAGCCGAGCGGTAGCGCCCAAATATGCGCTCAAGCAGCGAGCGTCCGCGACGCGAGCGTTAGCGCCCTGAAGATGCGCTCAAGCAGCAAGGCCCCGCGGGCCGAGCGCTAGCGCCCTAGAATGCCGCCTGCCCGGTGATGGCCCGGCCCAGGATCAGGGCGTGGACGTCGTGGGCGCCTTCATAGGTGTTGACGGTCTCGAGGTTCATGGCGTGGCGCATGACGTGCATCTCGCCGGTGATGCCGGCGCCGCCGTGCATGTCGCGGGCCTCGCGGGCCACGGCCAGGGCCTTGCCGCAGTTGTTGCGCTTCATCATGGAGATGGCCTCGGGCACCCAGGCGCCGGTGTCCAGCAGCCGGCCCAGCGCCAGGGCGCCCTCCAGCCCCAGGAAGATTTCGGTCTGCATGTCGGCCAGCTTCTTCTGCACCAGCTGGCGCGACGACAGGGGCCGGCCGAACAGCATGCGCTCGGCGGTGTAGTCCCGGGCGGCGTGGAAGCAGAACTCCGCCGCCCCCATGGCGCCCCAGGCGATGCCGTACCGCGCCTTGTTCAGGCAGCTGAACGGCCCGCGCAGGCCCTGCACCCCCGGCAGGAGGTTGGCCTCGGGCACGAACACGTCGTTCAGCCCGATGTCGCCGGTGACGGAGGCGCGCAGGGACAGCTTGTCGCCGATCTTGTCGGTGGTGAAGCCGTCGAAGTCCCGCTCGACGATGAAGCCGCGGATCACGTCGTCCAGCTTGGCCCAGACCACCGCCAGATCGCTGATGGGGCTGTTGGTGATCCAGTATTTGGCCCCGTTCAGGCGATAGCCGCCGTCCACCGCCACGGCCTTGGTCTTCATGGAGGCCGGGTCCGACCCGCCGTCCGCCTCGGTCAGGCCGAAGCAGCCGATCAACTCCCCCGCCGCCATCTTGGGCAGGAACTTCGCCTTCTGCTCGTCCGAGCCGAAGGCGTAGATGGGATACATGGCCAGCGAGCTCTGCACGCTCATGGCGCTGCGGTAGCCGGAATCGATGGCCTCGATCTCGCGGGCGATCAGGCCGTAGGCCACGTGGGACGCTTCGGAGCCGCCGTACTGCTCCGGCAGCATGGCGCCGAGAAAGCCCATCTCCCCCATCTCGGTCATGATGGCCCGGTCGAAGGTCTCGTCGCGGAAAGCCGCGACCACGCGCGGCAGCAGGGCGTCGCGGGCGTAGGACCGGGCGGCGTCCCGGATCATTCGCTCGTCGTCGGTCAGGCGGCCGTCGATATCCAGCGGGTCTTCCCAGCGAAAGGTCTTGGCGGGCCTGGCGTCGGACATGGGCATGGTCTTTTCTTCTGCGGCTGGATTGTGCACGAAACGCCCAGCCTGTTTCCTGATCATGGCCGCCGCTTTAGGATAGATCGGGTTCCACGGGTAGGGGTGAGGATCGCCGCAGCATGACGACACCGTTCCATCGATTGTTCCTGGACCACCCGCGCGAGGTGGAGGAATCCTATCTGGAGCATCTGGGCGCGGCGTCGTCCTTCGGCTTCCGCCTGTTGGGCGCGGCGGGACTCGCCTTCCTGCACGCCCTTGTTCCGGGCGTGGCGAAGACCGCCGCCTCGGACCGCATCAAGGACATGGCCGACGAACTGACCGGCCGCGCCCGCATGGCCCGCGAGACGCGGATGCGCGAGGCGGGCGCGATCGACCCGGGCCTGTGAGCGAGTCGTGGGGCTTAGGGATTAGGGATTAGGGCTTAGGGTGCGACGACCAGGACCTAAGCCCTGCCACCTGAGCCCTCACCTCAAAGCCACCCCGCCACGGCTTCCCGCGCCAGCATCTCGTCATAGGTCGGGCGGGCCCGCACCACGGCCCAGCGGTCGCCGTCCACCAGCACCTCAGGCACAAGCGGGCGGCTGTTGTACTCATTGGCCATGGTCGCGCCATAGGCCCCGGCGGTCATGAAGGCGGCCAGGTCGCCGGCCTGCAGCGGCGGCAGCACCCGGTCCCGGGCGAAGGTGTCGCCGGTCTCGCACACCGGCCCCACCACATCGTACGGACCCGCCGTCCCCTCGCGCGGCCGCACCGGGCGGATGTCGTGAAAGGCGTCATACAGGGCCGGGCGCATCAGGTCGTTCATGGCCGAGTCCAGCACCAGAAACCGCATCCCGTCCGGCCGCGCGTTGACATGGATGACCCGGGTCAGCAGCACCCCGGCGTTGGCCGCGATCATGCGCCCCGGCTCGAAAGCCAGCTGCACGTCCAGCCCGCGCACGGCCTCGGCCGCCACGGCGGCGTAGTCCACGGGGTCCGCCTCGCCGGGGCGGTCGAAATAGGGCACGCCCAGCCCGCCGCCGAAATCCAGCCGGTGCACGTCAAAGCCCTGCGCACGCAGGTCCAGCGTCATCTGCCGCAGCACGGCGAAGGCGGCCTTCAGGGGGCTCAGTTCGGTGATCTGGCTGCCGATGTGACAGGCCAGGCCCACAGGCCGAACATGATCCGAAGCGGCGGCGCGGGCGTAGAGGGCCCTGACCTCTTCCACCGGCGCGCCGAACTTGTCGCGGACCCCGCCGGTGGTGATCTTGGCGTGGGCGCCCGAGCCCACGCTGGGATTGACCCGGAACACGATGTCCGGCCGCGCGCCCAGACCCGCCGCCACGACGATCAGCCGGTCCAGCTCGGCGGCGGACTCCACATTGATCTCCAGCACACCCGCCCGGATGGCGAAGGCCAGCTCCGCGTCGGTCTTGCCGACCCCCGAGAACACAATCCTGTCCGGCGCGATCCCGGCGGCCAGGGCGCGGCGGATCTCGCCCTCGGACACCGTGTCGGCGCCCAGCCCCTCGCCCGCCAGCACCTTGAGCACCGACAGGTTCGAATTGGCCTTCACCGCGAAGGCGATCAGGGCGTCGCGGGTTTCGGCGTGGCCGTCCAGCGCCGCGCGCAGCACCCGGGCGTGCCGCCGCAGGGTGGCGGCGGAATAGACATAGGCGGGCGTGCCGACCTCGGCCGCGAGGACCTCCAGCGACACGTCCTCGGCGTGCAGCACGCCGTCCCTGAGCTCGAAATGGTTCACGGTCGGGGAGGACCTTCAGGCTTCGACCGCCCGGGGGTTACTCGGGCTCGCGCCCGGCCGCCGTGCCGCCGATGGGGTTGTTGGGGCCGCCGTCGATTTCCTGCTGGCTGGACGGGCGGTTGATGGTGGCCGGCTCAGGCAGGCCCGGCGCGCGGGCCGAACGCGGCGCCCGCTCGGTTTCCCGGTGAGGCGATTCCAGTTCGCCCATGCGGCCGCAGCCCGACAGGACCGCCGCAGCGGCGGCGAGGAACAGGACGGTTTTCATGACAGGCGCTCCTTCCATTCGGCGATGCGCGCCCGGACCTGTTCCGGCGCCGTCCCCCCGAAGCTCTGACGACTGGCGCATGAAGCCTCAGGCGTCAGCACCTTGTATACATCGGCGGTGATCCCCGCCTCCAGCTTTTGCAGGTCCTCCAGCGGCAGGCCGGCCAGGTCGACGCCCAGCGCCTCGGCCCGTTTCACCGCCGCGCCCGTCACATGGTGGGCCTTGCGGAACGGCAGGTTCAGCTCGCGCACCAGCCAGTCGGCCAGGTCGGTGGCTGTGGAGAAGCCGTAGCCGGCCGCCTCGGCCATGCGCGCGGTGTCCGGCTGCAGCGCCGCGACCATGGCGGTCATGGCCCCCACCGCCAGGTCCAGGGCGTCGAACGCCTCGAACACCGGCGGCTTGTCCTCCTGCATGTCCTTGGAATAGGCCAGCGGCAGGCCCTTCATGACCGTGGACAGGGCGATGAAGGCGCCCATGACCCGGCCGGTCTTGGCCCGCACCAGCTCGGCCGCATCGGGATTGCGCTTCTGGGGCATGATGGACGAGCCGGTGGTCAGGTCGTCCGGCAGGGTGACGAAACCGAACTGCGGCGTCATCCACACCACGATCTCCTCGGCCAGGCGCGACAGGTGCCCGGCGCAGATGCTGGCGGCCGCCATCACCTCCAGGGCGAAGTCCCGCGCCGACACCGCGTCCAGCGAGTTGCGCATGGGGCCGTCGAAGCCCAGGGCTTTCGCGGTCGCATGCCGGTCGATGGGGAAGGGCGACCCGGCCAGGGCGGCGGCCCCCAGCGGGTTCTCGTTCAGGCGGGCGCGGGCGTCGGCGAACCGCCCCACGTCCCGGCCGATCATCTCCACATAGGCCATCAGATGGTGGCCGAAGGTCACCGGCTGGGCGGGCTGCAGGTGGGTGAAGCCGGGCATCAGGTCGCCCGCATGGGCTTCGGCCCGGACCAGCAGGGCGCGCTGAAGGCCCTGAAGCTGGTCGATGGTCCGGTCGCAGGCGGCGCGGGTCCACAGGCGGAAATCGGTGGCCACCTGGTCGTTGCGCGAGCGGGCGGTGTGCAGGCGTCCGGACGGCTCGCCGATCAGCTCGGACAGGCGCGCCTCCACATTCATGTGGATGTCCTCGTAGGCGTCGCGGAAAGGGAAGGTCCCGGCCTCGATCTCGGCCTCGATCGCATCCAGTCCGTCCAGGATCGCCCCGGCGTCGGGCGCGGAGATGATCCCCCGGTCGGCCAGCATGCGGCAGTGGGCCCGCGAGCCGGTCAGGTCCTCGCGCCACAGGCGCCGGTCGACGCCGATGGAGACGTTGATGGCCTGCATGATCTCGGCGGGCTTGGCGGAGAAGCGCCCGCCCCATAGACTTTGGCCGCTGGCCTCATCCTGCGGGGTCGTTTCGGGACGGTCGGTCATGGCGGAGAACTCGGGGAAGAAGCGTCTGGTCGTCGGGCTGGTCGCGGCGGCCGTGCTCGTCGTCGGCGCCGCCGGGGCCCTATACGCCATGCGCAGCGGCGCTTTCCAAGGGCATGACGCCCCGTCCGCCGAGAAAAGCGACCTTGCGCGTCACGCGCGGGGGGGACTGAGCGCCCTGGAGACGCCGGCGGAGCTGGTCGTCGCGCCGGATCAGGCCTTCACCGACGGCGCGGGCGCGGACCGGACCTTCGCCGATTTCCGCGGCCGGGTGGTGGTGGTGAACCTGTGGGCCATGTGGTGCGCGCCCTGCCGCACCGAGATGCCGACCCTGGCCGCGCTGCAGCGCGCCTATCCCGAGGACCAGGTGCTGGTCCTGCCGGTCAATGTGGACACGGGCGACGAGGCGGTGGCCGATGCGGTCAGCTTCCTGGAGCTGCACGAACCCCTGCCCTTCTATTCGGATCGCAGCTTCCGGTTGCCCTTCGTCTTTCCGGGCGCCGGCAAGATGCCCCAGACCATCCTGCTGGACCGTCAGGGGCGGGTCCGCGCCTGGCTGGCGGGCGAGGCCGACTGGAACAGTCCGGAGGCGCGCGCCCTGGTGGACGCCCTGGTGGCCGAGGAGGCCTGATCAGGCCGGGCGAACCGCCACCATCCACATGTTGTCGCTGGTGGGCAGCCGGTAGCTGGGACCGAAAGCGCGGATGGTCAGGCCCGCCTGCTCCACGGCCCGGGACAGGGTCTCGGGCGTGAAATAGTTGACGTGGTCCGGGAAGCGCAGGCCGCACCATTTGGCCCCGCGCACCCGGGCGTTCCAGCTGGCGAAATTGGGCACCTTGAGGATGGCGACGCCGCCGGGTTTCAGAACCCGGAAGGTTTGCTCCAGCACCGGCACGGGGGTGACGTCGTGCTCCAGGAAGGAGCGCATGACCACGCCGGTCAGGGACTGGTCCTCGATCTGTTTCAGGCCGTTGAGGGCGTCGGCGTTGACGATGCGCACGTCGCGGTCGGCCAGCCGTTCCTCGGCCTCGCGGCAGATGGCGGGCGAGATCTCGATGCCGACGGGCGAGAACTGCGGGCCCAGCTCGGCCAGCTGCTTGCCGCCGCCGCAGCCCACGTCCACCACGGCGCCTGGCTCGGCATAATGGTCCAGCAGGGCCGCCACGTTCTTGCGCGGCAGGGGCCGGAACTTGCGCCAGGCGTTGCGGGTCTTCAGCGCCACCGGGCCCAGACCGGCGTGGCGGCGGGCGTTCTCGATGTGGTGCTGCTTCTCCCAGGCGAAGGTCTCGAACAGCTCCGAGATGTCCGGCGCGACCTCCAGATAGGTCATGTCGCAGTCCGGGCAGGTCTTCATGCGCCACTGCTCCGGCGCGATGTCGAGGGTCGGCTGGTCGGCGTTGTCGCGCCCGCACAGGGGGCAGCAGCGGGTGATCAGCAGGGGCTGGCGGTCGGCTTCGATCGGCTGGGCGGTCATGGCGTGTCCGGCTCCGGGAGGGCGGACGGCAATATGGGCCCTGACTGCGGGCCTGTCACGGCCTGACGGTTCAGCCCTTCTTCGCGCGGAAGTCGGCGATGGCGGTGACGGTCTCGCGCACCTTCGCCTCGATGCCGGCCCAGTCGCCGGACTTCACGGCCGCGTCGGTGATCAGCTTTGAGCCCATGCCCGCCGCCACGATGCCGGCGCCGAACCACTTTTCGATGGAGGCCGGGTCCGGGTCCACGCCGCCGGTGGGCATGATCTTGGTCCAGGGCATGGGGCCCTTCACCGCCTTGACGAAATCGGGGCCGCCCACGGACGAGCCGGGGAACACCTTGACGATGTCGCAGCCCAGCTCCTGGGCGTCGGAGATCTCCGTGGCCGAGCCGCAGCCGGGCGAATAGGCGATCATGCGGCGGTTGCACAGGCGCGCCACCTCGGCGTTCAGCATCGGCCCGACGATGAAGCGCGCGCCGCCGGCGATGTAGAGTCCGGCGGTGGGGGCGTCGACGATGGAGCCCACGCCCATGATCACGTCCGGGTTGGCCCTGGCGAAATGGCGGCTGACCTCGAGGAACACGTGGGCCGCGAAGTCCCCGCGGTTGGTGAACTCCACGGCCGGGGCGCCGCCTTTGGCGCAGGCCTCGATGACCGCGATGCAGGTCTCCACGTCCGGGTGATAGAACACCGGCACCACGCCCTGGCGCTCGAGCTGCTGCAGGACGCTCAGACGATCGTGACGCATGGGACCGGTTTCCTTGTTCTGTGGCCGGATCAGGTCGCCGGATTGGACGGCGCCGTCAAGCGCCGATGGATCACACCGCGTTTCTTCCCGATCGTTCGCAGAGGGTAGCTTTTGACCACGGACCCGCTAGGCTTCGGAACGAAGGCCGCCGGTCGAGCGGTCACGGAGGACCCCATGAGCGAAGCCGCATCCGATCTGGAGACATTCCGCGCCGAGACCCGCGCCTGGCTGGAGGCGAACTGCCCGGCCGAGGTGCGCGAGCCCATGCCGTCCGAGGCCGACATGATCTGGGGCGGACGCAAGGCCGTCTTCGCCACCCCGGCCCATGAACGCTGGATGCGGGTGATGGGCGAGCGCGGCTGGACCGCGCCGGAATGGCCCCGCGAGTACGGCGGCGGCGGGCTGTCCAGGGAGCAGGCCAAGGTGCTGGCCTCGGAGCTGCGCCGCATCAAGGCCCAGCCGGCCCTGAACAGCTTCGGCGTCTGGATGCTGGGGCCGGCCCTGCTGGCCTTCGGCACCGAGGAGCAGAAGAAACGCTTCCTGCCCGAGATCGTGCGCGGCGAGATCCGCTGGTGCCAGGGTTATTCAGAGCCGGGCGCCGGGTCGGACCTGGCGGGCATCCAGACCCGCGCGGAGGATCGCGGCGACCACTGGATCGTCAACGGCCAGAAGGTGTGGACCTCCTACGCCGACAAGGCGGACTGGATCTTCTGCCTGGTGCGCACGGACCCGGAGGCGCCCAAGCACAAGGGCATCTCCTTCGTGCTGTTCGACATGACCACGCCGGGCGTCTCGACCCGGCCCATCACCCTGATCAGCGGCAAGTCGCCCTTCTGCGAGACCTTCTTCGACGACGTGCGGGTGGAGAAGGCCAATCTGGTCGGCGAGCTGAACCGGGGCTGGGACGTGGCCAAATACCTGCTGGCCCACGAGCGGACCATGATCGGGGCCATGGGCGAGGTCATGGGCGGGGCCGCCCTGGGCCGGACGGCGGCCAGGGCGGTGGGTCTGGATGAGGCCGGACGGCTGGACGACCCCATGCTGCGGGCCCGCATCGCCGAGCTGGACGTGGACGGCGCGGCCTTCCGGCTGGCGCTGGAGCGGACCGGGGATCTGGCCAAGGCGGGCCGGGCCCATCCGGCCCTGTCGTCGGTGCTGAAGTACTACGGCTCGGAGCTGAACAAGCGCCGCCACGAACTGCTGATGGCCGCGGGCGGAGCCGACGCGCTGGAGTGGGAGGGCGAGCGGTCCCGCGACGGCGCCGCGGCCCGCGACTGGCTGCGGACCAAGGCCAACTCCATCGAGGGCGGGACCTCCGAGATCCAGCTCAACATCATCGCCAAGCATCTGCTGCAGCTGCCGGGAGCCTGACCCATGCCCCTGATCCTTTCCGACGAACAGCAGATGCTGGCCGAGGCCGCCGACGGCTTCCTGAACGAGCACGCGCCCATCGCCCACCTGCGCAAGCTGCGCGACAGCCGTGATCCCGACGGGGTGTCGCGCGACCTGTGGCGGTCCTTCGGCGAGATGGGCTTCTCCGGCGTCCTGATCCCCGAGGAGCAGGGCGGCTCGGGTCTGGGCGCGGTGGAGGCCGGGGTGGTGGCCGAGGCGCTGGGACGGACCCTGACGCCCTCGCCCTTCCTGTCGTCCGGCGTGCTGGCGACGACGGCCCTGAAGGCCGGGTCCGGCGAGCAGCAGGCGGCCTGGCTGCCGCGGATCGCGGCGGGCGAAGCCATCGTCGCCCTGGCCGTGGACGAAGCCGGCAAGCACGCCCCGCACCGCATCCGCACCACCGCCGCGCGGGCCGGCAACGGCTTCAGACTGAACGGGGCCAAGGGCTTCGTGCTGGACGGCCATGTAGCCGACGCCGTGATCGTGGCGGCGCGCACCTCGGGAGAGGCGGGGGCCGAGGGGATGGAGGGCCTGACCCTGTTCCTGATCGACCCGAAGACTGCGGGGCTGGAGGTGGAGCGCACCGTGATGGTGGACGCCCACAACGCCGCCCGGGTGACCCTGACCGACGTGGAGGTCACCGCCGACGCGGTGCTGGGCCCCGTGGACGGGGGCGGCGAGATCCTCGAGCGCGTCCTGGACCTGGGCCGGGCCTGCGCCGCCTCAACCCTGCTGGGCGCGGGGGATCAGGCCTTCCGCCTCACCGCCGAGTACCTCAAGACCCGCAAGCAGTTCGGCAAGCTGATCGGCGAGTTCCAGGCCCTGCAGCACCGCGCCGCCCACGTCTTCACCGAGCTGGAGATCGTGCGCGCGGCCACCCTGGCCGCCCTCCAGAAGCTGGACGCGGGTGACGAGGACGCCGCCTTCGCCGTGTCGGTGGCCAAGGCCAAGGCCGGGCGCGTGGCCGAGCTCTGCGTCCAGGAGGCGGTGCAGATGCACGGCGGCGTCGGCATGACCGACGAGTACGACGTGGGCCTGTTCATGAAGCGGGTCCGCGTCCTGAACGAGCTCATGGGCGACCACGGCTTCCACGCCGACCGGGTGGCCCGGGCGGGGGGATACTGAGGTCGGGTTTCAGACTCTGGACTCGAAAAAACAGGGTCTGAATCGTCTGAAATCCGGACCCGGAGCCGGAAAAAACAGGGTCTGAATCGTCTGAATGGTCTGAAACCGCCCCTCCGCCGGCTGATGCTGGACCCCATCATACGGGCGGCCGGAAGGCGCGGGCGTCAGTTTAATGTTCGGCCCGTCCGACCCCGTCGTCGGATCGGCTCCGCCGCTCCTTCCTCCACCCCCGCGCCAGAACGAAGACGCTTTCGCGCCTTCGTGCGCGGGGCCCCCTTCTCCCTGTGGGAAAAGGAAAGATCAGCCGCGGGCCAGTTTCAGGAAGCGGTCCTGCAGGGCCTGGTCGGACCGGAACACGCCGGTGAAGCGGGTGGTGATGGTGGAGACGTGGCGGTGGTGCACGCCGCGGGTGGTCATGCACTGGTGCTCGGCGTCGATCAGCACGGCGGTCCCGGCGGGGGACAGGCTGTCCTCGATGGCCTGGGCGATCAGCTGGGTCAGGGTCTCCTGGGTCTGCAGGCGTTTGGAGAAGATCTCCACCACCCGCGCCAGCTTGGAGATGCCCACCACCTTCTCGGTGGGGACATAGGCCACATAGGCCTTGCCCAGGAACGGGGCCATGTGGTGCTCGCAGTGGCTCTCCACCTCGATCTCGCGCAGCATGACCATGTCGTCATAGCCCTGCACGTCCTCGAAGGTGCGGCTCAGCTCCTTCGCCGCATCGGCGGCATAGCCCTGGAACCAGTCGCCATAGGCGTCCACCACCCGCTTCGGGGTGTCGATCAGACCCTCGCGCGCCGGATCGTCGCCGGCCCAGGCGATCAGGGTGCGCACGGCCTCCATGGCCTGCTCGCGGCTGGGGCGCTGGATCGCGCCGTCGTTGCTGACCAGGACGGGCTTGGCTGGGGCGTCCATGCTGTTCTTTCTTCAGGGCGGGAGGCCGAAGATGCTCCCAATCGAGACGTGGCGGGTCTATTGCACCGCGTCACGCCTATATGGGACGACCGGTGCGTCCCGCAAGAAAACGGATAGCACGCGACCCCATGACGCTCCACCTGCACGACACCCTGGCCCGCAAGAAGCGGGCCTTCGAGCCCCGTGATCCGAACCGGGTGACACTCTATGTGTGCGGGCCGACGGTCTATGACTTCGCCCATATCGGCAACGCCCGCCCGCCGGTGGTGTTCGACGTGCTGTTCCGCCTGCTGCGCCGCCGGTACGGCGAGGGCGCGGTGATCTATGCCCGCAACGTCACGGACGTGGACGACAAGATCAACGCGAAGGCGACGAGGGAAGGCCTGTCCATCGGCGAGATCACGGCCCGCTACGAGGCCGCCTATCTGGAGGACATGGCGGCCCTGAACGTGCTGCCGCCGACCCTGGCGCCCCATGTCACCGCCCACATGGACGCCATCATCGCCCAGATCGGCGCCATCATGGAGCGGGGCTGCGCCTACGCCGCCGAGGGCCATGTGCTGTTCGACGTGTCGGCCTATGAAAACTACGGCCGGCTGTCCGGGCGGGATCTGGACGAGATGGTGGCCGGCGCCCGGGTCGAGGTGGCGCCCTACAAGCGCAATCCCCACGACTTCGTGCTGTGGAAGCCGTCGAAGGCGGACGAGCCGTCGTGGGAGTCGCCCTGGGGCGCGGGCCGGCCCGGCTGGCACATCGAGTGCTCGGCCATGATCGAGGCCAATCTGGGCCTGCCCATCGACATCCACGGCGGGGGCATCGACCTGGTGTTTCCCCACCATGAGAACGAGATCGCCCAGGGGGTCTGCGCCCACGGCCACGCCCATGGCGCGGACGCCCATGAGGAATACGCCCGCTACTGGATGCACAACGGCTTCCTCACCGTGGACGCCGAGAAGATGTCCAAGTCCGTCGGCAATGTGCTGCTGCTGCATGATCTGGTGCAGTCCATGCCGGGCGAGGTGGTGCGCTGGGCCCTGCTGAGCGCCCACTATCGCCAGCCGCTGGACTGGAACCAGGCGCTGCTGGACCAGTCGCGCAAGAATCTGGACCGGCTGTATCAGGCCCTGCGCCGCGCCGCGGCCATCCCGGCGGCGGGCGACGAGCCGTCCGGGGAGTTCCTGACGGCCATCGAGGACGACCTGAACACCCCCGGCGCCGCCGCCGCCCTGTTCGCCCTGTCCAGCGAGATCGAGCGGGCCATGACCGCGGGCGACGCGGGCGCCGTGGCCGCCGCCAAGGGCCGGCTTCTGGCGGGCGGCGCCCTGCTGGGCGTGCTGCAAGCCGATCCCGACGCCTGGTTCGAGGGCGGGGCCGACGACGCCCTGAAGGCCGAGGTGGAGGCCCTGCTGGAGCAGCGCCTGCAGGCCCGCACCGAAAAGAACTGGCCCGAGGCGGACCGCATCCGCGACCGCCTGACCGCGCTGAACGTGGTGGTCATGGACGGCCCCTCCGGCGCCACCTGGCGGCTGAAGGACTGAGCGGGGTTCGCTCAAGCGTCGCCGCACACGGCGCTTGAGCCGGATCGCGGGCGCTGGCACGGTCGGGGCATGACGGATCCTTCGATGATCTCCCCCTTTCCGCCCATGGCGCCGCCGCCCCGGCCGGTGCAGCCGGGCCTGTATCTGGTCTCGACGCCCATCGGGAACCTGCGCGACATCACCCTGAGGGCGCTGGACGTGCTGAAGGCGGCCGACCTGGTCCTGGCCGAGGACACCCGGGTCACCGGCAAGCTGCTGTCCGCCTATGGCCTCAAGGCCCGGCTGGAGCGGTGCGACGACCACGCCTCGGAGCGCGCCGCCGGGGGCGCCGTGGAGCGGGTGCGCGAGGGCCAGGTGGTGGCGCTGGTGTCGGACGCCGGCACGCCCATGGTGTCGGACCCCGGCTTCGTGGTGGCCCGGGCCATGATCGCGGCGGGGCTGCCGGTCCATCCGGTGCCCGGCCCGTCCAGCCTGCTGGCGGCCCTGGCGGTGGCGGGCCTGCCCGCCGACCGGGTGCTGTTCGCCGGCTTCCTGCCCGCCAAGAGCGGCCAGCGGCGCACGGCGCTGGAGGCGCTCAAGCCCATTCGCGCCACCCTGGTGTTCTTCGAAAGCGGCCCGCGTCTGGCGGGCAGCCTGGCCGACATGGCCGCCGTGCTGGGGCCACGCCCCGCCGCCGTGGCCCGGGAGCTGACCAAGCTGTACGAGGAGTGCGTGCGCGGCGACCTGGTGCAGCTGGCCGCCAAGCCGCAGCTGGACGGGCCGCGCGGCGAGCTGGTGGTGGTGATCGGCCCCGGCGAGGACGAACAGGCCAGCGCGGCCGACGCCGACGCCGCCCTGGTGGACGCCCTGAAACGGGCCGGGCCCGCCGATGCGGCCTCCGAGGTCTCCAAGGCGCTGGATCTGCCCCGGAAGATTCTCTACCGGCGCGCCCTGGCGCTGCAGGGCAAGGACCCGGCCTGATGCGGCCGCCGCCCGCTCCAGCCCGCGCGAAGGCGCCGTGGCGGGTCGGGCTGGGCGCGCGGGCGCACAGGACGGGGCATGCGGCCGAGTGGCTGGCCGCCGCCTGGCTGATGGCCAAGGGCTATCAGGTGCTGGGCTTCCGCCTGAAGAGCCGCGCGGGCGAGATCGATCTGCTGGCGCGGCGCGGCGCGGTGCTGGCGGTGGTGGAGGTCAAGCGCCGCGCCAGCCTCGACCAGGCCGTGGCCGCCCTGAGCGAGACCCAGAAGTCGCGGCTGCTGGCCGCGGGCCGGGCGGTGGCGCGAAACCGGCCGTCGCTCAGGGCCCTTTCGCTGCGGCTTGACGTGGTGGCGCTGGCCCCCGGCCGATTTCCCCGTCATGTTCGGGGTCTGTCGCAGGAAAGCCTGAGACGATCATGAGGTGGATGTGACGCGGGAGGGTGCGGAACAGGTGTTGACCGAGGCCGGCATGGCCGAGGACGAGGCCTTCCCGCTTCTGGAGGCGGCCATCGCCTGCGCCATTCACGATTATCCGCACAGGGAGACGGGGCCGGTGCGCACCCTGGCCGCCAACGCCGCCGAGCGGCTGGCCCAGCGCATGGCGCAGGAATCCCCGGACGACGCCCTGGTGGAGACCATGGCCTCGGACCTGCGGCTGAACGGCGACCTGCTGCACTACGACGACCCCGCCAACACGGACATCATCGACGTGGCCGAGCGGCGGCGCGGCCTGTCGGCGGCCCTGGCGGTGTTCTACATCCATGCGGCGGCCAAGGCGGGCCTGGTCTGCAAGGGCGTGGACTTTCCGGGCCACTTCCTGCTGCGGGTGGAAACCCCCGACGGAGCCGTGGCCCTGGACCCGTTCAGCCAGGGCCGCGTGGTCATGCCGTCGGAACTGATCCGCCGCGCCCTTCTGGCCGGACTGACGCCCCACGTGGCGGACCGGCTGGACCTGCTGATGGCGCCGGTCACGGACCGGCAGGCCCTGATCCGGCTGCAGAACATGCTGTATGTCCGGGCGCTGACGCGCGAGGATTTCGAGGGCGCCGAGCGCTCGGCCCTGCGGCGGGTCCTGCTGGATCCGGCCGATCACCGGCCGTGGCTCGACGTGGCCGCCGCGCGCGAGAAGCAGGGCGCCCTGTCCGGGGCCCTGGAGGCGCTGGCCCGGGCGCGCGGTCTGGACGGCCATGGCGAGGTGCGCGCCCGCAGCGCCCACGACAGGATCCGTCTGCGCCTGAACTGACGCCCGAACCGGCCGCCTGCCTTGCGCCGCGGCGCCGGGGCGTCCATCTGCACTCTCCAGACGCAAAGCTTCAGGGACACCGCCATGCTCAAGGTCGCCATCCAGATGGACCCCATCGAGGCGGTCAACATCGAGGCGGACACCACCTTCCTCCAGGCCATCACCGCCCAGGAGCGCGGCCACCGGCTGTGGGTCTATGACGTGGCCACCCTGGCGCTGGAGGACGGGCGGCTGTTCTGCCGCGCCCGGCCGGTGACCCTGCGCCGGACCGCGGGCGACCACGTGACCTTCGGCGACTGGGTGAAGCTGGACCTGGCCGACGACGTGGACGTGATCCTGATGCGTCAGGACCCGCCCTTCGACATGGCCTATGTCACCGCCACCTATCTGCTGGAGACGGTCCACCCGCGGACCCTGGTGGTCAATGATCCCACCGAGGTGCGGAACGCCCCGGAAAAGCTGTTCGCCACCCGCTTCGCCGGGCTGCAGCCGCCGACCCTGATCTCGTCGGATCCGGTGGCCCTGGCCGATTTCCACCGGCGGCACGGGGACGTGGTGCTGAAGCCCCTGCACGGGGCGGCGGGCTCTGGCGTGGTGCGGCTCAAGGCCGACGATCCGAATCTGGAGGCCCTGGTGGAGATCCACGCCGGGATCAGCCGCGAGCAGCTGGTGATCCAGAAATTCGTCCCGGCGGTGGAGGCCGGGGACAAGCGCATCATCCTGATCGACGGCGAGCCGGTGGGCGCCATCAACCGGGTGCCCCTGAAGGGCCATGTGCGCTCCAACCTGCGGGTGGGCGGCCGGGCCGAGGCGGTTGAGCTGACCGCCCGCGACCGCGAGATCTGCGCCGCCCTGGCCCCCGAGCTGAAGCGGCGCGGCCTGATCTTCGTGGGCATCGACGTGATCGGCGACTATCTGACCGAGATCAACGTCACCTCGCCCACCGGGGCGGTGCAGCTACAGCAGTTCACCGGGATCAACGCCGCCGCCCTGATGTGGGACGTGATCGAGGCGAAGGCCGGCTGATCGCCGAACGGCGCTCTTGCAAATCCTGAATGTTCATGCTTCGTTCCAGTCCGGGAGCGGAGGGACCGGACATGCTGGCCAGCGTGGTGACGGTGGCGTTCGACGGGGTGGACGCCCGGCGGGTGGACGTGCAGGTCCAGCAGCTGTCGGGGGACCAGGGGTTCTTCAACATCGTCGGCCTGCCGGACAAGGCGGTGGCCGAGAGCCGGGAGCGGGTGCGCGGCGCCTTCGCCGGCATCGGCCTGGCCATACCGGCCCGGCGGATCATCGCCAATCTGGCCCCCGCCGACCTGCCCAAGGAAGGCAGCCATTTCGACCTGCCCATCGCCCTGGCCCTGCTGGCCTCCATGGGGGTGATCGCGCCCGATGCGCTGTCCGGCTGGGCGGCCCTGGGGGAGCTGGGGCTCGACGGGCGCATCGCGCCGGTGGGCGGGACCCTGCCCGCCGCGGTGGCGGCGTCCGCCATGGGGCTGGGCCTGATCTGCCCCGAGGCCAACGGGCCGGAGGCGGCGTGGGCGGGCGAGGTGTCGGTGCTGGCGCCCCGGTCGCTGATCGGGGTGATCAACCATTTCAAGGGCGTGCAGGTGCTGCGCGCGCCCGAGCCGGGCCCGGTCAAGGCCGCGGCGGGCGGGCCGGACCTGCGCGAGGTCAAGGGCCAGGAAAGCGCCAAGCGGGCGCTGGAGGTGGCCGCCGCCGGGGGGCACAACCTGCTGTTCGTGGGCCCGCCCGGGTCGGGCAAGTCCATGATGGCCCAGCGCCTGCCCGGACTGCTGCCGCCCCTGACGCCGCAGGAGTTGCTGGAGACGTCCATGGTCTGGTCGGTGGCCGGGCTGATCGAGCGCGGCGGCCTGACCCGGGACCGGCCGTTCCGCGCGCCCCACCATTCCGCCAGCATGGCCGCCCTGACCGGCGGCGGGCACCGGGCCAGGCCGGGCGAGGCGTCGCTGGCGCACAACGGCGTGCTGTTCCTGGATGAACTGCCGGAATATTCGCCCCAGGCGCTGGATTCCCTGCGTCAGCCGCTGGAGACCGGCGAGATCGTGGTGGCGCGCGCCAACGCCCATGTGCGCTATCCGGCGCGCTTCCAGCTGGTGGCCGCCATGAACCCGTGCCGCTGCGGCCTGGGCGGGCCGGGCAAGGGCGCCTGCGGCAAGGCTCCGCGCTGTCAGCGGGACTATCAGAACCGCATCTCCGGGCCGCTGTTCGACCGCATCGACCTGACGGTGGAGACGCCGCCGGTCACCGCCGCCGACATGGCCCTGCCGGCGCCGGCCGAGGGCACCGCCGAGGCGGCCGCCCGCGTGGCCGCAGCCCGTCAGGCCCAGGCCGACCGGGCCCGCGCGCACGGCCTTGATCCCGACCAGGGGGTCAACGCCCGGGCGTCGGGCGACACCCTGGACCGGATCGGCGCCCCCGACGACTCCGGCCGGGCCCTGCTGATGCGGGCGGCGGAAGCCGGAGGGCTGACCGCCCGGGGCTGGACCCGCACCCTGCGACTGGCGCGCACCATCGCCGATCTGGAGGGCTCCACCCCGGTCCTGCGCCGCCACATCGCCGAGGCCCTGATCTACCGGCGCACCACGGTGGGGCCGCAGGAGGCGGGCGCCGCCGCGGCCGCGGCGGAGGCGACGCCCGCCTGGTGAGCCCGGCGCGCCGGGGCCGCGGGTGATTCGGCGGCCCTTAACGGTTGTCGTGCATGCTGGCCCTTCGCGGAGGGTGCGTGATGACTGTGCGGCGAAAGACCGTGAAGACCGAAGCGGCGCAAAAGGCGCCCGAAACCCCGTCGGCCCCGGCCGGGACTCCCGACGCCCAGGCGGCGGAGCGGTTCCTGAGGCTGATGAGCCACGAGATGCGCACCCCCCTGAACGGGGTGATCGGCATGCTGGGCCTGCTGGCCCGCACCCGCATGGACGGCGCCCAGCGCGCCTATGTGAGCGCGGCGCGGGATTCCGCCGAACACCTGCTGGGGCTGGTCAACGACCTGCTGGACTACGCCCGGGTCGACGCCGGCCATCTGGAGCTGGACTCCGCCCCCGTCGATCTGGAGGGCCTGGTCCAGGGCGTGGCCGAGCTGCTCAGCCCGCGCGCCCACGACAAGGGCCTGTCCCTGGTCTGGACCGTGGCGCCCGACGCCCCCGACGTGATGGCCGACGAGGGCCGCCTGCGCCAGATCCTGTTCAACCTGGCCGGCAATGCGGTGAAATTCACCGAAACCGGCGGCGTCCGCATCGCCGTCGAGCGCGCCGGCGGGCGCGACAGCCGGCCCAAGCTGGCCTTCATCATCGACGACACCGGCCCCGGCGTGCCGCCCGAGGCGCGCGAGCGCATCTTCGAGGAATTCGGCCATGTGGACGCCTCGGACGCGGCCCGCTTCGACGGGGCGGGTCTGGGTCTGGCGGTGGTCAGGAAGCTGGCCGAGGCCATGGACGGCAAGGTCTGTGTCACCGACCGCCCGGGCGGGGGCGCGCGCTTCCGCTTCGAGGCCGCCTTCCCGGCCGCCCCCGGCGCCGCCGCCGGGCGCGCCACGCCCCTGAAGGGCCTGGCCGTGGCGGTGAAATCGCCTGACCCGCTGGTGGCCGAGGCCGTGCGCCAGCAGGTGGAGGCCTGCGGCGGAGCGGTGAAGCCCGGCGCGGCCGTCACCCTGGTGGACCACGCCGCCGCCGAGGCGGGCGCCCTGGCCGCCTGCCCCGTCGGCGGGCGCTGCATCGTCCTGCTCAAGGCCGAGGAGCGCGAGCTGATCGCCCGCTACCGGTCGCAGGGCTTCCACGGCTATCTGATCAAGCCCCTGCGCCGCGCGTCGCTGGCGGAGCGGGTGCTGGCGGCCATCGGACGCGGCGACGCCCCCGTGGGCGGCCCGCCCCCGCCCCAGCGCGACGACGACCGGGTCACCCCGGTGCGCTTCGCCGGGCTGCGGGTGCTGCTGGCCGAGGACAATCCGGTCAACGCCCTGCTGGCCAAGACCCTGCTGCGCCGCGAGGGCTGCGTGGTGGAGACCGCCGGCTCGGGCGACGAGGCGGTCCAGGCCCTGGCCCGCGCCCGCTATGATCTGGTGCTGATGGACATGCGCATGCCCGGCATGGACGGCGTCGCCGCCGCCCGCGCCATCCGCGCCCGGGGCGACCGCACCCCCATCGTGGCCCTGACCGCCAACGCCTTCGTGGAGGACCGCAAGGCCTGTCTGGAGGCCGGCATGGACGACCACCTGACCAAGCCCATCGACACCGAGGCGCTGCGCGCCGCGCTTGCCCGCTGGACGAGCGGCGAACTCCGCGCCAAGGTCGCCTGCTGAATCGGGGCGCACGGGGGCGTCCCTGCAAGGGGACGCATCCATGACCGACCAGGGCCGAGGGGACTCCATCACGGCGGATGAAAAACCCGCCGGCCGCTTCGGCGGACTGGCGGTCTATCTGGAGCGCCGCTCGGCCACCATGCTGCTGCTGGGCTTCGCCTCGGGCCTGCCCAATCTGCTGATCTACGACACCCTGTCCGCATGGCTGCGCGACGACGGGGTGACGCTGGAGCTGATCGGCTTCTTCGCCCTGGCCACCCTGACCTACGCCCTGAAGTTCATCTGGGCGCCCCTGCTGGACCGCACCAATGTGCCGATCCTGACCAAATGGCTGGGGCATCGGCGCTCATGGATGCTGCTGACCCAGGCGGTGATCATCCTCGGCCTGTGGCTGATTTCCGGGTCCAACCCGCAGACCCAGCTGGGCATGGTGGCCCTGTTCGCGGTCATGGTGGGCTTCTTCGGCGCCACCCAGGACATCGCCATCGACGCCTGGCGCATCGAGGCCGCCGACGACAGCCGCCAGGGCGCCCTGGCGGCCGCCTACCAGCTGGGCTGGCGCGTGGCCCAGATCGCCGCCGGCTTCATCCCGCTGGCGCTGGCCCAGTACTACAACTGGAATCTGTCGTACGCGGTGATGGCCGGCCTGATGGGCTTCGGCGTGCTGGGGGTGCTGATGGCGCCGCGCGAGAAGCGGCACATCATTCGCGAGATTCCGGTCGCCGACATTCCCTCGCGACCGGTGTTTGAAAAGATCGAATGGCTCGTGCGCCTGGCCCTGATCGCCCTGTCGGCGCTGATCATCGGGACAGGGCTGACCGACCGGCCCGACGCCCTGGCCTGGGCCCTGGCCCCCCTGGGCGAGGGACTGGGCGGCGCCATCGCCGCGACCACCGACCAGGGCGACCTGCCCGGCGTGCTGATCCAGTTCGCCTATGTCATCGGCGGCTTCATGCTGCTGGCGGTCGCCTGCTGGCCGATCCCCGGCTACCGCACCCGGCCCGGCGCCTATCTGGCCGGCTCGTTCGGCGCGCCGCTGATGGACTTCTTCCGCCGCTTCGGAAAGCTGGCGGGGCCGATCCTGGCGCTGATCTGCCTCTACCGCCTGGCGGACTTCGTGCTGAACATCATGAACCCGTTCTATCTCGATCTCGGCTTCAGCCTGATCGAGATCGGGGAGGTCCGGAAGCTGTTCGGGGTCGTGGCCCTGTCGGCGGGCGTGTTCGCCGGGGGCTGGGCGGTGGCCAGGCTGGGCCTGATCCGCACCATGGTCATCGGCGCCTTCATGAGCCCGGTGTCCAACATCGTCTTCGCCTGGCTGGCGACCCAGGGCCACGATCTGGGCGCCCTGTTCATCGCCATCGGCATCGACAATGTGGCGTCCGGCTTCGCCGGCACGGCCCTGATCGCCTACATGTCCAGCCTCACGTCCATCGGCTTCACGGCGGTCCAGTACGCCCTGTTCAGCTCCCTGTACGCCCTGCCCGGCAAGCTGGTGGCGTCACAGTCGGGCAAGATCGTGGAGGCCTCGGCCCGCGCCGCCGACGCCGGGGGGCCGCTGGCCGTCTTCAAGCCGCTGTTCTCGAACCTGCCGGCCAACTCCCTCACCACCGGCGCCCTCACCAGCGGGGTGACGCCGGCGGGGCTGGGCGCGGGCTATTTCGCCTTCTTCCTCTATTCGACGATCATCGGGGTCTTCGCCATCGTGCTGGCCTTCTATGTGGCCGCGCGGCAGGGCCGGATCACGACCCCGCCGCCCGGGGATGAGGCGTCGACCTGACGCCTCATCCCTCCTCGGCGATGCCTTCCTCGTAGGCGGCGAAGGTGGCGGCGTTGAGGATCTGGCTGACGGACGAGCCCAGCGGCACGATCTGGACCGACTTCTCCAGGCCGATCAGCAGGGGCCCCACCAGGGTGGCGCCGCCCAGGGCCTCGATCATCTGGGTCGAGATGACCGCTGAATGGATCGCGGGCATGACCAGCACATTGGCCTCGCGCGACAGGCGCATGAACGGGTGCGAGCCGCGCGCCTCGGGGGTCAGGGCCAGTTCCGGCGGCATCTCGCCCTCGTATTCGAAGTCCACGCCCCGCTGGTCGAGGATGCGGATGGCCTCGCGCACCTTCTCGCCCCGGTCGCCCGGCGGGTTGCCGAAGCTGGAGTAGGACAGGAAGGCCACTCGCGGGGTGCGGCCCAGCTTGCGCACGGCCGAGGCGGCCTGGACGGCGATGTCGGCCAGCTCCTGGGCGTCGGGCAGTTCGTGGATGGAGGTGTCCGCCACGAACAGGGTGCGGCCGCGCGCCATGACCACCGACAGGCCGATCAGGGTGCTCTTCACGTCGAGCACGCGGCTGACTTCCTTCAGCGCCATGTTGAAATTGCGGGTCACGCCGGTGACCATGGCGTCGGCGTCGCCGTGGGCCAGCATGGCCGCGCCGAAATAGTTGCGGTCCTGGTTGATCATGCGCTGCACGTCGCGGCGCAGGTAGCCGCGCCGCCACAGGCGCTTATACAGCGCCTCGGTGTAGGCCACATTGTTGGGTGAGACGCGGGCGTTGATGATCTCGATGCCCAGGTCCTCGAACACCAGGCCGGCCTCGACGGCGTTCTGGCGCACCAGCTCCTCGCGGCCCACCAGGATGGGGGTGCCCAGCTCCTGCTGCTTGAAGGCCCAGGCGGCGCGGATGACCGAGGTCTCCTCGCCTTCGGCGAACACCACCCGCTTGTTGGGGGCGCCGCGCACGGCCGAGGAGATCTTCTGCATCAGGGCGGCGGACGGATCGAGCCGCTGGCGCAGCGAGGCGCGATAGGCGTCCATGTCCTCGATGGGCTTGCGCGCCACGCCCGTGTCCATGGCCGCCTGGGCGACGAAGGGCGGGATGTACCAGATCAGGCGCGGATCGAAGGGGGTGGGGATGATGTAGTCCGGCCCGAACTTCAGCTTGCGGCCGCGATAGGCCACGGCCACCTCGTCCGGCACGTCCTCGCGGGCCAGGGCGGCCAGGGCCTGGGCGCAGGCCACCTTCATCTCGTGGTTCACCCGCCGCGCCCGCACGTCCAGGGCCCCGCGGAAGATATAGGGGAAGCCCAGCACATTGTTGACCTGGTTGGGATAGTCCGACCGGCCGGTGGCGATGATGGCGTCGTCGCGAACGCTGCGCACGTCCTCGGGAGTGATCTCCGGGTCCGGATTGGCCATGGCGAAGATGATGGGGCGCGGCGCCATGGAGGCCACCATCTCCTTTGTGATGGCGCCCTTGGCGGCCAGGCCGATGACCACGTCGGCGCCGACCATCGCCTCCGCCAGGGTGCGGTGCGGGGTGTCGGTGGCGTGGGCGGCCTTCCACTGGTCCACATTGTCGCGGCCGCGATAGACCACCCCGTCGCGGTCGACGATGACGGTGTTCTCGTGCTTCACGCCCGCCGCCTTCATCAGGGCGATGGACGACAAGCCCGCGGCCCCGGCGCCGGCGAGCACGACCTTGACGTCCTCCAGCTTCTTGCCCGCCACGTGGCAGGCGTTGATCAGGCCGGCGGTGGAGATGATGGCCGTGCCGTGCTGGTCGTCGTGGAAGACCGGGATGTCCAGCAGGTCCTGGAGCTGGGTCTCGATCTCGAAGCACTCGGGGGACTTGATGTCCTCCAGATTGATGCCGCCCCAGGTGTCGCCGATGTTCTTGACCACGGTGATGAACTCGTCCGGGTCGGTGGTCTTCACCTCCACGTCGAAGGAGTCCACGTCGGCGAAGCGCTTGAACAGCACCGCCTTGCCTTCCATCACCGGCTTGGACGCCATGGCGCCGAGATCGCCCAGGCCCAGGATGGCGGTGCCGTTGGAGATGACGGCCACCAGATTGCCCTTGGCGGTGTAGTCGTAGGCCTTGTCCGGATCCTCGGCGATGGCCCGCACCGGCACGGCGACCCCGGGCGAATAGGCCAGCGACAGGTCGCGCTGGGTCGCCATGGGCTTGGTGGGCGCCATGGAGATCTTGCCTGGCGTGGGCACGCTGTGGAAATCCAGGGCTTCCTGGTCGGTGAAGATCTGCTTTTCGGTGTTTTCGGGCATGAGGTCGCTACTGGGCGCGCGGAGGCGGCGAAGGAAGGCGCGACCCTAGAGCATGATCGTTTCAGACGGAACCGCGCAGCGGTTCCGAGGCTGCGCTTCCCGCACCGACAGGCCGGCGTTTCGCCCTGCGGCCCGAAGGGCGCCCGTTCAGGGCAGGGTCCCGGTGGTCTCCACCTCGACCGGACCGGTCATCAGCACATGGTCGTCGGCCTCGCGCCAGTCGATCACCAGCGCGCCGCCGTCCACCATGACCGTCGCGGCCCGGTCGGTCAGGCCGCGCCGGGCGCAGGCCACAAGGGCGGCGCAGGCCCCGGTGCCGCAGGCCTTCGTCAGGCCCGCGCCCCGCTCCCAGACCCGCAGGCGGATGCGGTCCCGGGCCTCCACATGGGCGAAGCCCACGTTCACGCTCTGCGGAAACAGCGGGTGGTGCTCGATCAGCGAGCCGGTCCCGCGCACGAAGGCGTCGTCGGGGACATGGTCCATGAAGAACACCACGTGCGGGTTGCCCATGCTGACCGCCCCCGGCGTGTGCACCAGCGGCGCGTCCACCGGCCCCGCCTGCAGCTCGATGCCGCGGGTGTCCATCGCCTCGGCCAGCGGAATCTGGTCCCAGGCCAGACGCGGCGGGCCCATGTCCACGGTGACGCGAAGCGCCCCCGCCCGCGCGGCGGTGGTCGGGCCGCCGAGGGTGTCGATCACGACCCGGTCCCGCCCGCCCGCCTGCGTCAGCAGCCAGCCGACGCAGCGCAGGGCGTTGCCGCAGGTCTCCACCACCCCGCCGTCGGCGTTCCACACCCGCATGAAGGCGTCGCCCGTGTCCGAGGGCTCGATCACGATCAGCTGGTCGCAGCCGCCCGCCGGGCCGGTCTCGCGGTTCGCCAGGGCGCGCGCTTGATCGGCCGTCGGCGTGAAAGGACGCTCCATCGCATTGATCACGATGAAGTCGTTTCCGGCGCCGTTCATCTTGACGAAGGGGTGCGTCATGGGGTCCGCATATAGGGCAATTCCGGCCCGGCGTCAGAGCGCGCGACGAAGGACAGCTTTTCCATGAGATCGCAGGATCGCGAGCACACCCACACGGGTTGGCGGCTGAGGGCGCGCCTGCGGGCGCTGTACCACGGCTCCTCCCGGGCGGCGGTGCGCTTCCGCCTGGCGGTGATCGTGGTGGACTTCGCCATCATCGCCTTCTTCATCGCCGCGCCGCTGCTGAAGAACCAGAGCGGCCTGATCTTCTATCTGATCGATTACGGAATCGCGGCGATCCTGGCCTTCGACCTGATCGCCCGGGCCATGGCCTATACGGACTGGCGGGACTGGCTGAAGCGGCCCATCGTCTGGATGGACCTGTTCGTCCTGGCGACCCTGCTGTTCCCCGCCTGGCTCTACAATCTGGGCTTCCTGCGGGTGCTGCGCCTATGGACCCTGCTCAACAGCGACTTCTTCTGGAAGACGGTGGGGCGCGGCTACAACGACACGCGGGTGGAGGACATCGTCAAGGCGCTGGCGGCGCTGGTGACCTTCGTCTTCGTGGTGGCGGGCTTCGTCTACACCAGCTTCATGGGCCGCTACGAGGGCATCTCGGGCTATGTGGATGCGCTGTATTTCACCATCACCAGCCTGACCACCACCGGCTATGGCGACATCATCCTGCCGGGCACCTGGGGGCGGCTGCTGTCCATCGCCGTCATGCTGGGCGGGGTCGGCCTGTTCTTCCGCCTGATCCAGTCCCTGAACGTGTCGCACAAGGTGCTGCACCCCTGCCCCACCTGCGGGCTGCAGCGGCACGACCCGGACGCGGTGCACTGCAAGGCGTGCGGCCAGACCCTCTGCATCCCCGACGAAGGCCGCTGATCATTACAGGCCTGTAACTTTCCAAGGCCCCGGCCCGCCCATAGGGTCGCGCGCTCAACCGACCCATCCGAGGAAACCGCCGCATGCTCCGTCGTCTGGCCTACCGGGGCCCCGCCCTCGCCGCGCTCGTTCTCAGTCTTTCAGCGACCCACCCCATGGCCCAGACGTCCGAACCCGCCGCCCCGACCCTGACCGAACAGGCCGCCGCCTCGGATCCGTGGCTCTGGCTGGAGGACGTCGAGGGCGAGCGGGCCATGGCGTGGGTCGAGGCGCGCAACGACCATTCGCTGGGCGTGCTGACCGGCGACCCGCGCTATGACGACCTGTACGCCACGGCGCTGGCCCTGGTGGAGGCGCAGGACCGCATTCCCTACCCGGCGTTCCGCCATTCGGCGGGCGGCGCCCGCACGGTGGACAATTTCTGGCAGGACGCGACCCATGTGCGGGGCGTCTGGCGCCGGGCCGCCCTGGACAGCTACCGCACCGACGCGCCTGAGTGGGAAACCATCCTGGACGTGGACGCCCTGGCCGCCGCCGAGGACGCCAACTGGGTCTGGAAGGGCGCCCAGTGCCTGTCGCCCGACGACCGCCTGTGCCTGATCAATCTGTCGGACGGCGGCAAGGACGCGGTGGTCATGCGCGAGTTCGACCGCGAGACCGGCCGGTTCGTGGACAACGGCTTCGACCTGCCCGAATCCAAGGGCGGGGCTGACTGGGTCGATGAGAACACCCTGCTGGTCAATCGCGATTTCGGCGACGGCACCCTGACCGATTCCGGCTACGCCATGACCGTGCGCCGCCTGACCCGCGGCCAGTCCCTGGACGCGGCGCCGGAGGTGTTCCGCGGCGAGCCCGAGGACGTGCTGGTGGCCGGCTACACCCTGCGTGACGCCGATGGCGTGGTGCAGGCCGAGATGGTGGACCGGGCCGTCACCTTCTTCGAGACCGAGACCTATTTCCTGACCGACGCCGGGCCGGTGCGCATCAACCTGCCGGCGCGCCGCTCGGTGCAGGGCCTGCTGGACGGCCGGCTGATCGTCACCACGGATCAGGACTGGATCGACGGGGCCGGGACCGCCTTCGAGGCCGGCGACCTGATCGCCTTCGACCTGGCGGCGCTGAAGGCCGATCCGGCGGCGTCGGCCGGCGAGCTGATCCTGCGGCCGGGCGAGCGGGAGTCCGTCGAAGGCGTGACCCTGACCCGCAACCGGCTGGTGGTCGCCGTGTTCGAGAACGTGCGCGGCGCCGCCTACGCCTATCACCGCGCCGAGGGCGGCTGGGTGCGCGAACGGCTGAACCTGCCGGAGAACGCCTCGGTGGGCCTGGGCTCGGCCAGCAGCGAGGACGACCAGCTGTTCGTCAGCGTCGAGGGCTATCTGACGCCGGACACCCTGTGGCTGGCCGACGCCGCCTCGGGCGAGCTGGAGACGGTCAAGAGCCTGCCGCCCAAGTTCGACGCCGGGGGCATGCATGTGGAGCAGCACCAGGCCCGCTCGGCCGACGGCACCATGGTCCCCTATTTCGTGGTCAGCCGCGACGGCATCGCCATGGACGGCTCGAACCCCACCCTGCTGTACGGCTACGGCGGCTTCCAGGTGTCGCTGCTGCCCGGCTATTCGCCCACCGTGGGCAAGCTGTGGCTGGAGCGCGGCGGCGTCTATGTGGTGGCCAACACCCGCGGCGGCGGCGAATTCGGCCCCGGCTGGCACCAGGCCGCCCAGGGCGCGAACCGCCAGCGGGCCCACGAGGACTTCCAGGCCGTGGCCGAGGACCTGATCGCACGCGGCATCACCAGCCCCCGCCGCCTCGGGGTCATGGGCGGCTCGCAGGGCGGACTGTTCATGGGCGCCATGCTGACCCAGCGTCCGGACCTGATCAATGCGGCGGTCATCCAGGTGCCCCTGTTCGACATGCTGCGCTTCCACACCCTGCTGGCCGGGGCGTCGTGGATGGGCGAGTACGGCAATCCGGACATCGCCGAGGAGCGCGAATGGATCGCCGCCTATTCGCCCTATCAGGCCCTGTCGGCCGAGGCGGACTATCCGGAGGTCTTCATCCACACCTCCACCAAGGACGACCGGGTCCACCCGGGCCACGCCCGCAAGGCGGCGGCGCAGCTTGAAGCCCTGGGCCATGAGGTGCTGTTCTACGAGAACACCGACGGCGGCCACGCGGCCGGGGCCAACCTGCGCGAGACGGCCCGCCGGCTGGCGCTGGAATACACCTATCTGACCCGACGGCTGATGGACTGACCCGGGCCCCTCGGCCCCAATAAAGTACAAGACGGAGCGTAGCGCCCATGAACCGACTGATCCTGTCCGCCGCCGCCTCGGCGCTGATGCTGGGCGCCTGCGCCACCGACCCGTCCCGGGGGGGCCTCATGGACGACGATGCAGCGCCGGCCCCGGGCGAGGCGGCGGTTGCCCAGCGTCCGCCGCACCTGCCCGCCGACCTGTCGCCGGAATCGGTGGCCGCCGCGGACGAGTTCCTCTGGCTGGAGGAGGTCCAGGGCGAACGGGCGCTGGCGTTCGTGGAGCAGTCCAACGCCCGCACCCTGTCGCGGCTGGAAGGCGACCCGCGCTACGAGACCTT
This sequence comes from Brevundimonas sp., assembly GCA_036963825.1. Classification (GTDB taxonomy): domain Bacteria; phylum Pseudomonadota; class Alphaproteobacteria; order Caulobacterales; family Caulobacteraceae; genus Brevundimonas. The sequence goes on from JBALUZ010000014.1 coordinate 27,671, forward strand.
CCGGCGCGAGGCCTATGCCATCCTCTCGGCCCAGGACCGTATCCCCACGCCGCAATTCCAGGGCGGCGGCATCGTCAATTTCTGGCAGGACGACCAGCATCCCAAGGGCGTGTGGCGGCGCACGAGCCGCGAGTCCTACGCCTCGGGCGACACGGAATGGGAGACCATCCTGGACATCGACGCCCTGGCCCGCGCCGAGGGGCGCGACTGGGTCTGGAAGGGCGCCCAGTGCCTGGCGCCCGACGAGCGCTATTGCCTGGTGAATCTGTCCAGCGGCGGTCAGGACGCGGTGGAGGTCCGCGAGTTCGACACCCGGACCGGCGCGTTCGTGGAAGGCGGCTTCCGCCTGCCCGAGGGCAAGCACCGGGTGACCTGGCTGGACGCCGACACCCTGCTGGTGGCCACCGACTTCGGCGACGGGACCCTGACCGAGAGCGGCTATCCCTACATCGTGCGCGCCCTGTCGCGCGGCCAGTCGCTGGCCCAGGCGACGGAGATCTATCGCGGCGAGCAGGGCGACGGCGGCTATGGCGTCAGCCCCTCGGTCTATCGCGGCCCGGACGGTCAGGTGGAGGCGGTGATCATCACCCGGCCGCTGGACACCTTCAACGCCGAGCGCTGGCAGGTGGTGGACGGCCGGGCCGTGCGCCTGAACCTGCCGCCGAAGGTCGAGATCCACGGGACCATGGGCGACCGGCTGATCCTGACGACCGAGGAGGACTGGACCTTCGGCGGCCACGCCATCGAGACCGGCGATCTGGCGGCGGTTCCCCTGGCGGCCCTGCGCGCCGATGCGGCCCCGGGCCTGTCGGCCTCGCCCGTGATCTTCGCGCCCAATGCGCGCCAGTCGGTCAACGGCGTGGCGATCACCAACGGCCATGTGGTGGCCAGCGTGCTGGACAATGTGTCCGGCGGGCTGATCCGCTTCGCCCCGCGCGGCGGCGGCTGGAGCCAGACCGCCCTGCCCGTTCCGCAGAACGTGTCGGTCAATCTGGTGGACGCCAGCCGGGGCCACGAGGACATCTTCTACTATGTCCAGGGCTTCCTGACCCCTTCCACCCTGTCCCAGGCCGACGTGGCCAGCGCGCGATCCGAGGTCCTGCGCGAGAGCCCGGCGCGCTTCGACGCCTCGACCCATGTGGTGGAGCAGCATTCGGTCGCCTCCACCGACGGGACCGAGATCCCCTATTTCCTGGTGCGCCCGCGCGATCAGGCCGATGACGGCTCGGCGCCCACCATCCTGTTCGGCTACGGCGGCTTCAACATCCCCATGCTGCCCGGCTATGCGGGCCAGCTGGGCAAGCTGTGGCTGGAGCAGGGCGGCAGCTATGTGGTGGCCAACATCCGCGGCGGCGGCGAGTTCGGCCCCGGCTGGCACCAGGCGGCCCTGAACGAGAACCGGCAGCGCGCCTTCGACGATTTCGCGGCGGTGGCCCGGGACCTGATCGACCGGGGCGTCACCTCGCCGGACCACCTGGGCATCTATGGCCGGTCCAACGGCGGAGTGCTGACCTCGGTGTCGGTGACGCAGCATC
>JBALUZ010000015.1:0-28078 GCA_036963825.1 Brevundimonas sp.
CCCCAGCCGGGGCGGGGGTCAGGGCCGGGTTGCGTGAGGCCGCCGCAACAGCCGACGGCGCGGGCGCGCTTCCGGGCTCGGTCACGCCCGTCTTCACACCGGGGTCCGCGGCTGGCGCGGCGTCGGTGTCGGCGGCGGCGCGCTCTGTGGACGGGAAAGCCGGGCGGGGCGCCGGGGTCCCGGAATCAGCGGCAGGCGCCGGGCTGGAGCCGGTCGACGCCGGCCCCGTCGAGCCGTCGGCGTCCGGGAGTCCGGACGGGAGCGCCGCCTTTTGCATATCCTCACCGCCCGCAACGCCCATATCGCCCTCGGGGGCGGACAGGGGCCCGGCGAGCGTCGGGTCAGGACGGACGGCTTGCCCCTGGATCGCGAGCAGCGGACCGGCGGCGACCTCCGGTCCGGCCGGCGGCGGGGCGAAAGGCGCGAGTCCGGCGAAGGGCTGTGGCTCGTCCTCGCCGTCGCTGACGGCGGCGTCGACGTCGGCGCCCTGCTGCCGGGACGTCTTCGCAGAGTCCGGCGCATGCAGGGCCAGAAAGCCCGAGAAGACTCCTGCGGCGTCCGCATCGGCGCCCGCAGACGCGCCGCTTCCACCACCGGAGGCGGGCGGGGCGGACAGAACCGTGAGCAGATCAAGCGCGGACATGGGCGCAGGCGAGCCTTGTGAAGAGGGCGGAGGGCGCGGCGCTTGCTGCGCCTGGTGCTTCGCCCGACCCCAAGCAACCGCCGCGCCAGTCGGCGACGGACGTCCAACCGACTGGTTTTGCTGCATAAACCCGGCGACGAGCGTGCGGACGAGGCTCAGCCAGGGGCGTTTTTTGCCGCGCTGGGAACCTGTTTTTGCCGGCGTCCCTCACCGGATCCGGTTGGCCCGTCATTTGCGCCGTGACGGATGCGGACGATGGCCCGCTGTAGAGACGCCTATGAATATCAATGACTTGAGCAAAATGATGGGGGCGCACGCCGGGCAAAAAACGCCGCGGCGCCAGCAGGCTTTGCCGGGTCGCCGGCGGAAGGGCGCGCGCGCATGTCTCTGAACCTGATCATGAACACCGCGACCTCGGGCATGATGACCGCCCAGGGTCAGCTGCGGGTGATTTCGGACAACGTCGCCAACGTCAACACGCCCGGCTATGTGCGCAAGGTCGGGGAACAGCAGGCCCTGACGACCCAGGGCGTGGGCTCGGGCGTCGAGCTGGCGCGGGTCCGCCTGGCCACCGACCGCTTTCTCCAGGCCGCCAGCTTCAACGCCGGCGCAGAGGCGGCGCGCCAGGGGGTGCGCTACGAGCTGTATGACCGGGTCCAGTCCCTGTTCGGCAATCCCAGCGGCGGCGCCGACTTCTTCAGTCAGGTGGACGGCGTGTTTTCGGCCTTCGCGGTGGCGGCTGAGGATCCGGTGTCGTCGCCTCGCCGGCAGGAGGCCCTGTTCCGGGCCCAGACCCTGTTCGACGAGGCCGCCCGCATCCAGTCCCAGATCCAGGCCGTGCGCGAGGATGCGGACGGCCGGCTCAAGAGCGCGGTGGACGGGGCCAATCTGCTGCTGGAGCAGATCGAAGCCCTGAACGTCGAGATCTCGCGGGCCACCGTGTCCGGCGCGGACGCCTCCGGCGCCGAGAGCGCCCAGGCCAGCCTGATCGGCGAACTGTCCCAGATCATGGACCTGCGTCTGTCGCCGCGGTCCCAGGGCGGGGTCACGGTGCGCACCAATGCGGGGGTCATGCTGGCGGGCGACGGCTACGCCACCCTGGAGTACCAGCGCGCCGGCGCGGTCAATTCCGAAAGCGCCTTCTCGGACGTGTGGGTGACCGAGCCGCGCGGCACCAAGCGCGCCCTCGCGGAAAGCATCACCTCGGGCGAGATCAAGGGGCTTCTGGAGCTGCGCAACGTCGAGGCGCCGGCGGCCGCGGAACGGCTGGCCGAGCTGGTGGCCCGTGTCGCGGATGAGCTGAACCGCGCCCACAACGCCAACAGCGCCGCCCCGGCCCCGTCCACCCTGACCGGCCGCAACGTGGGGCAGTCGTTCGACGCCGCCATCGCCGGGTTCACCGGGACCAGCAACATCGCCGTGGTCAATCCGCAGGGCGTGGTGCAGACCCAGGTGGAGGTGGTCTTCTCGGGCGGCGCCATGACGATCAACGGCACGGCGGCGACGCCGGCCACCTTCCTGACGGTGCTGAACGCGGAGCTGGGCGGCCAGGCGACGGCGGCCTTCACCAACGGCGTGCTGAGCCTGGCCACGGGCAGCGCCAACGGCGTGGTCATCACCGACGACCCGACCAGTCCGTCCAGCAAGACCGGCCGCGGCTTCTCGCATTTCTTCGGCCTGAACGACCTGGTCAGCACCGACCGCATGGCCCTGTACGACACGGGGCTGACCGGCCTGTCCCCGCACGGCTTCACCCCGGGCGAAACGATCAAGTTCCGCTTCACCGGCGACACCGGCGCCCGGTTGAGGGACATCGAGGTGACGGTGCCGCCGGGCGGCGCGGTGGATGACATGATCGCCGCCCTGAACGATCCGAACACCGGGGTCGGCTACTACGGCAGCTTCTCGCTGGATGCCGCGGGCGCGCTGAACTTCACGCCCAGCCGGACGCCCGCCCCCCAGATGTCGATCCTGGAGGATCGCACCACCCAGATCCCCTCGGGCGTGTCGTTGACCGAGCTGTTCGGAATCGGCGGCGGCGTCCGCTCATCGCGGGCCGACGGCTTCTCGATCCGGGCCGACATCGCCGCCGATCCGTCGCGGCTGGGTCTGGCCCAGCTGGACCTGAACGCCGCGCCGGGCTCCCAGGCCCTGTCCTCCGGCGACGGCCGCGGCGCCCTTCTGCTGGCGGATGCTGGACAGCGGGCGGCCGCTTTCCACGCGGCCGGCGGCGCCCAGGGCGGCGCCATATCGATCTCGCGCTACGCATCCGAGATGGCGGGCGACATCGGCGCCCGTGCGTCCATCGCCAGGGATCGCCGCGATGCGGCCCTGACGCTGCAGCAGGAGGCGCGGGCGCGCCAGACCGCCGAGGAGGGCGTGAACATGGATGAGGAGCTTGTCCTGCTGACCACCTACCAGCAGGCCTTCAACGCCTCGGCGCGAATGATCCAGGCGGCCAGCGACATGTATGACACCCTGATGGGGATGATGCGATGACCCGTGTCTCGACGATGGGCAACTACCAGAGCGCCCTGCTCAATCTGATGTCGGCCCAGTCACGGGGACTGGAGGCCCAGCAGCGCATCTCCACCGAGAAAGTGGCCGACGATTTCGCCGGCTACGGGCGCGGCTCCGAGACGCTGACGGCGCTGAAATCGGCGCAGACCCGCATCCAGGGCTTCATCGACACCGGCAAGGCGGTGGCGGGCCGCATGACCACCCAGGCCCTGGCGTTCGATCGCATCGCCGAGGGCGCCGACGGCGCGCGCCAGGCGATCTCGGAAGGGCTGGCGGCCGGCCGCGTGGACGGCCTGATGCAGGAGCTGCAGTCGTACTTCCAGATCGCCCAGGAAGGCCTCAACGCCAAGCACCAGGGACGTCATCTGTTCGCCGGCGGCGACACGGAGACGGCGCCGGTCACCGTGTCCACCCTGGCCGATCTCGCCGCCGCCCCGAGCGTCGCCTCGGTCTTCGTCAACGACCAGCTGGCCACGGTTTCGCGCCTGGACGAGAACGCGACCCTCCAGACCGGCTTCCTGGCCGACGAGGTGGGCAGCGAGCTGTTCGAGATCTTCCGCGACATCCAGAACTACCACACCGGCGCCGGCGGCCCCATCGACGGGCTGGTGAATGACGCCACGCGCGACTTCCTGACCACGCAGCTGGGGCGTCTCAAGGACGCCTACACCGGAATCACGGATGTGGCGGCGCGTTCGGGCTCCATGCAGGCGCGCGTGGACTCCCTGCTGGAGTCCCACGACAACCAGCAACTGGCGCTGCAGGAGCTGATCGCGGGGCGGACCGACGCCGACATGGCCAAGGCGATCACGGACCTGCAGATGTCGCAGATCTCGATCCAGGCCTCGGCCCAGGTGATCAGCCAGCTTCAGTCCACCTCGCTGCTGAACCTGCTGAAGCTCTAGGCCGGAAAGACCCGCGCGCGGTCGGCGTCGATCACCACCGACACCTCCTCGCCCACGGCGGGGACGCCGCCATGCAGGCGCAGGCGCGCGGTCTGGCCGCCGGCGGCCACCGTGACCTCGTGGAAGCCGCCGCCGAACGCCACGGCCGCGATCTGGGCGCGGGCGCCCTCAAGCCACAGGCGCAGGCCCTCGGGCCGCACCATGACGACGCCGGCCCCGTCCGGCAGCCCGGGCGCGGGCACGTCGCCGAAGGCCGTTTCGGCGACGCCGCCGGCCACCCGTGCGGGCAGGGCGTTGGCTTCGCCCAGCAGGCGCGCCGCCGCCATGCTGGCCGGATTCAGATAGCAATCGCCCGGATCGCCCGCCTGGAGAATGCGGCCCTCGCTCATCAGGGCCAGATCGTCGGCCATCAGCAGCGCCTCCTCGGCGTCGTGGGTGACGATCAGCACCGCCGCCCCCGCCGCCCGCAGGGCCGACAGCAGGGTGTGGCGCACCTCGGCCTTGAGATGGCTGTCCAGGCCCGAGAACGGTTCATCCAGCAGCACGGCCGCCGGCTCCCGCGCCAGCGCCCGGGCCAGGGCCACCCGCTGCTGCTCGCCGCCGGACAGCATGTGGGGCCAGGCGTCGGCGCGCGCCGCCAGCCGGACCTTCTCCAGCAGGGCCAGGGCCCGGGCGTTGCGCGTCTTGCGCGGCAGATGCTTCAGGCCGAACGCCACATTGGCCAGCACGCTCAGGTGCGGGAACAGGGCGTAGTCCTGGAACACCAGTCCCACCCCGCGCTGTTCCGGCGGCGTATGAACGCCGGGGCCGGTGACCACCTGGCCGCCCGCCTCGATCTCGCCCTCGTCCGCAGGCTCAAGTCCCGCAATCAGCCGCAGCAGGGTGGACTTGCCGCAGCCGGAAGGCCCCAGCAGGCAGGTGATGCGCCCCGGGCGCAGGTCGATGTCGGCGCCCTGGACCGCGGTCTTGGCCCCATAGCGCCGCGACACGCCGCGCGCGGAGACGGCGGGCGGGGCGAGGGCGGGGCTGGCGGTCACGAGCATGTCCAAGGGCGAAATCCGGTCAGGCGGCGGCGCCGGGGCGGGAGGCGGCGACCTTGCGTGTCAGCCATACCACCGCCGGCAGGGCCATGAGAACGATGATCAGGGACGGCCAGCCCGCCTGCGGCAGACGCTCGTCCAGGGCGTAGTTGTTGGCCAGCACCGCCAGGGTGTCGAAATTGAACGGGCGCAGGATCAGGGTGGCGGGCAGCTCCTTCAGGACGTCGATGAACACCACCAGGGCCGCGGTCAGCAACGAGCCCCAGGCCACGGGCAGCTGCACCGACCGGGCCGCCCCGCCCTCGGTGCGCCCCAGATTGCGGGCGGCCCAGACCATGTTCGGGGTGACCCGCGACAGGCCCGCGTCGATGGGCTCCAGCGCTGCGGCCATGAGACGGGCGGCATAGGCGTAGATCAGCAGCACCAGGCCCATGCCGAAGCCCGAGGCGGCGCCGGGAAACGCGCGCCAGATGAAGGCGGCGGGCGCCAGCAGACCGATGGCCATGACGGCCCCGGGGGTGGCGTAGCCGAGGCTGGCGATCCTTGCGGCGATGGGCATGTGGCGCGCGCCCAGGGCCAGCGCCGCCGCCAGCGCCACCGTCACCAGGGCGCCGGCGCCGCCCATGGTCAGGCTGTGCCAGGCCGCCCGCGCCACCCGGGGCCACTCCGGCGCCACATCCAGCGACGACCAGGCCAGCCATCCGGCCGGCAGCAGCAGGCCGAAGGTCAGGAGCGCCAGGCAGAACAGGGTCGCGCCCCACGCCCGGGCGCCGTTCAGGGTCGTGGTCGGCAGGGGCCGCCAGCGGGCGTTGGGGGTCTCGAAGCCGCGGCCCTTGCGCCCCCACCGCTCCAGCCACATGAGCAGGGCCGCCGCGCCCATGAGCGGCAGGGCGAACTGGGCCGCCGACGCGGTCGAGCCATAGACCGACCAGGCGCGCACCACCCCGGTGGTCAGGGTCTGGACCGCCAGGAACTGCACCGCGCCGTAGTCGGCCAGGGTCTCCATCACCGCCAGGGCCATGCCGGCCGCCAGCGCCGGGCGGGCCAGGGGCAGGGCGGCGCGCAGGAACGCCTGGCGCGGCGTGCACCCCAGGGTCCGGGCGGCTTCCAGCGCATGGACGGACTGGTTCACGAACGCCGCGCGCATGGCCAGATAGACATAGGGATAGAAGGCGCAGCTGAGGACGAAGACCGCGCCGTAGAGGGTCCGCATCTCGAACGGCATGTCAAAGCCCAGGGTCGGACGCATCCACATGCGCAGGGGGCCGGCCACGTCGAACAGGTCGGCGTAGGCGTAGGCCACGGCGAAGGCGGGCGCGGCCAGCGGCAGGGCCAGCGCCCAGGCGAACAGATTGCGGCCGGGAAACCGGTGCATCACCACCAGCCAGGCGGCGAGCGAGCCGGTCACCCCGGTCGCGACCGCCACCATCACGGCCAGGGCCGCCGAGGTCAGGGCGTAGCGGATCAGGTCGCGCCCGGCGATGTCGGCGGTCTCGCCGGACAGGGCCGCCGTCACCACCCCGATCAGCGGCAGGATGGCGGTGAGCGCAGCCAGCAGGGCCAGCACGCGCAGCGGGCTCAGGCGAAACGGCGAAAACCCGCCCCGTCGCGCGACGGGGCGGGCCGGGCTCGCCGTCGGTGCGGCGAGGGGGCTTATCGCCAGCCCGCCGCGCTGATGAGGCTTTGCGCCTCGGCCTGGCGCGGGCCGTAGGCGGACACCGGCATGGGATGGGCGTCGAAGTCCGCCCAGGCGTCCACCGGGGCGGGCGCGGGCACGTCCGGGCTGGCCGGGAACTCGTTGTTGTACTGCGACACCAGGGTCTGGGCTTCAGCCGAGGCGAGGAATTCCAGCAGACGCACGGCGTTCTCGCGGTTCGGCGCATGGGCCGCCACCCCGCCGCCGGAGACGTTCACATGGCTGCCCTGCCCGTCCAGGCTGGGGAAGCCCAGCTTCACCGTCTCGGTGATGGCGCGGTCTCCCGCATCGTCGCCGCTGGCCATGCGGATATAGTAGTAGCTGTTGGTCAGGGCGACGTCGCAGACGCCGGCGGCGACGGCGCGGATCTGGTCGCGGTCGCCCCCTTCGGGCTGACGCGCCATGTTGGCCACGACGCCCTCGACCCAGTCGCGGGTCTTGTCCACGCCCCAGGCCTCGATCAGGGCGCCCACCAGCGACAGGTTGTAGACGTTGTCGCCCGAGCGGACGCACAGCCGGCCGCGGAACCGCGGCGAGGCCAGCTCTTCATAGGTGTCGATCTCGTCTGGGCTGACGGTCTCGGCGTTGTAGGCGACCACGCGGGCGCGGCGCGAGAAGCCGAACCACTCGCCGCCCGGCGCGCGCAGGTTCTCGGGGATGGCCTCGTTCAGGGTCCCGGAGTTCGCCGGCTGGAAGAGGCCGGCGTTCTGGGCCCGCCACAGGGCGCCGGCGTCGGCGGTGACGAACACGTCGGCGGGGCTGTTGGCGCCCTCGCTTTCCATGCGGGCGATCAGCTGGTCCGCATTGCCCTCGATGCGGTTGACCCGGATGCCGGTCTCCTCGGTGAAGCGCTCGTACAGGGCCAGGTCCGCGTCATAGTGGCGGGCGGTGTAGAGGTTCACTTCCCCGGAGCCGCTTTCGGCGGCCTGATTGTTCTGGCCGCAGGCGGCCAGGGCGGCGGCGCCGGCGACGGCGGCGATCAGGGACAGGCGAAGGCGCATGGGGGACTCCTCAAAGGCTGTGCAGGGGTCCTAACGGCATTGCGAATAAATCGCAAGAACGCGCGCGCCGCGGGGGGTCTGTGACTGAACGGAAACAGATGCCGGAGCGTTAGCCCCAATGCGGCGACGCCACCTAGGCGATGGGCGGGGGCAGGATATGATGCGCGGATGACGGCTGCCGACTTCCAGATTGATTCGGGCGCGAAGGGCGCGGTCCTGCGCCTGTCCGGCGACTGGACCACGGCAGGACTGCGCCGCCTTCCGCAACGCCTCGCGCGCGCCCTGGACGGCGTCGCGGTGGACCGCGTCGACATCAGCGCCCTGGGCGGCTTCGACACGACCGGGGCGCTCGTGCTGGTGCAGGCCCTGGGCGCGCCGGTGTCCGGGGCCACCTGGAAGGGCAATCCCGCCGCGGGCCGCATCTACGCCCTGGTCGAGCGGCTGGAGCGCGGGACGGCCGAGCCCCCCCGGCGCCCCGACGCCATCATCCGCACCTTCTCCAGGATCGGCCACGGCGTCTACGACGTGCTCAGCGAGGCCATGCAGACCATGGCCTTCCTCGGGCGCCTGATCCTGGCCCTGGGCAGCGCCCTGAAGCATCCCGGCCGCATCCGCTGGGCCGCATGGGTCAGCCATGTGGAGCGCGGCGGGCTGGACGCCATCCCCATCGTCCTCGCCACCAACTTCTTCATCGGCGCCGTGATCGCCTTCATCGGCGCGGACCTGCTGCAGCAATTCGGCGCCCAGGTGTTCGCCGTCGAACTGATCGGCATCTCGGTCTTCCGCGAATTCGCCGTGGTCATCACCGCCGTGCTGCTGGCGGGCCGCTCGTCCTCGGCCTTCGCCGCCGAGATCGGCTCCATGAAGATGAACCAGGAGATCGACGCCATGCGGGTCATGGGCGTGGATCCGTTCCAGGCGCTTGTGATCCCCAGGCTGGCGGCCCTGCTGATCATGCTGCCGCTGCTGACCTTCATCGCCGTGCTGGCGGGCATGTTCGGCGGCCTGCTGGTCAGCTGGACCCAGCTGGGCCTGGGCCCCAACTTCTTCATCCAGCGCATCGAGCAGAACGTGGGCGTCGAGCACCTGTGGGTGGGCCTGTCCAAGGCGCCCGTCTTCGCCATCGTCGTGGCCGCCATCGGCTGCCGCCAGGGCATGGCGGTGTCCGGCGACGTGGAGTCCCTCGGCCGCCGGGTCACGGCGGCGGTGGTGCAGGCCATCTTCGCGATCATTTTCCTCGACGCCCTGTTCGCCCTGCTGTTCCTGGAGATGGGCGTATGACCGCGCCTGCCGAGCCCATCATCCAGGTCGAGGGCCTGCTCACCGCCTTCGGGGAGCGGGTGATCCACAAGGATCTGGACCTGACGCTCAATCGGGGCGAGGTGCTGGGGGTGGTGGGCGGCTCGGGCACCGGCAAGACCGTGCTGCTGAACACGGTGCTGGGCCTGAAACGGCCGGACGGCGGCACGGTGCGCCTGCTGGGCCGCGACGTGTCGGAGATGTCGAAGGAGGAGCACGCCGAGGTGGAGCGGCGGTCCGGGGTGCTGTTCCAGCAGGGCGCGCTGTTTTCCGCGCTCACGGTCATCGAGAACGTCTCGTCGCCCCTGATCGAGCACACCAGGCTGTCCCGCGACACCGTCCGCGAGGTGGCCGAGCTGAAGATCGCCATGGTCGGCCTGGGGCCGGAAAGCCACCATCTCAAGCCGGCGGAGCTGTCGGGCGGCATGAAGAAGCGGGTCGGCCTGGCCCGCGCCCTGGCCCTGGACCCCGAGCTGCTGTTCCTGGACGAGCCCACCGCCGGTCTCGATCCCATCGGAGCGGCGGCCTTCGACGCGCTGATCCGCACCCTGTCCGACGACCTGCACCTCAGCATCTTCATGATCACCCACGACCTCGATAGCCTCTACGCGGTGTGCGACAATGTCGCCGTGCTGGCGGACAAGAAGGTGGTCGCCAAGGCGCCGGTGCGGGAGCTGGAGGCGTCGGAGCACCCCTGGATTCAGGAATATTTCCTCGGACCGCGCGGACGCGCCGCGGCCCGGGCGGCATGAGACCCGTCAGGAGGACGGACTAGGTATGGAAAGAGACGCTCATTACGCCGCTGTCGGCATGATCACGGTCGCGATCATCGCGGCCCTGGCCGTGTTCGTCATCTGGCTGGCCCGCTTCCAGTTCGCCGAGGAGTACGATCTGTACGACATCGTCTTCTACGGTCCCGTGCGCGGCCTGCAGGAAGGCGGAGAGGTCCATTTCAACGGCATCCGGGTGGGCGAGGTCTCGGATCTGGCGCTGGACCCGGACCAGCCGGACCAGGTGGTCGCCCGCGTCCGCGTGGACGGCGGCACCCCCATCCGCGTCAGCTCCCGCGCCCAGCTGGAGCCCCAGGGCATCACCGGGCTGAACTACATCCAGATCACGGCCGGGGAGGCCGAGAGCGCCCTGTTGAAGGCCCAGTACGACGACGACGCGGTGCCGGTGATCCAGAGCCAGCCCAGCCCCATCGCCGAGCTGCTGCAGGGCGGCGGCACGGTGCTGGCCGAGGCGGTGGACGCCCTGAACCGCATCAACCGGGTGCTGTCGGACGACAACATCCGCTCGTTCTCCACCAGCCTGAGCAACATCGAGGGCTTCTCCACCGAGCTGGAGGCCCGCCGCGGCATGCTGCGCGAACTGGAGGAGGCGCTGGCCGGGGCCAACCGCGCCATCGCCGAGTACGAGGCCCTGGGCGCCGAGGCGCGTCAGCTGGTCCAGGGCGACGGCGCCCGCGCCATCGCCAGCATCGAACGCGCCGCGGCCCAGGCCGAGGAGGCCATGGGCAGCCTCAACGACACCACCGAAGGCCTGCAGGGGCCGGTCAACGACTTCGCCACCAACGGCCTGCCGCGCTTCGCCGTCGCCATCCAGAGCCTGGAGGAGGCCGCGGACTCGCTGGATCGTCTGGTCGATGACGTGCGGTCCAGCCCCCGCGACTTCATCGGGCGTCCGGAATCCATCGAACTCGAGGTCGAACAATGAGCCGAACCGTCATCCTGAAGCGCCTGGCCGCCGTCGCGGCGGCGGCCGGTCTGACCGCCGGCTGCGCCCTGCTCTCCACGCCCGATCCGGTTCAGATGTACCGCTTCGGGGCGTCAGCGACGGCGGTGCAGCAGGCGGCGCCCGCGTCCGGCGGGCCGCTCCGTCCCGTGGGCCTGCGGCGCATCCAGTTCCCCGAGGCGGCGCGCGGCGACCGGATCCTGGCGATCACCGGGACCGAGGCCGCCTACATCTCGGGCGCCCGCTGGGTCAGCCCGGCGGACGAGCTGTTCAACGACGCCGTGGTCGGCGCCTTCTCGGACCAGAGCCGCAACACCCGGCTGATCGGCCCGCGCGAGTTCAGTCGCTCGGCCCTGTCGCTGGACATCCACGTGCGGTCCTTCGAGGCGCGCTACGCCGACGAGGGCGCCGCGCCCGCGGCCCATATCGTGGCCCGCGCGCGCCTGCTCCAGTTCCCGGACCGGGAGGTGGTGGACGAGCGGGTGTTCACCGTGAGCGTTCCGGCGTCCGACAACCGCGTCTCGGCCATCGTGGCCGCCTTCGATGCGGCCGCCGCCGACCTCAGCGCCCAGGTCGTCGACTGGACCGACGCGGCGGCGGCCAACACGCCCGTGCCGGAAGACGACTAGGCGCCCAGCGCCTCGCGCGTCATGCGCTGGAGCAGGTCGCCCCCCTGGCCCACGGCGGCCAGGCGGCTGGAGACATGGCCCAGGACATTGGCGGCGTAGACCTCGTAGAGCGCGATCTTGCCGTTCAGCCAGTCGGCGTCGCCCTCGCCCGCGTCCAGCCGGGCCCTGGCCGCCAGCGCGCCCTTGGCCAGCATCCAGCCGCCGATCACGTCGCCCATCAGGCGCAGATAGGCGTCCGCCGCCGCCAGCACGTCGGCCGCGCCCCCGGCGTCGGCCTTGCGGTCGATCAGCCAGAGGGTGGCGTCCTCCACCGCCGTGATCGCTGTGGCGAAGCGCTCCACGGGCTTGCCCTCGAACAGGCCCGCCAGGGCCGTCAGGGTCTCGCGCATGTCGGCGATCACCGCGCGGGCGGCCTCGCCGCCGTCCATGGACAGCTTGCGGCCCACCAGATCCATGGCCTGGACGCCGTTGGTGCCCTCATAGATCGGGGCGATGCGGGCGTCCCGGTAGTGCTGGGCCGCGCCGGTCTCCTCGATGAAGCCCATGCCGCCGTGCACCTGGATCCCCATGGAGGCCACCTCGACCCCCATGTCGGTGGACCAGGCCTTGGCGATGGGGGTGAACAGGTCCTCGCGCGCCTTCCACCTGCGGCGGTCCTCCTCGCTCGCCGCGTGGCGGGCCAGGTCGGCGGCGACGCCGGTGGACAGGCAGATGCCGCGCGCCGCCTCGATGCGGGCCTTCATGACCGACAGCATGCGGCGCACGTCGGGATGGTCGAAGATCGGGGCGTTCTGCTCGCCCGTCCAGACGCTGCGGCCCTGACGGCGCTCCAGCGCATAGGCCAACGCCGCCTGATACGCCCGCTCCGCGATGCCCACGCCCTCGACCCCCACGGCCAGACGCGCGGCGTTCATCATGGTGAACATGTGCGACAGGCCCTGGTTGGGCTGGCCGACCAGTTCGGCCGTGGCGCCCTCATAGCTCATGACGCAGGTGGGCGAGGCGTGGATGCCCAGCTTGTGCTCGACGCCCACGGGCCGGAAGGCGTTGCGCTCGCCCGGCGAGCCGTCGTCCTTGAGCAGATATTTCGAGGCCAGGAACAGGCTGATGCCCTTGGGCCCGGCGGGGGCGTCGGGCAGGCGGGCCAGCACCAGATGCACGATGTTGTCGGTGGCGTCGTGGTCGCCCCAGGTGATGTAGATCTTCTGGCCGTTCAGGGCGTAGGTCCCGTCGCCGTTCGGCGTGGCGGTGGTGGTCAGGGCGCCCAGATCCGTGCCCGCCTGGGGCTCGGTCAGCACCATGGCGCCGGTCCATTCGCCGGACACCAGCTTGCCCAGATACATGTCTTTCTGGGCCTCGGTGCCGTGCTCCTGCAGCGCCTCGATGGCCGCCTGCGACAGCATGGGGCACAGGCCGAAGGCCATGTTGGCCGCGTGCACCGTCTCGAACGCCGCCAGCTCCAGCGCCTTGGGCAGGCCCTGGCCGCCATGGGCCGGGTCGGCGGCCAGGCCGGTCCAGCCGCCCGCCGCAAACTGGCGATAGGCGTCGGCGAAGCCCGGGGCGGCGGTGACGGAGCCATTGGCGTAGATCGCGCCGTTCTGGTCGCCCACGCGGTTCAGCGGCGCCAGCACCTGTTCCGAAAACTGCCCCGCCGCGTCCAGCACGGCGCTCATCAGGTCGGGGTCGTAGTCGGGGAAGGCGCCGGTGGCGGCGACGTCCTCGATTCCGGCGATGGCCTCGAGGGCGAAGGCCAGGTCACGAACGGGGGCGCGGAAGGTCATGGGGCGTTCCTGAAGCGGTGCGTTTTCTTTGACTTCTGATTGAGGGATGCGGGCCCCATGTGCAAGGTCACGCAGGGTCAAGCCGGCGCCGATGCATCTCACATCTTGGCGAAGCGTCCCGGGCGGGTCACTGTGGGCGCCTTGTTCCGGAGGGCCCAATGCCAGAGACTCGCAGCCGCTATTCCGCCGTGTCCATGACCCTGCACTGGGTCATCGCCGCCCTGGTTGTGGGCCAGGTGCTTCTGATCTCCGCGGCCGAGCAGGAGGGCCCCAACGCGGGCCTGTGGATGATGATGCACAAGTCGGGCGGCGCCAGCATCCTGCTGCTGACTCTGATCCGGCTCGGCTGGCGGCTGAAGCACCCGGCCATTCCCCTGCCCGGCGACACGCCCCGCTGGCAGAAGCTGGCCGCCCGCACCACCCACGTGCTGTTCTATGTGGTGCTGCTGGTGATGCCCCTGACCGGATGGCTGGCGTCCTCGGCCGCGGGGCGGGGCTTCGAATGGTACGGCCTGTTCGACTGGCCGCTGCTGCCGGTGGGCGGCGGGCGCCAGACGGCGGGGTTGATGATGGAGATTCACGGCGCGGTGGTGAAGTCGCTGTACATCCTCATCGCCCTGCACGTCGCGGGCGGGCTGAAGCACTATTTCATCGACAAGGACAATGTCCTGCAGCGCATGCTGCCCTTCCTGGGGCGGAGGGCGTAAGCTGGCGGGCATGACGCCCGACGATGAAATCCAGCACGCCGCCGTCGCCCTCAGGCGGGGCGAGCTGGTGATCCTGCCCACCGAGACGGTCTACGGACTGGCGGCCGACGCCGCCAACGGCGAGGCGGTGGCGCGCATCTTCGAGGCCAAGGGCCGGCCCCGCTTCAACCCCCTGATCGCCCACGTGGCCGACGCGGCCCAGGCCGAGCGCATCGCGGTGCTGGACGACCGCGCCCGGGCGCTGGCCGACGCCTTCTGGCCGGGGCCCCTGACCCTTGTGGCGCCGGTGCGCGACCGGACGGCGGTCTGTGATCTGGCGCGGGCGGGGCTGGATACGGTGGCGGTGCGCGTGCCGGGCCACACCCGGGCGCGGGCCGTGATCGCGGCCTTCGGCGGGGCGGTGGTGGCGCCGTCGGCCAACCGCTCGGGCCGGCCCAGCCCCACCACCTTCGCGGATGCGGTCGAGGAGACCGGGCGGCACGCGGGCGCGGCGCTCGACGGCGGCCCCTGCGCGGTGGGCGTGGAGAGCACCGTGGTGGCGGTGATGGAGGGCGCAATCCGCCTGCTGCGCCCCGGCTCCGTCACCCGGGACGAGATCGAGGCCGTGGCCGGGCCGCTGACGGACGGGGGCGGGGATGGTCACCGCTCGCCCGGACGGCTGGCCCTGCACTACGCCCCGGATGCGCCGGTGCGGCTGAATGCCGAGCGCGCCGAGGCGGGCGAGATCCTGCTGGGGTTCGGGCCGATCGGGCCGGGGCGCTGGAGCCTGTCGCAGGCCGGCGATCTGCGCGAGGCGGCGGCCAACCTGTTCCGCATGCTGCGCGAGGCGGACCGGGAGAAGCCGCGCGCCATCGCCGTCGCCGCCATTCCGGAGCAGGGCCTCGGCGAGGCGGTCAACGACCGGCTGAAGCGCGCCGCCGGCTTCGTCGGCTAGTCGGTCGTCTCGCCCCGCGCGGCTGCGAGGGTGCGGTCCAGACGGGCCATGACCTCGTCGCGGCGCGCCGCGGCGGCGGCCAGCGAGGCCTCGGCCCGGTCGATGACGGACAGCAGGGCCTCGCAGGCCTGGCCCATCGCGTCCTGATCGGGATGGACGCGGCCCAGAGGCTTCAGCTTCTTGCCGTCGGCGCCCAGCGCCTTCAGCAGGTCGTCGCGCCAGCCCATGGCCGCCTCGGCGACCTGGCCGGCGGTTTCGGCCAGGCGGGCGTCCACATTCTGGACCATGCGGGTCAGCGGCAGGTGCTTCAGCCCGCCGTCGCGGGCGGCGTCGGCGCGCTCCGGAAGGGCCATCAGGGCCTCATCCAGTTCGGTGATGGCGGTCAGCAGCCCCTGGTGGTGCTCGTTCAGGGCGGCGTTGCGGCGCGCCAGCTCGGCGGCGGCGTCGCGCAGCTTGACCGCCGCGGTGGAGATGGCGGGCGCCAGGTCGGTCACATGGTGGCGGAACCGCGAGAGCCGCTTCTTGCGGCTGTCGAACAGCCCGCCCAGGCCGGAGCGCGGCGTCAGCTCGGCCGGGCGCACGCTCGCCACCCGCGCGCGCAGCTCGTCAAGCTGGCCCCGGATGAACTCGGCGTCGGCCCCCTGGCAGGTCTGGTGCAGGCTTTCGCAGCCCGCGATGACCGCGGCGCGCAGCCCTTCCAGAGGATCGGGAGCGGCGGGCGCCTCGGCGGCAGGGGCCTCAGGGGCGGGGGGCGTCTCTTCCGGCGCGGCCTCGACAGCCTCCGCCGCGCCCTCGGCCTCGACAGCCGCATCAGCGTCGGCTTCCTCGTCCGCCACGGTCCCGGCGGCGACGGTTTCCTCCGTTTCCGCGACGGGCTCCGCCGCGTCCGCGGGATGCTCATCGGTTCGAACGTCTGACACTGGCCCCCTCCATGCGCTGGACATCCGGGTCTTTCGCCCGGCGGAACCGCACTATGCCAGCGAATTAACCTTTTCGGAAACCGTGAAGTCCGCTTCGGTCTTCGCGCGCACCTCGTCCAGGGTGACGCCGTCGGCCAGCTCGATCAGCTCCAGCCCCGAGCCGTCCGGCTTCACGTCGAACACGGCCAGGTCGGTGATGATGCGGCTGACCACGCCGGTTCCGGTCAGGGGCAGGGTGCAGGCTTTCAGCACCTTGGACTGGCCGTGCTTGTTGGCGTGATCCATGACCACCACCACGCGCTTGACGCCGGCCACCAGGTCCATGGCCCCGCCCATGCCCTTCACCAGCTTGCCGGGGATCATCCAGTTGGCGATGTCGCCGTTCTGGGCCACCTCCATGGCGCCCAGGATGGACAGGTCGATGTGCCCGCCCCGGATCATGGCGAAGGAATCCGCCGAGCTGAAATAGGCGCTCTCGGGGATTTCGGTGATGGTCTGCTTGCCCGCATTGATCAGGTCGGGGTCCACCTGGTCCTCATAGGGGAACGGGCCCATGCCCAGCATGCCGTTCTCGCTTTGCAGCGTCACGGTCATGCCCTGCGGGATGTAGTTGGCCACCAGGGTCGGGATGCCGATGCCCAGGTTCACATAGAAGCCGTCCTGCAGCTCTTTCGCGGCGCGCTCGGCGAGTTGGTCGCGGGTGCGGGGCATTATGCGCTCTCCTTCTGACGGACGGTGCGCTGTTCGATGCGCTTTTCGAAGGTTCCCTGGATCAGGCGGTCCACATAGATGCCCGGGGTGTGGATGTGGTCGGGGTCCAGCGAACCGGTGGGGACGATCTCCTCCACCTCGACCAGACAGACCTTCCCGGCGGTGGCCATCATCGGATTGAAATTCCGGGCGGTCTTGCGGAACACCAGATTGCCGCGCTCGTCGGCCTTCCACGCCTTGACGATGCTCAGGTCCGCCACCAGGCCGGTCTCCATCACATAGTCGCGGCCGTCGAAATTGCGCACTTCCTTGCCCTCGGCCACCAGGGTGCCGACGCCGGTGGCGGTGAAGAAGGCCGGGATGCCCGCCCCGCCCGCGCGGATGCGCTCGGCCAGGGTGCCCTGGGGATTGAACTCCAGCTCCAGCTCGCCGGCCAGGTACTGGCGCTCGAACTCCTTGTTCTCGCCCACATAGGACGAGATCATCTTGCGGATCTGCCGCGTCTCCAGCAGCTGGCCCAGGCCGAAGCCGTCCACGCCGGCGTTGTTGGAGATGACCGTCAGGCCCTTCACGCCGCTGTCCCGCAGGGCCGCGATCAGGTTCTCGGGAATGCCGCACAGGCCGAAGCCGCCGGCCATGACGGACATGCCGTCAAAGGTGAGGCCCTCCAGCGCGGCCTTCGCGTCAGGATAGATTTTTCCCATGAGTGCGTCCTTGGCGTTCCTGATTTTCACCGACTAATGAATAACGCGGCCTGCGCGCTTCCTAGCCGGGGGCGGCCGCGCGGGCAAGACCGACTGTCTATCCGGTCAGCGCGGGGAACCCAAGCTCACGGCGCGGGCGGGCGGCGCGCCGCGCGAGCGGTATTTCGCGCCCTTGAGCAGGCTGACCGCCGCCTCCCAGTGGATGCCCCCCGTCACCTTCCACGTCAGCAGCGGATGGGTGATGAAGGCGCGCATCAGGGCGCCGTTGGTCAGCGGCCGGCGCGCGCCGGCGAAACTGGCGGTCAGGACGGGGGTCTCGCCCCGCCGCACGGCGATGGTGACGCCGATCGCCTCGCCCGGGGGGCGCACGGTGAAGTCATAGGTCAGGTCCATGTCCATCAGGGGCGAGACGAAGAACACCTTGTCCGCGCTCTGGCGCACCGGGCCGTCGGCCGGCGGCGTGGCGATCAGATAGCTGTGGCGCTCATGGAAGGTGTTGGTCACTTCATAGAGGATCGCCGCCAGGGCGCCGTCGGGACGGTGGCAGAAGAACACGCTCAGCGGATTGAAGCCGTAGCCCAGGATGCGCGGCATGGTCAGCAGGCGGATCGGCCCGCCCGCGATGTCGATCCCCGCCCCGGCCAGATGCGCCTCCACCTGTCCGCGCAGGGGCCGCCCGGAGCGATCCCCGTGGTCGGCGGCGCGCCAGCTCATCAGGCCGAACCGGCCCCGGCCCAGCAGGCCCGGCCGCCGCGCCTCGATCCGGTCCAGGTCCAGCAGCAGCATGTAGACCCGGTACGCCAGCCGGTGGCGGATGCCGTGGGTGCGTTCGTGGATCACGCGGCCCACATAGAGCGCGCCGGGGTCGGGCGGGGCGGGCGTCAGCACGGGATCAGGCCACCTGCTCCGCCGGCCGGCTCATGGAGGCCCGCCGGGGCGCCGCGGCGGGCGTCGTGACATGGATGCGGCCGCTCTCGTTGTCGACGGTCCAGGGCCGGCGCACGCCGCCCAGCTGCTCGGCCACGGCCAGGCCGGACTGCAGGCCGTCCTCGTGGAAGCCCGATCCGAACCAGGCGCCGCAGAACCAGACGTTGCGCGCGCCCTGCAGGGACCACAGCTCCTTCTGGGCGGCCACGGCCGCCCGGTTGAACACCGGGTGCTCATAGTCCCACTCGCCCAGCACCGTGGCGGGGTCCGGCTCGCGCGCCGGGTTCAGGCTGACGAACAGGTTGGGCCCCGGCAGGGACTGCAGGTCGTTCATCCAGTAGGTGACGCCGCCCTCGCCGCAGCGGTCGCTGAGCCCCAGATGGTTCCAGGCGGCCCAGGCCTTGCGTCGCTTGGGCATCAGCGAGGCGTCCCGGTGCAGCACGGCCCGGTTCTTCTGGTAGGGAATGGCCCCGAGCAGCCGGCGCTCCTCGGCGGTGGGCGCCTCCAGCAGGGCCAGGGCCTGATCCGAATGGACCGCCAGCACCACGGCGTCGAAGCGCTCCAGCGACCCGTCCGCCAGCCGCACCGCCGCAGCATCGCGGCCCCGCACCACCCCGGCCGCCGCCGTGTGCCGCACCGCGCCGGAGAAGTCGGCCAGGATGCGCCGGACGTATTCGCGGCTGCCGCCGTCCACGGTGCGCCAGGTGGGCCGCGTGTCATAGGTCAGCAGATTGTGGTTCATGTAGAAGCGCACGAAGGACGCCGCCGGATACTCGCTCATCTGGGTCATGGACGACGACCAGATCGCCGCCGCCTGGGGCAGCAGGTGCGCCTCCCGGAACAGGGGGCCATAGCCGCGCCGGTTCAGGTAGGCGTCCAGGGTTTCGCCGCTGGTTTCCAGTTCCGCAAGGTCGGCCGGCGCCTCCTTCTGGAACCGCAGCACGTCGCCGATCATGCGCCAGAAGCGGGGGCTGGCGTAGTTGCGCTTCTGGGCGAACAGGGCCCCGACCCCGTGGCTGGAGTACTCCAGCGCCCCGCTGTCCAGCGACACGGCGAAGGACATGTAGGCGGCCTTGTGGGGCACCTTCAGGTGCGCGAACAGGGCGGTCAGATTGGGATAGTTGGCCTCGTTGTAGACGATGAAGCCGGTGTCCACCGCCACGGGTCCGTGCGGCGACGGCGCGTCCACGGTGTTGGAATGGCCGCCGATGCGGTCCTCGGCCTCGTAGAGCGTCACATCGTGCGCCTTGCCCAGCAGCCAGGCGGCGGACAGGCCCGCCACGCCGGACCCCACCACCGCGATGCGCTTGCGTTCGCCGGAACCGGCGGGCGTGGAGGCGACGAGATGGGGCGACAAGGGGAACCTCCGGATCCAGACGGGCGTCAGGGCCACAGCTACGGCCCGGCGCGCCCGCTGGATGACATCCGGACCAGAACCTGCGCCGTATCTGGTCTGAACGCCACGCCGGAAGGAGCGAATGCGCATGAACCTGGCCAATGCCGCCATCCGTCGTCTGCAGGACGCCCCCTTTCCCGACTTCGTGGCGCGTCCCGCGGTGGCCAGCCTGGTGGCGGAGGCGAGGCGACGCCTGGCGAAGGATCCGCCCCACACCGAGTTCGACTTCGCCTGCCAGATGGCGGCGCGCCCCATAGCCGAACACACCCAGGCGGCCAATGAGCAGCACTATGAGCTGCCGCCCGGCTTCTTCCGGCTGTGCCTGGGGCCGCGGCTGAAATACTCCTGCTGCCTGTATCCCGCCGGCGGCGAGACCCTGGCCGAGGCCGAGGAGTTCGCGCTCGCCGAGACCTGCGAACACGCGGACCTCAGGGACGGGCAGTCGATCCTGGAGCTGGGCTGCGGCTGGGGTTCGCTCAGCCTGTGGATGGCCGAACGCTATCCGGGCGCGCGGATCACGGCGGTCTCCAACTCCGCCGGCCAGCGTGGTCACATCGAAGCCGCGGCTGCGGCCAGGGGGCTGAAGAACCTCACCGTCCTCACCCGCGACATGAACGACTTCCGGACCGACGGCCGGTTCGACCGCATCGTCTCGGTGGAGATGTTCGAGCACATGGCCAACTGGCGCGAACTGCTGACCCGCGCGCGCGGGTGGCTGAAGCCGGACGGGCGGCTGTTCATCCACGTGTTCACGCACAGGCATGCGCCCTACCGTTTCGACCACGGCGACAGCAGCGACTTCATCGCCCGGCATTTCTTCACCGGCGGGGTGATGCCCAGCCATCGCCTGATCCGCCAGTTCCCCGACCTGTTCGAGGTGGAGCAGGAGTGGCGCTGGTCCGGCGAGCACTATCGGCGCACCGCCGACCACTGGCTGGCCAATTTCGACGCCAACCGGGCCGAGGTCATGGAGCTGATGCGCCAGACCTACGGGGCCGACGCCAGGCTCTGGGCGCGGCGCTGGCGGCGTTTCTTCATGGCCACCGCGGGGCTGTTCGGCGACGACGGCGGGCGCACCTGGGGGGTCAGTCACTACCGGCTCCGGCCGTTCATCAAGGGAGAGGACCGATGATCAAATATGTCGCCGCCTATCTGGGGGCGGGCGTGGCCTTCGCCGTCATCGACGCGGTGTGGCTGACCACCATGGCCGACCGCCTCTATCGTCCCGTGATCGGCCCGATCATGGCCGACAAGCCGAACATGGCCGCGGCGGTGGCCTTCTATCTGATCTACCTGTTCGGGGTCGTGTTCCTGGCCATCGCGCCGGCGCTGAAGGACGGGCAGTGGACCCGCGCCCTGCTCACCGGGGCGGTGCTGGGGCTGGTGGCCTACGCCACCTATGACCTGACCAATCAGGCGACCCTGAGCGTCTGGTCCACCAGGCTGACGATCATCGACATCATCTGGGGCACGGTCCTGACCGGCAGTGCGGCCACGGCCGGCTACTTCGCCGCCCGTTGGGCCGAAGGGCGCTGGGGCTGATCCGGCTCGCCCGGTGCGACCCCCGTTAACCTTTTCCCTCGCCTGAGACGGGTTCGGGCTGGCCTGCCAATCCCCTGTTGGGTTAACAGGGGTTCGTGAACCAGTCTGGTTTCCGGGGGGCGAGAGGGTTGCGCGCCAGCATCAACGCACTGACGGCGGCATTGATCGTGGGGGTGATCGCGGGCCTGGCCCTGATGCCGGACGGTCGCGGCTGGCTGCGCAACCCGACTCTCATGCTGGGCTCGGCCAACGCCTCGGCCAGTCCGCCGGCGCCGCAGGCCGTGGCGGCGGTGTCCCGCCCCGCCCCGGTCGCGCCGTCCGCACCGCCCATCACGCCGCTGAGCCGGCGGCTGGCCGAAGGGGAGCTGGTGGTCGGGGTCATCGGCGACTCCATGGCCGACGGCCTGTGGACCGGAGTCTACCGTGACCTGCGCGACGTGGAGGGGGTCCGCGTGGTGCGCATGGCCGAGGTCTCCACCGGCCTGTCGCGCTATGACTATGTGAACGTCCAGGACAAGACCGCCCGCCAGCTGGCCGAGCAGCCCATTGATGCGGCGGTGGTCATGTTCGGCGCCAACGACGCCCAGGCCATCGAGCACGACGGCGTCATCCACCAATTCGGCACGCCCGGCTGGCGCGAGATCTACGCCCGCCGCGTGGACGATCTGGTGGCCCTGCTGCGCGAGAACGACGTGGCGGTCTACTGGGTCGGCCTGCCGCGCATGAAGCGCGCGTCCTTCGATGAGCGCATGGGTCTGATCAACGACCTTGTGGCCGGGCGCATGGCGGCGCTGGACGTGCCTTACATCGACACCGTGGCCCTGACCTCCAGCGAGAGCGGCGCCTACGACGCCTATCTGACGGCCACGGACGGCCGGCGCCGGCTGATGCGGGCCCATGACGGCATCCACATGTCCACGGCCGGCTATCTGCGGCTGACGGAGCCGGTGACCGGGCGCCTGCGCGCCGACGCGGGCCTGACCGCGGCGGACGAGGCCGGGGGGTGAGGCCGGCCCGGCTGGCCGGGCTGGTCGCGGCGTTCATGACAACCTTCACGCCCGTCGCCGCGCAGGAGCCCATGACCGCGCTTGAACGCCCCGACGCCCTGACGCGCTTCTTCGCCGCCCTGGACGCCGCCGCGGCCGGAGAGGGCGAGCGGCCGGTCCACATCCTGCAACTGGGCGACAGCCACACGGTGGGCGACCTGATCACCGCCTCGGTGCGCTCGCGGCTGCAGAACAGCATCGGACGCGGCGGGCGCGGGGCGCTGCCGCCGGGCAAGCCCTATCCCCTCTACCAGCCGCGCCAGGTGGAGCTGTTCGAACAGGCCTGGACGGCGACCACGGCCGCCCCGGGCTCGGCCGCCATGTCCGGCATGGGGCTGAGCGGGTCCCGGGCGCTGGTCTGGGGCGAAGGATCGTCCCTGCGCATCGAGGCCGAGGGCTCCGCCGCCTTCAGCCGGGTGGTGCTCTGCGCCGCCACGGGGCCGGAGGCCGGGGCCCTGACCGTGCGGGCCGGCGTCAGCGAGACGACGGTCAGCTTCGCCGATCCCGTGTCCGGCGCCGCCTGCCGGGAGGTGCGGCTGGGCGAACCGGCGCGCGCGGCGACCCTTGTGGGCGGGCCCGGGGCGGTGGACCTGCATTCGGTGGCCACCTTCGCCGACGGCCCCGGCGTGGCGGTTTCGGCGCTGGGCGTCATCGGCGCCACCCTGAGGGACCTGGCCGTGCGCGATCCGGCGGTGGTGCGCGCCGAGCTGGACGCCTGGCGGCCGGATCTGATCGTGCTGGCCTTCGGCGCCAACGAGGGCTTCGATCCGTTCCTCGACCCCGCCGCCTATGAGCCCTTGCTGCGGGGCCAGATCGCCCAGTTGCGGACGCTGGCGCCCGGGGCGGACATCCTGATCCTGGGGGCGCCCGACGCCCAGCGCGCGGAGGGCGGCGGCGCCTGCGGCGACGAGGACGGCCTGTGGCGGATCCCGCGCGAGCTGCCGCTGGTCCGGGATGTGCAGCGCCGGGTGGCCGCCGACATGGGTGTGGCGTTCTGGGACTGGCATGCACGCATGGGCGGAGACTGTTCGGCGCACCGGCTGGTCACGGCCTGGGAGCCCCTGATGCGGGGCGACCATGTGCATTTCAATTCCGCCGGGGGCGACTGGATCGGGCAGATGCTGGCCGAGGACCTGACCGCCGCCTGGCGCGCGAGGCCCGCCCCGGCCGCCGCGGAGGAATAGCCCATGCTGTTCCCCACCCTGGCCTTCGGAATCTTCTTCCTGTTCGTCTATTTCACGGCCTGGTCGCTGGACCGGGAGAACGGGCGGCGCAAGGTCTTCCTGCTGCTGGCCAGCTGGTTCTTCTACGCCCAGTGGGACTGGCGCTTCGTCGGCCTGCTGATCGCCTCGGCCATCCTGAACTGGGGCGTGGCGGCCCTGATCGCGTCCAGCGACAGCCCGGGCCGGCGCAAATGGCTGGTGGCCCTGGGGGTGGCCGTCAACCTGACCATCCTGGGCGTGTTCAAATATTACGGCTTCTTCGTGGAGCAGGCGGTGGAGCTGCTGAACCAGTTCGGCTGGGAGCGCGACGTCCCCCTGCTGCAGATCGTCCTGCCCGTGGGCATCTCGTTCTTCACCTTCCAGGGCATCAGCTATGTGGTGGACGTGCACCGGGGCAAGACGCCGCCGGCGCGCTCGCTGGTGGACGTCATGCTGCTGATGTCCTTCTTTCCCCATCTGGTGGCCGGCCCCATCGTGCGGGCCTCGGACCTGCTGCCCCAGTTCGACCGGGTGCCGCGCCTGACCCGCGAGATGGCGGCCCACGGCCTGCTGCTGATCGCCTGGGGCCTGTTCAAGAAGACCGTGATCGCCTCGGAGCTGGCCGTGCGGCTGGTGGACCCGGTGTTCTTCGACCCGTCGGCCTACGGCGCCCTGGACATCGCGGCGGCCACCTACGGCTATGCGGTGCAGATCTACTGCGACTTCTCGGCCTATTCCGACATGGCCATCGGCCTGGCGGCCCTGCTGGGCTATTCCTTCCCGCGCAATTTCGACCAGCCCTACCGCGCCGGGTCCCTGCAGCAGTTCTGGCGCCGCTGGCATATCAGCCTGTCCAGCTGGCTCAGGGACTATCTGTACGTGCCGCTGGGCGGCGGCCGGAAGGGGCTGGTCTCGTCCTGCATCAACATCATGATCACCATGCTGCTGGGCGGGCTGTGGCACGGGGCGGCCTGGACCTTCATCGCCTGGGGCGCCCTGCACGGCGCGGTGCAGGCGGTGGAGCGGGTGTGGCGCCACTTCCGCGAGGGCAAGGCCGGCCTGCCGCACTGGCTGGGCGTCATCGTCACCTTCCACATCGTCTGCCTGGGCTGGATCCTGTTCCGGGCCGAAAGCTTCGACCTGGCCATGCAGATGCTGCAGGGCCTGACCCGCGCGGCTCCGGTGATGGTGCTGACGCCGTTCCTGCTGGCCCTGATCGCGGGCGGGATCGCCATGCACTGGCTGCCGCCGCGCGCGGTGGAGGGGCTGGCCCTCCGGCTCCGGGAGGCCCCGGCCGTCACCATGGGCGTGCTGGTGGGAATCCTGATCCTGCTGGTGGAGGCCATGCGTCCCGAGGGCGTGGCCCCCTTCATCTATTTCCAGTTCTAGGCGTTGGGACAAGCGATGGACCCGAACGAGCCGCAAGACCCCGACGAGCCCGCCCCCTTCCCGGCCGGCGAGCCCGATCCCTTTCCGCCGCGCGGTCAGGAGATGGCGCCCGGTCGCCCGGCGCCGGCCCCCGAGCCGGACGAACGCAACGACTGGATCCAGTCCGCCGACGCCCACGATCTGCCGACCCGCGAGCCGCGTCTGGTCGCCCTGGGCCGCTACGCCTTCCCGCCCGAGCCGCCGCTGGACGCGGAGGGCGAGGCCGCGCGCGACCGGCGCTGGACCAGCCGCGCCATCGTCTTCGCCGCCCTGTTCCTGCTGATCTTCAACAGCGTCTCGATCCAGTCCTGGGCCCGGCAGCAGGAGCCCGGCTGGATCACGGCCACGGTGCAGCAGCTGGCCGACGTCTGGACCGGCCAGATCAGCCAGCTGGGCGCCGACCAGCCCCGCCGGGGCCTGCGCGAGGCCTATGAGGCCGCCCGCGACCAGCGCTTCCCCGGCCAGCCGGACGCCCCGCCGCCCACCTGATCCCTTGACCCCCGGCCCCGCCGCCCTAGCTTGGCGCGCCTTCAGTCAGTTCGGGACGTCTCCAATGCATCAGCGGTTCATCACCGGCGCGGTCTGCGCCGCAGCCATCCTCGCGGTCGTCATGGCGCCCGCCGCCATGGCCCAGGACGCCCCGGCCTACCGCCTGCCCCCTGCGCCCATCGCGCAGATTCTGGACACCGACCCGGCCCCGGCGCCCAGCATCAGCCCGGACCGCGAGACCCTGGCCCTGCTGGGCCGGTCCAACCTGCCGTCCATCGCCGAGGTGGCCGAGGACGACCTGCGCCTGGCCGGCTACCGCATCAACCCGCGCAACAACGGCCCGGCCAACAGCCGCACCGCCTGGCTCAACAGCCTGACCTTCCAGGACGTGGCCACGGGCGAACAGCGGGTGGTGGCCCTGGGCGAGGGCCAGCGCTTCATCGCCGGCGGCTGGTCGCCGGACTCCCGCTTCATGGCGTTCCTGGCCGACGCGCCCGAGGGGCTGGAGCTGTGGGTCGCCGAGGCCGCCACCGGACAGGCGCGCCGCCTGACCGGTCCGGTGGTCAACGCCGCCTTCAGCACGGCGCTGGACTGGACGCCCGACAGCGCCGCCGTTCTGGCCCGGCTGGTCCCCGAGGGCCGCGGCGCCGCGCCGGACGTCAGCGCCGCCCCCACCGGCCCGGTGATCGAGGAGACCACCGGCCAGGCCGCGCCCAACCGCACCTATCAGGACCTGCTCTCCAGCCCGGGCGACGCGCGCCTGTTCGACCACTATTTCACCAGCCGCCTGGCCCTGGTCCCGGTGGACGGCTCGCCCGCCCGCACGGTCGGCGAGCCCGGCCTGATCGCCGGGGCGGCCATCTCGCCGGACGGACGCCACATCCTGCAGACCCGGCTGAAGCGCCCCTACAGCTACAACGTCCCGGCCCGGATGTTTCCCACCGACATCATCGTCACGGACCTGGGCGGAACCCTGATCCACCGGGTGGCCGACCTGCCCCTGCGCGACAACGTGCCGACGCCGTTCGACTCGGTGGCCGAAGGGCCCCGTTCGGTCCAGTGGCGCGCCGACGCCCCCGCCACCCTGGTGTGGGCCGAGGCGCAGGACGGCGGCGACTCCCGCCGCGAGGCCGAGGTGCGCGACCGGGTCTTCATCCACGCCGCGCCCTTCGAGGCGCCGCCGCAGGTGCTGATCGATCTGGACGCGCGCTATGCCGGCGTGGACTGGGGCCGCGACGACCTGGCCATGGTCTCCACCCGCTGGTTCAACACCCGCCGCGAGACCCGCTGGCTGGTGGATCCGTCGAACCCCGGGCAGGGGCGCCTGCTGCTGGAGCGCAACTATCAGGACCGGTACAACGATCCCGGCGCGCCCCTGTCGCGTCCGACGCCCGAGGGCTTCAGCGTCATGCACATGACGCCGGACGGCCAGGGGGTGTTCACCACCGGCGCCGGCGCCACCCGCGAGGGCGCCTTCCCCTTCCTGGGCCGCATGGACCTGGCCTCGGGCGAGACCGAGCGCCTGTGGACCTCGTCGCAGACCCACTACGAGACGGTGGCCGGCCTGCTGGACGAGGACGGCCGGGTGCTGCTGACCCGCCGCGAGAGCCTGACCGAGCCGCCGAACCTCTATGTGCGCGACCTGGACGCGGCGGAGCCGCGCGCCATCACCGCCTTCCCCGATCCCGCGCCCCAGCTGGCCGGGGTCACCCGCGAGACCATCGCCTACACCCGCGCCGACGGGGTGCAGCTGTCGGGCACGCTCTACCTGCCCGCCGGATACGACAGGGACCGCGACGGGCCGCTGCCCCTGCTGATGTGGGCCTATCCGGCCGAGTTCACCGACGCCGCCGTGGCGGGCCAGGTGGTGGACACCGGCAACCGCTTCGTGCGGCCGGGCGGCTCCAGCCACCTGTTCCTGCTGACCCAGGGGTTCGCGATCCTGGACAACCCCTCCATGCCCATCGTCGGCGTGGACGGCGCCGAGCCCAACGACACCTATGTGGAGCAGCTGGTCTCCAGTGCGCAGGCGGCGGTGGACGCAGTGGTGGCGCGCGGCGTGGCCGACCGCAACCGCATCGCCGTGGGCGGCCACAGCTACGGCGCCTTCATGACCGCCAACCTGCTGGCCCATTCCGACCTGTTCCGGGCGGGCATCGCCCGGTCGGGCGCCTACAACCGCACCCTGACGCCCTTCGGCTTCCAGGCCGAGCAGCGCACCTACTGGGAGGCGCCGGAGACCTACAACGTCATGAGCCCGTTCATGCACGCGGACCAGGTCGATGAGCCGATCCTGCTGATCCACGGGGCGGACGACTCCAACTCGGGCACCTTCCCGATCCAGTCCGAGCGCTTCTATGCGGCGCTGAAGGGCCACGGGGCGGTGGCCCGCTATGTGGTCCTGCCCGCCGAGGACCACGGCTACCGCGCCCGGGAGTCGGTGATGCACACCCTGTGGGAGATGACCGACTGGCTGAACCGCCATGTGCGCGACGCCGGACCCGCAGCGACGGGCGGGCGCTGAGGCAAGGCGCACGGCGCCCGGCTTCGCAGGCGCGGAGTCGGGGGTCGGCCAACCCTGTGCTAGACCTGTTAACCTCTTTCACAAAGCGACAGGGGGCTCGCGATGTTGGGGGTCGTCAATCTCGTCCGGCGCACGGTCGAGGGCTCGATCATTTCGTTCGTGGTGATCGCCGTGGTGGCGGTGTTCGGGCTCTCGGCCACCATCGATGCGCTGCTGGCCGGGATCAGCGTCGCCTCCATGGCCTTTCTGGTCGTGATCGCCGTGGTGCTTGCGGACCTGATCGGACGGTTCATCGCCATC
>JBALUZ010000016.1:0-27502 GCA_036963825.1 Brevundimonas sp.
CGCGGCGGTCGGGGGCGGGCGGGGTGTGGTGCTCCTTCGGCGAGGCGCCGGCGTCCGGCTTGTGGTCAGGCCCGGGCTCGTCGGTCTTGCCGGCGTCGCCGCCTGCGTGGACCACGAGCCTGCCTGTGTTCACCACCACCAGGTCGGCCGGGCGCGCGCTCCTGGCCTCGCCGTGCTCCGGGCCGTGGTGCGGTTCGGCCTTGGCCGGCTTTGCGTCCAGGACGTCACGGATCGCCGCGCACGGCGCCGCCACGCCCTCGGCCAGCGCGAGCACGCCGCCGAGGCGGCGGTCGAGGACCGACAGCAGGCCGCGGGCCTTCGCGTGGACCTCGTCCCTCGACGCCTTCAGGGCCGCCTCGGCCGCCTTGCGGATGTCGTCATAGACGGCGTCGCAGGGGTCCTGCTGCTTCGGCCCCATCTGCTCGCGGGCGTTCCAGCCGCACAGCAGGGCGAGCAGCATCAGGAGCAGGAACAGCAGCAGGATCACCGGCGGGACGCTGAGGAACAGCCCGGAATCCGCCGGATAGGCGGCCGCCGGGGCGTCGAATTCCGATGGATACATGGCGCGCTCCCCAAGGCCGGCGTCCCCGCCATCTTGGCCAAGCGGCGCCGTGTGGCAATGAAAAAGGTTAACGCAGCTCCGCGAACGAGGTTCTCAGGAGTCTGATGCGTCCTTCGTCAGGGTCGCCCCGGCCTCGGCGCCCTCGCCGCCGCGGGGATCGCGCACCTCGACCTCGACCCGCACCGCGCCTGCCGGCTCGTGGGCCCAGATGTAGCGGCGCTCGATCTCCACCTCGCGGCCCGAGGGGGCGAAGCCGGTGAAGCTGTCGCCCCAGGGGGTGATGCGGGTCAGTTCGGGCCAGCTGAGGCCGCAGGCGGCGTCCAGCTCCTCGATGGCCATGGCCGAGAGCTCGTCGTCGTTCACAGCCACCGGCGCACCCGTTCCGTGTAGGCGTTGTAGGCCGCGCCGAACTTGCGGCGCAGATAGGCTTCCTCGCGGACGATGACGAAGCGGTCGACGACCACCAGGCAGGGGATCAGGAGGGCCAGGGCCAGGGGGCTGTCGAGCCCCACGGCCAGGCCGACGTAGACGACCGCAAAGCCCACATAGATCGGGTTGCGGCTGAGACCGTAGATCCCGGTCGTGACCAGGGCCGTGGACGGCTTCCACGGCTCCACCGCCGTCCGCGCGCGCCGGAACAGGCCCGCCGCCCAGCCCTCGACGATCAGACCCAGGGCGATCAGCACCAGGGCGGCGCCGCGTCGCCACAGGTCGGGCAGGCCGAAGGAGGGCTCGCCGATCAGATCGCCCAGGGCCCAGCCGGCCGCCAGGAAGGCCAGGAAGATGAGGGGCGGCGGGGCGATGACGCCGGGGATGTCGCGGGGTTCGGAGGTCATGGCCTCAGGATATCGTCCGGATCGGGTTGGCGGAAGGGCGCGGGGATTTCAGACTCCGGGCGAGAAAAACAGGGTCTGAATCGTCTGAATCGTCTGAAATCGGGGCCCGTTTCAGACTCCGGGCCGAAAAAAACAGTCTGAATCGTCTGAAATCGGCGGTCGTGTCCCTGATGCGCCCCGGCCATTGTAAGGCGCCGCGAAGGAGCGGGATCAAATAAGTCCGGCGCCGGCTTCTTAGGGGGCCGGCTTGTGGTCAGACGGAGACGCCCCGGGGCGCCGTGAATGCGGATGCCGGCGCATCACCGGTGTTGAGGACCTCGGACGGCTCGAACAGCATCACCTCCGCCTCTTCGTCGGCCACGGGACGGTGCTCCACCCCGCGCGGCACCACGATGAACTGCCCGGCGGCCAGGTCGACCGCCCGGTCCCGGAACTCCATCCGGAAGCCGCCCTTCCAGACCAGAAACATCTCGTCGGCCTCGGGATGGCTGTGCCAGGGGAACGCGCCCTTGATCTTGACCAGCCGTATGTCCTGACCGTTCAGCCGGGCGGCGACCTTCGGTCGCCAGTGTTCGTTGATGGCGGAGAATTTTGCGGCAATGTCGATGCTGGCGACGTCGGTCACGGGTCAATCCTCGTCGCCGTAGATGGCCACCCGGGCCGCGGTGGTCGAGGACACGGCGCCCCGGTACATGCCCGAGGTGTTGAGGCTGAACGCCACGCGCCCCTCGTCGTCGAGGGCGATGACGCCGCCGTCGCCGCCGATGTCTCCCACCTGGGCGATCTCCGCGTCCGCTGCAGACTGGATGTCGGCGCCGCCTGCGGTGCGAATGCAGATGTCCCGGGCCACGGTGGCGCGGATGAAATACTCGCCCGAGCCCGTGGCCGAGACGGCGCAGCCGTCCTGGTTGGAGGCGTAGGTGCCGGCGCCGATCACCGGCACGTCGCCGACCCGGCCCCAGCGCTTGGCGGTCATGCCGCCGGTGGAGGTGGCCGCCGCCAGCCGCCCCTCCGAATCCAGCGCCACGGCGCCCACGGTGCCGAATTTGCGCTCGTTCAGGGGCGGGGCGGGCAGGTTCGCCTGTTCCCCGGCGGAGGGCGCGCCGGCGGGGCGTTCCGGGACCGGCAGGCCCTGTCCCTCAAGCGCGCTGACCAGACCGCGCCAGCGGCGCTCGGTGAAGAACCAGGACGGCTCCACCTGCTCCAGCCCCTGTTCGGCGGCGAAGGCGTCGGCGCCCTCGCCGATCAGCATGACGTGGGGGGAGCGCTCCATGACCGCGCGGGCCAGGGCGACCGGATGGCGGGTGCGGGTGACGCCCGCCACGGCCCCGAGGTTCAGGGTCGCCCCGTCCATGACGGCGGCATCCAGCTCATTGGCCCCGGCGGCGGTGAAGACGGCGCCGCGCCCGGCGTTGAACAGGGGATCGTCCTCCATCAATTCAATGGCCGCCTGCACCGCGTCCAGGGCCGATCCGCCGGCGCGCAGCACCGCCGCACCCGCCTCCAGCGCCGTGGACAGGGCCGCGCGATAGGCGGCGTCCTGTTCGGGGCTGAGGTCGTCGCGCTCGATCACCCCCGCCCCGCCGTGGATGGCCAGGGACCAGCGGGGCTCCGCCTCCTGGGCGTGAGCCGCGCCGGTCAGCAGGGCGATCGCGCCGAGCGCCGAAAGAGCCGTTCCGGTGATGGACGCCATGGTTTTCCCCGATGTTCTCAGTGATGTCCGCCGGTCCGCCAGCGCCAGATGCGCAAGACCAGATAGGGCAGGAAGCCCACGACCAGACCGATCAGCACCAGCTGCCAGTAGCCGGCGCGGGGCAGCAGGGCGTAGGCGGCCAGAACGGCCAGGGCCGCCAGCGGCGGGCCCAGCCAGGGCAGCCAGCGGGGCGGCTGGATCACCGCCGCCCCTCCGTCAGGCGTCCACCTTGATGACGCCGCGCCGGATCTGGTCCAGTTCGATGGAGTCGAACAGAGCCTGGAAATTGCCCTCGCCGAACGCCTGGTTGCCCTTGCGCTGGATGATCTCGAAGAAGATCGGACCGAAGGTGTCCTGGGTGAAGATCTGCAGCAGGATGCCGTCCTCGTCCGAGCCGTCGATGAGGATGCGGTTCTCGCGCATGCGGGCCACGTCCTCGCCGTGTCCCGGCAGGCGCTTGTCGATCAGGTCGAAATAGGTCTCGATGGTGTCCTGGAAGGGGATGCCGCGCCGTCTCATCTCCTCGACGGTCTCGAAGATGTTGTCGGTGTGCAGGGCGATGTGCTGGATGCCCTCGCCGTTGTAGCGCCGCAGGAATTCCTCGATCTGGCTGTTGTCGTCCTGGCTCTCGTTCAGGGGGATGCGGATGGCCTTGTCCGGCGCGATCATGGCCTGGGAGAGCAGGCCGGTGGCCTTGCCCTTGATGTTGAAATACTTCTGTTCCTGGAAGTTGAAGATCTGGCCGTAGAAGCCGGACCAGTTGCGCATCTGGCCGCGCCGCACATTGTGGGTCAGGTGGTCCAGGCAGTTGAGGCCGACGCTGTTCTTCGCTTCCGCCTCGCGCCAGCCTTCCACCTCGGTCCAGTCATCGTAGAGCGAGCCGGCGTCGCCGTACCTGTCCACGATGTAGAGCAGCGAGCCGCCGATGCCCTGCAGGATGTAGGGATAATCGCCGCCGAGAGCCCCGCCGCCGGCGCCTTCCGCCGGCTTGGCGCCGCGCTCGACAGCGCCTTCATAGGCGGCTTTCGCGTCGGCGACGCGGAAGGCCATGCCGTTGGCGGAGGGTCCGTGCTCGTCGGCGAAGGCCTTCGCCTGGCCCTTCGGCGAGCGGTTGACGATCATGGTGACGTCGCCCTGCTTCATGCGCACGGCGTCGGTCTCGGGGTTCACATGGGACTGGGTGAAGCCCATCAGCTCCAGCCGCGCGATCATGGCCTGGGGATCGGGGCCGGTGAATTCCACGAATTCAAAGCCGTCCACGCCCAGCGGGTTCTCGGCGTCCAGAGCTTTTGCGGCGGCGGTCTGAGGGGCGTCGTGCATGGGAGTCTCCCTGAGTCTTGTACGTCCCGGGCGCGTTCGCCCCGGGAATTTGGCCCGGAACCTAGGCGTGGAAGCCTCGCGGGACAAGAACGGGCGCCATATGGAAACCTTTGTCGGCCACGATCGCTCCCGCTCATGACCAGGTTCACGCAGACATGACCGACGCCGCACGCACCGGCGCCGGCGGCAGGCATCAGGACGACGCCGGCCGCGGCGCCATCGATCTGATCGTCCATCTGGCCCGCGAGGGCGCGGCCGACGGCCTGACCCTGCGCGAGATCCGGGACCATCTGGACGAGCGCGGCTTCGGCCTGATGATCCTGATCCTGTCGATCCCGTGTCTGGTGCCGGCGCTTTACGGCGTGCCGCAGGTGCTGGGCATCCCGCTGCTGTTGCTGGCGGGACAGATGCTGGTGGGGCGTGAGGAGCCGTGGCTGCCAGCGCGAGTGCTGGACCGGCGGGTGCCCGCCTCATGGCTGAAGCGCATGGCGGATTTCGCGGACGCCCGGCTGCGCTGGACCGAGCGGCTGTCGCGCGCGCGCCTCAGGGCCTTCGCCGACGGCCCGGCCGAACAGGCCGCCGCCTTCTTCATGATTGTGGCCATCCTGACCATCGTCCTGCCCATGACCAACACCGTGCCGTCGGTGGGGCTGGCGCTGATGGCGGCCGGCCTGATCCAGCGGGACGGGCTGTTCGTTCTGGCGGGCATGGCGGTGGCCGCGGGATGGGCCCTGTTCCTGGCCCTGGTGGTGGCCGGGGTGGTGATGGGGGCCGGCTGGGCCGCGGGTTTCGCCGGATGGCTGCCGGGCTGACTGGCGCATCGACGGGCAAGCGCAGCCGGTCTAGAACATCGCCATGCTGACCGCTTATCGCCTGATCACCCGCTGGTGGACCGCCTTCGCCCTTGTGGCGTCGCTGGCCATGCTGGGCGCCGCCCACGCCTTTGAGCGTTACGGGGGCCTGGCGCCCTGCAATCTGTGCCTGAAACAGCGCGAGGTGTTCTGGGCCGCCGTGGCCATCGCCCTGCCGGCCACCCTGTGGGCCGTGTTCAGCCGGGCCAGCCGGGGCACGCCGCGCATCGCCGCCTTCCTGCTGGCGGCCGTGTTCGCCACGGGGGCCGTCACGGCCGGATTCCACGCCGGCGGGGAACTGGGCTGGTGGCCGCTGCCGGCCCTGTGCGCAGGCGGCGGCACGGTGGACCTGGAGGCGCTCACCGCCCTGGCCATGGGCACGGCGCCGGAGGCCCGGCCCGCCATGTGCGACGAGGTGGCGTGGCGCTTTCTGGGCCTGTCCATGGCAGGATGGAACGTCCTGATCTCGGCCGGGTTGGCCGGGTTCAGCCTGATGGCGGCCAAACGTCCCAAGGATGCGCGGGCGCCCCGGACGAACGCGGAGAAACGCTGATGAGCCGACGCATTCCCCTGCCGCGCCCCGGACGCGGGGCTTCCGCCGCCCGCATGGCCGAGATGCTGCGGGTGGACCACGCCGGGGAAATGGCGGCGGTGCAGATCTATCGCGGCCAGAAGCGGGTGTTCGAGGCCGCGGGCCGGTCGGGCATCGCGGCGGACATGGCGCGGATGGAGGGCGAGGAGGACGTCCATCTGAAGCGGTTCGAGGCGCTGCTGACCGAGCGGCGGGTGCGCCCCACCCTGATGACGCCGGTCTGGCGGCTGGCGGCCTACGGCCTGGGCGTCGGCACGGCCCTGATGGGCGAGAAGGCCGCCCATGCCTGCACCGAGGCGGTGGAGAGCGTCATCGGCGAGCACTACGGGGATCAGGCCGACGAGGTCGCCGCGCGCGACCCGGAGATGGCGGCCCAGTTCCGCCAGTTCCGCGACGAGGAACTGGTCCATCACGATCACGCCATTGCGGAGGGGGCCCGCGAGGCGCCCGCCTATCCGGTGCTGAGCGCCGTCATCAAGGCCGGCTGCCGCGCGGCCATCAGGATCAGCGAGAAGCTCTGATCACGCCCACAGACCGCAGGCGTCCACCACCTGGGCGTCCGGGCGGCTGACGGACCGGAATTCCGTGTGCGGCACCAGCGCCAGCACCACCGGCTGGGCCAGGGCCTCGTCGGCGTCGACGAGCGCCAGGCCGTGATCGGCGGGCAGGGCGCCCGCATAGGGATCGGCGCAGACCACGCGTCCGGGATAGAGGGCCGACAGGGCCTTGGCGATGTTCAGGGACGGGCTTTCGCGGAAGTCGTCCACATCCGCCTTGAACGTCATGCCGAGGCACCCCAGCCGCAGGCCAGGGTCCAGATCCATGATCTCGCACACCTTCTCGATGACGAAGCGCGGCTTGCCGTCGTTGACCAGACGCGCGGTGCGGATCAGCCGGGCGGACTCCGGCGCCTGGGCCACGATGAACCAGGGGTCCACGGCGATGCAGTGGCCGCCGACGCCCGGACCGGGCGTCAGGATGTTGACCCGGGGGTGGTGGTTGGCCAGCTGGATGACCTCCCAGACGTTGAGTCCCAGGTCGTCGCAGACCAGGGACAGCTCGTTGGCGTAGGCGATGTTCACGTCGCGGAAGGCGTTCTCGGCCAGTTTGACGAACTCGGCCGAGCGGTCGTCGGTCAGCAGGATCTCGCCCGAGGTCATGGACCGGTAGAGGGCCGCGGCCCGGCGGGCGGCGCGGGGGGTCACGCCGCCGACGACGCGGGCGTTGCTCTCCAGTTCGCGCAGGGTGCGGCCCGGGATGACCCGTTCCGGCGAATAGGCGACGTCGATGTCGCCCTCTTCCTTGTCGGTGCTGTTGAGGGCGACCTTGAGGTCCGGACGCAGCGCGGCGATGCGCTGGGCCACCTGCCGGGTGGCGCCCACCGGAGAGGTGGATTCCAGGATCACCATGGAGCCCTTCTCCAGCCGGGGCGCAATGGCCTCCACGGCGCTGAAGACCGAGCTCAGGTCGGGGTGGTTGAAATCGCCCGTCTTGGTGGGCGTCGGCACGGTGATCAGATAGGCGTCGGCCCGGGGCGCCTCATGAACCGCCGTCAGGGCCTTGCTCGCGGCGACCGCCGCCAGCAGCAGGTCGAGGCCCGGCTCGACCAGGTGGCTGCGGCCGGCGTTGACCGAGGCGACCACGTCCGGCTGGATATCGTAGCCGATGACCCGATGGCCCGCCCGCGCCATCACCGCGGCGGTGGGCAGGCCGATGTAGCCGAGGCCCACCACGGCCACCGTCATGCGTTCGCGGGATTCGGCCTGAAAGTCAGCGTAGATGGTCAGCGGCATCAAGCAGTCCCTGGACAATGCGCCGGCTGGCATGGCCGTCGCCGTATGGGTTGTCGTTTCCGGCTCGCGGGCCGCGAGCCAGGGCCTCTAACACGCCAGACACGATACGGTTCGGGTCCGTACCAACCAAATGTGAAACGCCCGCATCGACGGCTTCCGGACGCTCGGTCACGTCTCGCATGACCAGCACGGTCTTGCCCAGAGACGGCGCCTCTTCCTGCACGCCGCCTGAGTCTGTGAGAATGACGTCACACCGATCCATGAGATAGACGAAACTCTCATAGTCAACCGGGTCGATGAGATGAACCCTGGGCGAACCGCTCAATAGCCCGAGGACCGGCTCCCGCACATTCGGATTCAAGTGCAGGGGGTAAACAATCTCGAGCGCGTCCTCCTGACCCAGCCGCTTCAGGGCCTCGCAAATGTCCCGGAAGCCGTCGCCGAAGCTCTCGCGGCGGTGACCCGTCACCAGCACCAGACGTTTGCTCCGGTCCAGAAGGGCGAAGCTCTGGTCCAGGCGCGCCCGGACGTCGGGACGGGTCCGGATCCGGTCCGCCGTGGCCAGCAGGGCGTCGACCACCGTGTTGCCGGTCACCAGGATCCGGTCGGGGGCGACGCCCTCGGCCAGCAGATTGTCCCGGGCGCGGTCGGTGGGGGCGAACAGGAGCCGGCTGACCATGTCCACCAGCCGCCGGTTGAACTCCTCTGGCCAGGGCTGATCCATCCGGCCGCTGCGCAGGCCCGCCTCCACGTGGCCGACAGGGACTCCGGCGTGGAAGGCGGCGGTGGCCGCGGCGGCCGCCGTCGAGGTGTCGCCGTGCACCAGAACCAGGTCAGGCCGTTCGGCGCGCAGCATGGCGTCCACGCCCGTCACGGCGGCGGCGAACAGGCCGTTCAGGCTCTGGCCCGGGGTCATCAGGGCCATGTCGGCGTCCACGGCCAGGTCGAACAGCCCCAGCACCTGGTCCAGCATCTGGCGGTGCTGCCCGGTCGACCAGACCCTGCACTGGATGCCGGGGGTGTCTCGCAGCGCCTGGACCACCGGCGCCATCTTGATGGCTTCCGGCCGGGTTCCGAAGATCACTGCGATGTGCATGGGTGGTTCTGTTCCAACTGGCGGAATGCCTGGAGCATCCCGGGCGCCGTGGCCGGCGTCAATAAGGCGAGCCGGGACGAAATGTAACCCGTCAGGCCAGAGACCCGCGCACCTCCCGCGCCAGACGCGCCACGCCCTGTCCGTCCACCGCGGCCTGCCCGCACCGACTCATGGCCGCACGAAGGTCCGGGGAGGCCAGGGCCTCCAGGTGGGCCGCGATGCGGTCGTGCAGGCCGGGCGCGTCCCAGTCGCCGGCCGACGTCATCGCGCCGGTGCGGGGCCATTCGCGCAGGTGCCGGGCCTGGTTGCCGGCGACGCCGACCATGATGGTCGGGGCGCCGCAGCGGGCGAGCTGGAACAGGGTCTGGCCCGCCGCGCTGACGGCGGCGTCGCAGGCCAGCATCAGGTCCCGCAGCGCCTCGGGCGCCAGATTCCGGTGCAGGATCACGCCGTCCGGGAAGGGCGTCGCCGCGGCGCCGGCGCCCAGGACCACATCGATCCGGGCCTGCGGCAGGCGCCCCCGGACCAGGCCGGCGAGCCCGGGCCCCAGGTTCCGGAGGTCCGTGCCGCCGGTCAGGACCAGAACCCGCCCGAGGACCGGACGGGCCGGCGGTCGCTCCGGGACGCGCCAGAAGGCCGGCGGCATGGGCTGCCACGCCGGGCCGATCAGCCAGCGGGCGGCGCGGCCCGAGCGGTCCAGCGGGCCCGGGGCGCTGTGAACCACCAGCCCCGGCGGATAGCCGTCGCGCTCCAGATCGTCCAGGCACACCACCAGACGCGCGCCGTCCGCGAGCGGCGCCAGGTCCTGCGGCCGCGCGTCGTAGGAATCGACGATCACCACATGGCCGTGCGCATCGACGGTCCCGGTTTCGTCCTGCCAGACCCGCCACTGGACGGCTTCGGCGCCCAGCACGGCCCGCGCGGCCTCGTCGCCGTCGACGATCCAGCGGACCGGCCGTCCCTCCGCCCGCCAGTGCGCCGCGTAGCCGAGGCAGCGGCCGAGGTGCCCCAGGCCGCGCCGGCGGTCCCCCTCGGTCAGAATGAGAAGCGGCGGAAGCGGAGCCGTGTTCTGCGAGCCGTGATCAGAGATGTGCATGGCGCTCCGGAAGCAGGTCCGGCGGGTTTGCGGGGTTGCTGACAATCGGTCAACGGGTTAGCGGTTCGGCCAGTCGCGATCACGGCCTGGAGCTTACGCAGTCGCGTGGGTGGATTGAACAAGGGACGCACGGTGATTCCTTACGGCCGACAGACGATTGAGGCGGACGACGAGGCCGCTGTTCTGGACACCCTGCGTTCGGACTTCCTGACCCAGGGGCCGCGCGTGCCCGCTTTCGAGCGGCAGCTGGCGGATCAGGTGGGCGCGCGGCACTGTCTGGTCCTGTCCAGCGCCACGGCGGCGCTGCACGTGGTCTATGCGGCCATGGCTCTGGAAGGCCGCGAGGGGATCACCACGCCCAACACCTTCGTGGCCACGGCCAACGCCATGGCCTATGCGGGCGTCAGGCCGCGCTTCGCCGACATCGACCCGGCGACGTTCAATCTGGATCCGGACGCGGTGGAAGCCGCGCTGACGGACGACACCGCCTTGATCGCCCCGGTGCATTTCGCCGGCCTGCCAGCCGACATGGCGCGGTTCGCGGCGCTGGCGAAGGCGCGCGGGCTGAAGGTGGTCGAGGACGCCTCGCACGCCATCGGATCCGACTATCCGGGCGGGGGCCGTGTCGGCGACTGCCGCTACTCGGACGCCACAGTGTTCTCGTTCCACCCGGTGAAGACCATGACCACCGGCGAGGGCGGGGCCATCACCACCAACGACGACGCCCTGTACGAGCGCATGGCGCTGCTGCGGTCCCACGGCATCGAGCGGTCGCCGGCGCGCATGGCCGCCGACCCGGGGCCGTGGTTCTACGAGCAGCAGCATCTGGGCTTCAACTACCGCATGACCGAGATGCAGGCGGCCCTGGGGGCGACGCAGCTGGCCAAGCTGGACCGGTTCGCCAGCCGCCGCCGCGAGATCATCGCCGCCTATCACGCGGGCCTGTCGGATCTGAACTGGCTGGGCCTGCCGGTACAGCCGCAGCAGACCGTGTGCCACCACCTGTTCGTGCTGCAGATCGATTTCGACGCCATCGGCCAGAGCCGGGCCGAGGTCATGGCGCGGCTGAGGGCGGCGGGCGTAGGCACCCAGGTCCACTACATCCCGGTGCACCTGCAGCCCTGGTACCGGGAGCAGTACGGCACGAAGCCCGGCGATTTCCCGCACGCGGAGCGGTACTACGACCGCACGCTCAGCATCCCCCTGTATCCGGCCATGACCGACGCCGATGTCGCCCATGTGATCGCCGCCGTGCGCGCCCTGGGGGCCTGAGATGCGCATTGCGGTCATTCCGGCCCGGGGCGGATCCAAACGCATCCCGCGCAAGAACGTTCGCGCGTTCGCCGGACGCCCCATGATCGCATGGCCGGTGGGGGTGGCGCTGGAGAGCGGCCTGTTCGACCACGTGGTGGTCTCGACCGACGACGATGAAATCGCGGAGATCGCCGCGGCGGCCGGGGCCACGGCGCCCTTCCGCCGCCCCGCGGAGCTGGCCGACGACCACACCCCGACGCGGCCGGTCATCGCCCATGCGATCCGGGCGATGCAGGACCTGACGGGGACCACGGTCGCACAGGCCTGCTGCATCTATCCGACGGCGCCGTTCCTGGACGCGGGCGATCTGAAGGCCGGGCTGGATCTGCTCGCGGACGGGCGGTTCCGCTATGCGTTTTCGGTGACCAGCTTCGCCTATCCGGTGCAGCGCGCCCTGAAGCGCCTGCCGGAGGGCGGGGTGGACATGCTGCAGCCCGAGCACCGCCACGCCCGGTCGCAGGATCTGGAAGAGGCGTACCACGACGCGGGGCAGTTCTACTGGGGAACGGCCGAGGCCTTCCTGACCGATCAGCCGGTGTTTGCGCCCCATTCGGCGCCCGTGGTGCTGCCGCGCTGGCGGGTGCACGACATCGACACGCCCGAGGACTGGACCCGCGCCGAGCTGGTGTTCCGCGCGCTGAGGGAAGGCGGGGCGCCCGGCGCATGATCCTGTTCCGCTGCAATGTCTCGCCGTCGGTGGGCGCGGGGCACCTGACGCGGTGCCGGACCCTGGCCGCCATGCTGACGGCGCGGGGTGTGGCCTGCGCCATGGCGGGGCCGGAGGACGACTGGCGGCTGGCGGGGGATGAGGCCCTGTTCCGGAGCTGGACGCCCCTGACCTGGACCACCGGCGCCGCGGATGCGGAGGCTTTCATCGCCCTCGCCGGGCGGCTGGGCGCGCGCGTGGCGGTGATGGACGACTACCGCATGGACGAGGCCTACCAGCTGCGGCTGCGCGCGGCCGGGCTGACGTGGCTGCAGCAGTTCGACGCATCCAGTCCGCCGCCGTTCTGGGCCGATTTCGTGGCGAACGGCGGTCCGCGTGAAACCCCGGAGCACTATCGCGCGTTGGCGCGGAACCCGCGGACTGAATTCCTGCTGGGGCCGGAGTTCGCCGTCCTGAGACCCGCTTTCGCCAATCTGCCGCCGCGCGAGGCGGACCGCCCGTTGAAGCGGCTGCTGATCTCGTTCGGCGGCGGCGACGACCGGGGCATGGTCGTGCGCGCCCTGGAGGCGCTGACGGGCCACGGCCCGGCCGGCGTATCCCTGCGGGTCATGTCGGGGGCGGGCAATCCCGGCAACGCCGCCATCGCGGACTGGATCACGGCGCACGCCCCTG
Organism: Brevundimonas sp.; assembly: GCA_036963825.1. GTDB lineage: Bacteria > Pseudomonadota > Alphaproteobacteria > Caulobacterales > Caulobacteraceae > Brevundimonas. Next base: position 12,493 of record JBALUZ010000016.1, read on the forward strand.
ATCGCGCCGTGCTGGCGGTCAATCCCGACGACGTGGCGGGCGAGTATCTGAACGCCGATCTGGCGGTGATTGCGGGCGGCACCAGCACCTTCGAGGCGGCGGCGGCCGGTGTTCCCATGCTGATCACCGCCATGGCCGACAACCAGATCCGTCAGGGCCTGGGCTGGCAGGACCGCGGCGCGGCGATCTATCTGGGGCGCGCGCCCGAGGTGAATCCCCTCGACATCGCCGCGCAGGTGACGGCCCTTGCTGCGGACGACGCGCGCCGCGCGGCCATGTCGCGGGCGGGCCAGGCCAATGTGGACGGCAAGGGTTGCGCGCGGCTTGTTGACCGCCTGATCGGAGCGCTGAACGGATGAACGAGGCCATGCGTGACAGGACCGCCCTGGTGCTGGGCGCCAACGCCGGTCAGGCGGACCTCATCCGCTATCTGGCCGGGCAGGGCTGGCGCGTCACCGTCTGCGCCCACCGGCCGGGCGGGGCGGGGGCCAGGCTGGCGCACGACTTCGCGCTGGTGGACATCAATGACCGGGACGGCGTGACCGAGCTGGCCCGCTCGATCGGCGCCGATCTGGTCTATTCGGTGTCGTCGGACATGGCCGTACCGGCGGTGGTGGAGGCCTCGGGGCGCCTGAACCTGCCGCACTATTTCGATCACGACCTGGTCGCCCTGCTGGACGACAAGGCGGCGTTGCGGGCGCATCTGAATGAACGCGGCCTGTCGGTGGTCCCCTATCGGCGCGTGAAGAGTTTTTCGGACTGCGCCGACTGGTCGGCCTTTCCCTGCATGGTGAAGCCGGCGGACTCGCAAGGCCAGCGCGGCGTCGCCAAGGTCGATGACGCGGCGGATCTGGAGGCGGCGGTGCGCCGCGCCCTGGACCTGTCGCCCACCGGCACGGCCATCGTCGAGGCGTGGCTGGAGGGGGTGGAGATCTCCTACAACGTGCTGGTCGCCGACGGCCGGGTCGTGGTCAATGAGTGTTCGGAACGGCTGGTGCACGGCGAGCATCTGGTGGGCGTCCCCAGCGGGCACCTGATCCCGCCTGTGGCGGTGGATCAGACGGTGGTCGATCAGGGCGCCGAACTGGTGGAGGCGGTGGTGGCGTCGCTGGGCGTGCGCGAGGGCACGCTGTATTTCCAGATGAAGGCCACGCCCGAGGGGCCGAAGATCATCGAGATCGCGCCGCGCCTGGACGGCTGCCACATCTGGCGGCTGATGACGCATGCGCGGGGGCTGGACTATCTGGACCTGGCGGTGCGGCGGCTGATGGGCGAGGACATCGCGGCCCTGACGACGGGCCGCCCGGCGGACGGGGTCTATGAGCTGATGTTCCAGCAGACGCCTCCGGGCGGGGCCTTTTCCGCAGCGGACTTCCCGATCCCGGACGACGCCCTCTATCACGAGTACCGCTACGAGGACGGCGAGACGGTCCTGCCCATCAATGGCCGCATGGAGGTGGTGGGATACTATGTGCGCAGACGGTCAGACTGAGATGAGGCGGGACGCATGAAGGTCGCTGTCACCGGCGCGTCGGGCTTTATCGGCGGCTATCTGGTCCCGGCGCTGGCCGACGCGGGCCATGAGGTCGTGGCGCTGGGCCGCGACGCCGGGGGGCTGACGCCGCTGGCGGGCGATGGCGTGCGGGCGCATGCGACGGACTACAGCGCGACGGACCTGGCCGAGGCGCTGAAGGGTGTGGATGCGGTGGTGCATCTGGCCGGGCGACGCAGCCGGCGCGAGGATGATCCCCTGACCTTCCGCCCCTTCGCGGAAACCAATCTGAACCTGCTGGAGACCCTGGTCTTCGCCGCGCGGGATGCGGGCGTCTCCAGCCTCGTGCAGGCCTCGACCATCGCGGTCTATTCGGGGGCCAACGCGGTTCCCTATGCGGAGACGGATCTGCCGGTTCCGCTGAATCCCTACGGACTGTCCAAGCTGACGTCGGAGCAGTTGCTGACCCTGTGGGGCGGCAAGACGGGGATGCGGACGACCTCGTTGCGGCTGGCGGCGACGTACGGCCACGGCGAGCGGATCTCGGCGGTGCTGATGCGGTTCGCCGACGCCGCATGGCGCGGCGAACCGTTGACGGTGCGGGGAAATGGACGGATCGGGGTTGATCAAATATATGTGAGGGATGTAGTCGGGGCCTTCACCGCCGCCCTGGCGCCGGAAGCCCCCGGCGGGGTCTTCAATGTGGGGGCCGGGCGCGTCTTCAGCCTGATGGAGATGGCCGAGGCGGTGAACGTCGCGTTTGGCAACGACGCCGCCCTGAGGATCGAGGATCCGCAGGACGGACCGGCGCCGGCGCCGCACATGAGTATCGAGGCCGCGCGGATGGACCTGGGGTGGAAACCCGAGTGGTCGCTTGAGCGCGCCTTGCGTGATTTTTACGAGACGCGGCGCGCGGCCCAGGCGCGAGCGAACGAGGATGCCCGATGAGCCGTCTGAAGCAGTTGCTGAACCCCAACGCCGCAGACGATGGATCGCCCTTCGTGATCGCGGAGATGTCCGGCAATCACAACGGTTCGCTGGATCACGCCCTGGCCATCGTGGACGCCGCCGCGGCGGCGGGGGCCGATGCGGTCAAGCTCCAGACCTACACCGCCGACACCATGACGCTGGACATCGCCGAGGGCGAGTTCGTCATCAATGATCCCAAGTCCCTGTGGAAGGGGCGCAACCTGTACGACCTGTACCGCGAGGCCCACACCCCCTGGGACTGGCACGCCCCGATCATGGCGCGGGCGAGGGAGAAGGGCATCCTGTGCTTCTCGTCGCCGTTCGACGAGACGGCGGTGGACCTGCTCGAGCGCCTGGACGCGCCCTGCTACAAGATCGCCTCGTTCGAGTGCATCGACCTGCCGCTGATCCGGCGGGTGGCGGCGACCGGCAAGCCGATGATCATCTCGACCGGCATGGCCACCATCGCCGAGATCGCCGAGGCGGTGGAGACCGCCCGCGAGGGCGGATGCCCGCACGTGGTGGTGCTGAAGTGCACCAGCAACTATCCGGCCCCGCCGGAGCATTCCAACCTGCTGACCATCCCGCACATGGCGCAGCTGTTCGGCTGCGAGGTGGGCCTGTCGGACCACACCATGGGCATTGGCGTGCCCGTGGCCGCCTGCGCCCTGGGCGCCACGGTGATCGAGAAGCACATGACCCTGGACCGCGGGGACGGCGGGGTGGATTCCGCCTTCTCGGCCGAGCCGGCGGAGATGGCCGCGCTGGTCACCGAGGCGACGCGGGCGCGCCAGGCGCTGGGGGAGGTCCGCTACGGTCCGACCGAGGTGGAGCGCAACGCGCGACGGCGCCGCCGGTCGCTGTATATCGCGCAGGACCTGAATGCGGGCGATGAACTGACGCCGCAGAACCTGCGTCGGGTGCGCCCTGGTCACGGGCTGGAGCCGAAGCACTATGACGTTCTGCTGGGCCGGCGGGTGTCCCGGGCGGTCAAGGCGGGCACCCCCATGTCCTGGGACCTGCTGGGATGAGCGCGAAGTCGTCAGCGGGAAAGGCGAGGATCGCCTGGCTCTGGAGCCGCCACCGGCGCCTCGTGCTCCGGGCGGCGCCGCTCCTGCACAAGGCCCGCCTCGGCGGCCTGTCGGTGGCCATGCTCAAGCATCTGGACGCCCACGGCCACGGAAACGTGGAAGTCATCGAGGCGCTCTACCGGCAGTGCGGAAAGCTCGGCTGGAAAGACGAGGCGACGGAATACCGGGCGCGGATCCTGCGTGGGCGGGCCAGCCGCGCGGCGCGCGCCTCCGGGATGGATCGACCGATCCAGAACCTCCTGCGCGCCATGGCCGGTCTGGAGCAGATGGGGCTTGCCGCGCCCCTGGACGCCGCGGTTCGGCTGACGACGCTGATGTCACGCGATGACGGCGCGCCTGTCCTTCTGGCCGCCACCGAACCGGTTCTGGCGGAGCACCCCGGGAGTCTGCTGGTCATCTATGTGCGGGCCGTCGCCCTTGCAAAGACCGACCACCTCCAGGAAGCCGCCGCCCTCGTGAGGACCGCCACCCGGGCGACGGAAGCCCGCGAGGCCGCCGATGTCATTGAAGCGCGGGTCCGCAGGAGCCAGCTGGCTCATCTGGCGGACGCCTGGCGCGTGGTCGACAGCATCGCGCGGGACAAGATGGCCTGGGCCGCCGGGGCCGAGCCCGAAGCCGAGGCGGCGGACGGCGCGGTGGACCGGAAGGGAGAGGCGGAGGACGACGGGGTCTCCGCCCTGATCGACCAGGAGGTCCTGCTCCAGGGGCGTCGCCAGAGCCGCTATCTCGCAGCGTGCCGCCACCGGTTCCTCAGCGAACCGGGGACGCGCGAGAAGCTGCGCGCCATCAAGGACATGCTGCGCCAGGGTCTGCGACGCATGCCTGAATACCACGCCGCCTATGCGGCGGCGCGCAAGTCCTACGCCTCCATGCGGGACGCGTGGACGCCGATGCTGCCGGGGGCCGGCGGGCCCGACCCCGCGCTTGTCGGCAAGGACGGCGGGTTGAAGACGGTCCGCCTGCTGATCCAGGTTCTGCAACTGGCCCGCGAACTCGACATGGCGGATGACGTGGCGCTGATCGAGGACGGTCTGCTGCGCTACGCCCGGGATCCGGCGGCGCGCACGGCGCTGTGGACCGTGGCCTCGGTTCTGGTCGAAGGCGACCCGGAGCGGTTCGCGGCGGCGACGACGGCGCTGGTCGACCACGCCGGCGAACCGCGCAAGCCGCACGAGGTCCGGGATTTTCTGGCCTGGGCGGCGCGGGCGCGGCGTCACGACCTGGCCCACGCCTTCTTTGCAGGCGCTCCGGAGTCGATGCGCCGTTCCTACGCCGCCATCCACTATGTGAAGATTCTGCAGCGCGAGGGCCAGTTCGACCGCGCCCTGAATCTGCTCAGGACGGTGACGGGAACGGTGCTGGCCACGCCGAAGGCCTTCTCGCCCAACCGTCACTGGAGCCTGATCAAGCGCATCGCCGAGCTCGAGTTCCTGGCGGACTCCGCGCGCTGGTTCAGCGCCGTGCCGCAGCCGGTCAAGCCCCGGGGCGTGGTCATGCTGGCCCCGCGCAACGCCGGCCAGCTGACGAAATATCCCATGGCTGTCCTGCTGGAGCTGAAGAAGCAGGGATGGGCCGTGATCCCGGTCGTCGAGGGCGTTCTGCCGGCCCAGCCGACGGGTGATCCGCGCATCGACCGGTTCATCGGCTGCGTGCTGGCCGACGTCCGCATGAACCCCGACGTCGCGGACGGCTTCAAGCCGATCAAGGGCTTCAGACCCGAGATCGCGAAGGGCCGGTTCAAGTGGGGCGACATGGATCTCTCCCAGCCGCTGTGGGAGGAAGGCGCCATCAATCGCCGCCGCTACAACGTCGATTTCACCTGCCCCAGCCTGAACAAATTCCTGGGCCGGCTGGTGGACTGGACGCGGCTGCAGGCCACCGTTCTCCAGAACGCCCGGGAAACCTTCGCGGACATGTCGCTGCGCGCGGGCACAATGGTTCCGCTCCAGGCCCGGTTGCCCGACGCCGTGGTGCGGTTCTACTGCGAGCAGCACGGAGACCCGGCCGCCTTCTTCTGCCTGCACGCCTCCAACGGCTACGAGAACTATTTCGCGAATTTCTCCCGGTCGTTCTCGACCAAGTGCGGCATGCGCAACATGACGGCTCACCCGGAGCTGCGCACGGCCAGCTTCCCGGTCCCGGCGGAATTCGACGCCTGGTACGAGAGCCGCCGCAAGGCCGCCCGGCTGATGCTGGAGCGGGTCCGCGACACCACCAAGGTCCGGCGTTCGACCCGCACCACTGCGGCGCCGCCGCCCGAGGCCCTGGCCTGCGCCGAGCGGGTGCGTCAGTGGAGAGCGCAGGGCGGCAAGGTGGCCTGCGCATTCGGAAAGGTGGTCTGTGACATGGCCGCGCCGACCGACGGCGGCCCGGCGCACAGGAACATGAAGGACTGGCTGAACCACACCATCGAGTCGGTGCGGGGGTCGCGCACCCTGCTGCTGATCAAGCCGCACCCCCACGAGCTGCGCAACGAGATCGCCACCTTCCTGACCGAATACATGACCGACCTGATCGAGGTGGATCTGCCCGACAACGTCGTCATCGTGGGCCAGGACTGGTTCGATCTGAACGAGCTCGGGGACCTGATCGATCTGGGTCTGATCTACAACGGCACGACGGCCGTGGAGCTGGGGCTCATGAACATCCCGGCGGTGCTGTGCGCCGACTTCGCGCCCACCGACTATCCGATCGGCCACGTGACGCCGAAGGATCGAAGCCATTACCGGCGTCTGGTTCGCTTCCAGTCTCCCGCGCAGACGCCGGTCGATCTGCCGGAGCGCGCGGCCGCCTGGATCCACTACATGAGCGGCGACATGGTCACGATCCCTTACCGGTATCACGCCCGCCCGCTGACCAATAAGGTCACCACGCCTCCCCGCTGGTTCGAGGAGGACATCGTGGCTTACCTGAAGCACGGCGACGCCAATGTCCGACGCCTCGCCCGGCGCGTCACGGCGCTGCCCAGGAGGCCGACGGATGCGGTGAACACCCCCCGGCCTCCCCGCGCGGCCAGCGGAAAGGCCCGCAGCCCCCGAACCGCCGACACGCCGCGCCGCTCCCGTCGCGCGGCGCCCGTCGCTGAATGACCTGCCCGGGGTCGAATCCCTCTCAAGTTGAAAGCCCGACATGTTTGACGACAAATCCATCCTGATCACCGGCGGGTCCGGTTCCTTCGGCAAGATGTACGTCCGCACCATCCTGGAGCGGTACAAGCCGCGACGGCTGATCGTCTATTCGCGTGACGAGCTGAAGCAGTTCGAGATGCACCAGTCGTTCAACGCCCCCTGCATGCGCTATTTCCTCGGCGACGTGCGGGACCGCGATCGCCTGATCCAGGCCATGCGGGACGTGGATTTCGTCATCCACGCAGCGGCCATGAAACAGGTGCCGGCGGCCGAGTACAATCCGACCGAGTGCATCCGCACCAACATCCACGGCGCCGAGAACGTCATCCATGCGGCCCTGGCCAACGACGTGACGCAGGTCATGGCCCTGTCCACCGACAAGGCCGCCAATCCGATCAACCTGTACGGCGCCACCAAGCTGGCGTCTGACAAGCTGTTCGTGGCGGCGAACAACATGGCGGGCAGCCATCGAACCAGCTTCGGCGTGGTGCGCTACGGCAATGTGGTCGGCTCGCGCGGATCGGTGGTGCCGTTCTTCGACAAGCTGATGAAGGAGGGGGCCGCGTCGCTGCCCATCACCGACCCGCGCATGACGCGGTTCTGGATCTCGCTCCAGCAGGGCGTGGACTTCGTGCTGAAGAATTTCCAGCGGATGCACGGCGGCGAGATTTTCGTGCCCAAGATTCCCTCGGTCCGCGTGGTTGACCTGGCCACAGCCATGGCGCCGAATCTGGAGCAGCATGTCATCGGAATCCGTCCCGGCGAGAAGCTGCACGAGATCATGTGCCCGGCGGACGACAGCCATCTGACCATCGAGTTTGACGACCACTACGTCATTTCGCCGACCATCCGGTTCCACCGCGGCGACATCGACTACGCCGTCAATCGACTGGGCGAGAAGGGCACGCCGGTGGAGCAGGGCTTCGAGTACAACTCGGGATCGAACGACGTCTTCCTGACCCCGGATGAAATCGTGGAGTTCAATCGCGCCGCCCTGGCGCGGGGCGCCTGAACGTCCTCGTTCGACGGCCTGACCGGAGCGGCGGCGCCGCTCCGGGGGGCGGGCCTCAGGCGGCAGGCTTGATGAACTCGATGTGGTACAGGGACGACGGGTTGAAGATGTTCCCGATGGCGGCGAAGTCGTGCTCCCGCCGGACGACGCGGATTTTCTTGTTGCGGTAGGCCTGGCTGATGATGCTGGTCAGGTTGATGTTGTAGTCCAGCCGCCAGGACCACCAGGCCGCGTTCTCAAGCTGGCGCCGGGCGCTGAACACGTCCTGGGCGTTCAGCTTGCCCAGGTCCTCGAAGAAGCTGTCGTCCTTCTTCTTGCGACGCGTGACGAGGATCGGATCGCGCTGCCAGCCCGTGGGCTCGATGTGCACGAGCGTCACCTTTGCGTCGAGCTGGTGCAGCATGTCGTAGAGCTTCGGGTCGATCAGGTCGACCTGCTCGATGGAGTGGCGTGTGAACACCAGCACGTGGCCGGTCGCGTCCTTCAGGAAGGATATGTCGGGCTTGCGGTAGTCGAAGCTGTGGGCGTGATAGTCGATGGCGCCGTCGTGGGCGGCCAGCCGTCTGGCCGCTTCCTGACCCTCGTCGGTGTACTCGGCGCCATGGTAGGCGATGGTCCTGGAGCGCGTCCGGCCAAGGCCCACGTAGAGCTGGAACAGGTTGACGGACCAGCCGCTGCCCAGTTCGACGATTGCGGTGGTGTCCGGTCGAACACATCCCAGCAGGTAGCGGATCGGGCTGATGGTGGATGTGGAATAGCGCCCGGCGATGACATCCGGATAGTGGAAGGTGTCGTCATAGGACCGGTCGATGGCGCCCAGGATCGCGGCGCCCAGCGGCTGTACGAGCTCGCGGGTGCGGTAGAAGTGGTTGGGGTCCTTGCGGCCGATGTCCAGTTCGCGCAGGTCCGCCAGGAACGTGGCCAGCTGATCGTCGGGGCGATGGGTGACGAACTCGTCGATCCGGTCAGCGATCTTCTGCCATGCGGTGCCCTGGCTCTTCTTGGTTCTGCCTCTGGACGCCGCTGGCGCCGCCGCGGGTTTGACCTTCGGCTCCGGCCCGGTGTCGGTTGTTACAGTCAAGATCATCTCCAGGTGCGATGGCGCAGCGAGGGCGGCGGGCTGCAACGACCCCGATCCGGAAGCGGATCGAGCGCGCCCAGCATGGTCGGCAGGCCGAATGAAAGCTGTATTTTAGTCCTTCCTCACCCGTCAAGGACGGGCGGGTCGGCGAACCTTGATCCGTTCGATTCGCCTCGCAAAGCGGCTGTTTACCTTGTATGTCGCCTTGCTTTTTTCAATCTCCAGGGAGGGGGTCATGTCGCATTTCGTCGAGCTCACCCATGAAAACGGCTCCAAGCTTTCCGTGAACGTCGATCTGGTCGTTTCCTTCGCTCCACTGGGCGGTGACGATCTTCGCGGCGCCGTGATCAGCTTCGGCTACAGCGCGGGCGAGAAGAACGCGACACGGAACGTGCGGGTGGTCGAAACCTACGATGAAGTGGCGGCGAAGTTCGCGAGAGTCCGCTGAGCGCGCCGCCGATGACCGTCGACGCAGCCTGTTGCAAGGGCGTGTGCCGCGTGCATCCTGACCGAAACACGCGGGGCGATGTCGAATGGTGCTGACGGACCGTTTCCGGGATGATCTGAAACAGGCGCATGACGCCGCCATGTCCAGTTTGCGGACCATCCACGCGCTGTTCGTCCGCGAGTCGCGAACGCGCTATGGCCGTCGATCGGCGGGCTACGTCTGGGCGCTGATCTCGCCCATGCTGCTGCTCATCGTCATGATGGCGGTGTTCACCGCCATCGCGCGTCCGGCGGGCGCGGGAGACAGCCTGGTCGTGTTCTTCCTGTCGGCGATCCTGCCGATCTTCCTGGTGCGGGGCGGCATCACCCGGGGCGGGAACGCCATTCGCGGCAACCGCGTCCTGATGCAGTACCCCCAGGTCAATGCATTCGAGGTGATCACATCGCGGGTCGTGCTCGAATCCCTGACCTATTTCATCGTGCTGATCCTGTTCGCCCTGATCATGTACGCCTTCCTCGGCCTGCCGCTCACCGCCTGGATCGACCGTCCGCTGCCGATGCTGGAAGCGGGCGCGACCCTGCTGCTGCTGTGTTACGGCGCCAGCTTCCTCAGTTCACAGATCGGCCGCGCCTTTGATCCGTGGAACGAGCTGACAGGGCCGCTGGGCCGGATTTTGCTGCTCACCTCGGGGCTCTGGTACACCATGGGGAGCCTGCCGCCGGAGTTCCTCCAGTACGTGCAGTACAATCCGCTGGCCCACGTCATCGAATGGATTCGCGACGCCTCGATCACCGACTTCCAGAGCGATCTGTACAATCCGTGGTACCCGATATCGCTGGGCGCGATCTTCCTGTTCCTCGGCCTGTTCATCGACTGGCTCTACCGCATCAGCGGCTATGACCTGCAGCCCTGAGCCCGCGCCATGATCGAACTCATTGATGTCGAGAAATCGTACCGCACCCGCTTCGGCAAGCAGCAGGTGATCCGGCCGACGAACCTGTCGTTCTACCGGGGATCGTCGACGGCGGTTCTGGGGCTGAACGGCGCGGGCAAGTCGACCCTGCTTCGCCTGATTTCCGGCGTGGAGCGGCCTGACCGGGGGACGGTGAAGCGCTCCGTGACCGTGTCGTCGCCGCTGGGTCTCACCGGCGCATTCCACGCCTCCATGACCGGGGCCGAGAACCTCAAATTTGTCTGCCGGATCTATCGCCGGGATGTGGAGGAGGTCACGGACTTCGTCCGGGATTTCGCCGAGCTGGGCGCCTATTTCCATGAACCGATCGAGAACTATTCCTCCGGCATGAAGTCGCGGCTGTCCTTCGCGCTGAGTCTTGCGGTGGACTTTCAGGTCTATGTGATCGATGAAGGACTGAGTGTGGGCGACGCAGCCTTCCGCAACAAGGCGCAGGAGGCGTTTGCGGAGCGGCGGGCGCGCTCGGACATCATCTTGACGTCGCACAGCATGTCGACCATCCGCGAATTCTGCTCACGGGCGGTGGTGATGGACCGGGGACAGGCGATGCCGTTCGAGAGCCTGGACGCGGCGGAGGACTATTACATGGAAATCGTGGCCAGAGGGCGCGCCGCATGACAACCCTAGACGTTCCGGCCACAAACGGTCTGGACAAGGCCCGGCGCCGACGGATGATCCTGGCCCGTTCCGCCATCATCCTGATCCTGGGGCCGACGATTCTCTACGCCCTGTATCTGATCCTGCTGGCGCCGGCCCAGTATCAGACCACGACGTCGTTCGCCGTGCGGGGCGCGGATGCGGCGCCGCTGGACACCCTGGGCGCCCTGGGCATCTCGGCGCCCACAGCCAACACGCTCGATACCCGGATCGTCGAGGAGTACATCCGCTCCAACGCCATGGTGGAGGACCTGCGCGAGCGGTACGGGTTCGACGAAGCCTACTCCCGGTTTTCGCTGGATCCCCTTTCCATCCTCCCGCAGGACGCCACGCGGGAGCGCGCCACCCGCTTCTGGCGCGACAAGGTGCGGGTGCGTCACGACCCGGCCTCCCAGTCGGCGCACGTGGAGGTCAGCGCCTACACCCCGGACGACTCCCTGCGTCTCAGCCAGGGCGTGCTGACCCTCAGCGAGGAGCTGGTCAATCGCATGGCGGATCGGGCCATGACCGACCTGATCGACGCCGCGGAGCGCGAGATCGAACGCAAGCGCGAGGCGTATGAGGAGGCCCGGGACCGCCTCGCCGAATATCAGGGCCAACGCTTTTCGGGCGTGGATGTGGCGACCCCGGCCCAGCAGGCCATGGCGCTGGTCGGCAGCCTGGACACCCAGCTGGCCCAGAAGCGCACGGAACTGGCCACCATGAGCCAGACCTATCAGCCCGACGCGCCCCAGCTGACCGGCCTGCGCCGGGAGATCGCCGCCCTGGAGGCCGAGCGGGCCCGCGCCGTGCAGCGCGCCATGGCGACGCCCGGTGAACAGGCTTCCGGCCGTCAGATCGAGGCTCAGGCCGTGCTGATGGACTACGAGTTCGCCCAGCAGGCCTATACGACGGCGCTGCAGGCCGCCGAGAGCGTGCGCCGCCAGTCCATCAACGACCGCAAATACGTGGTCGCCTATGTGCCGCCGCGCGAACCGGAGCAGTCCAACTGGTGGCGGCGGCTGGGCAATGTCTTCGCTGTGCTGATCGGTTCGGCCCTGTTGTGGGGCGTCGGCGCTCTCATCTATTCGATCATTCGGGATCACATGGAATGACCGGTTCTCGCTTGCTGAAGATCGCGGCTCTCGCCTTCGCCCTGACGGTCCAGGCGGGAGCGGCCGCAGCCCAGACCGGTGCGGCGGCGCCCACCCGGACCGCGCCCGAGCAGGCCGCGCCGCAGGGGCCCGAGGCTCTGGTGATCCAGGAGCGCCGGGGCGTCCGCCCGCCGCCGCTGGGCGCCGACATGTTCGCCGGAGAGGCGCCGGAGACGTCCACCGATGTGGTGGACCCGGGCTATGTCCTGCAGCCGGGGGACACGGTGCAGGTGACCCTCTGGGGCATGGTCGAGGGGACCCACGACCTGACCATCGACGCCCAGGGCAATGTCGTGGTCCCGGGCGTCGGGCCCGTCCGCCTGGCGGGTGTCGCCGCCTCCCAGGCGCCGATCGTGGTGGAGCAGGCCAGCCGCCGCATCTACAACGAGGGCGTCCAGGTCTATGCGACGCCCACCGCCACCGCCTCCACCCGGGTTCTGGTCACCGGTCCCGTCGATCAGCCGGGGTCCTTCGCCGGCGCCTCTGACGACGCCCTCATCGTCTATCTGCAGCGCGCCGGCGGGATCGATCCCGTACGCGGCAGCTACCGACGCATCCGGGTGCTGCGCAACGGCGAGGTGATGGCCCGCGCCGACCTCTATGACTTCCTGCGTGAAGGCATTCTCCCGCGGGTCAGTTTCCGCACGGGAGACGCCATCGTGGTGGAGGAGCAGGGCTCCATCGTCTCGGTCAGCGGCGACGTGCGCGCCCCCTTCACCTTCGAGCTGGCGGGCCTGACCGGCCAGGGCGGCGAGTTGATGCAGTTCGCCCGGCCGCAGCCCGGCGCGACCCACGCCGCCGTGGTCGGCGTGCGCGACGGCCAGCCCATCAGCGCCTACATTCCGCTGGACCAGTTTTCCGCCTTCACCCTGATGGACGGCGACCGGGTCCAGTTCGAGTCCGACAGCCGGCCGGCCAATGTGCTGGTGCGGGTCGAGGGCGCCCACGGCGGTCCGTCCGTCTTCACGGAAACGCGCGGGACCACGGTGGCCGAGGTCCTGGCGCAGGTGGCGATCGACGCCGACGCCGACATGGAGGCCATCCACCTGCGCCGGCAGAGCGTGCGCGAGGCCCAGCGCCAGACCCTGAACGAGGGCCTGGAGCGGCTGGAGCGCACCGTGCTGCTGTCGCCCGCGCGATCGCCGGCCGAGGCCCAGTCCCGGGCCGTGTCCCTGGCCTTCGTGACCGAGTACATCGAGCGGGCGCGTCTGGTTGAGCCGCTGGGCATCCTTGCCCTGTCCGATCAGGATCTGAACCAGGTGCGGGTGGAGACCGGCGACGTGATCGTCATTCCGCGCCGCTCGCAGGTGGTGACCATCGCCGGCGAGGTGAACGCGCCCCAGTCGATCCTGGCCCAGTCCGGCCAGCCGGTGTCGAGTTATGTGCGCGCCGCAGGCGGCTTCACCCAGCGCGCCGACCGCCGCAATGTGCTGGTGTTCCGTCAGGACGGACAGCTGCGCGAGGGCGGGCGCGCCATGCCGGGCGACCGCATCCTGGTCATGTCGAAGCCGGACTCCACCCTGCTGCCGTTCCTGCGCGACCTGACGCAGACCATCTTCCAGATGGCGGGCGTTCTGGTGGCCGTGGACCGCTTCAGCGACTGAGGCGCCGGCGGGCGGACGCCGCCCGCCTCAGCCCTTCCGCGCCTTGCCCGCCCGGCGCTGGTCGCCGAAGGCGCGCAGGTCGTCCAGCTCCCGGGACTCCCAGGGGCGGATCAGGTGCAGGTGCAGTTCGGCCGTCAGCCGCTCGTCGTCCGACGCGTGCGGCAGGCGTTCAACCGCCTCGCCCTGGTCGACGGGACGGCGCCACGTCCGGCGGCGGTCGACGATCTCGAACCCCGCACCCAGCAGAACGGCCGTCCAGGCCGTCGGCGTCATGAAGCCGTAGCCGGGCGCGTCCGGCCCGCCCCGCCCGTCTCCACAGCGGACACGCACCAGCATCTCGCCGCCCGGGCGCAGCCAGCCGTAGAAGGCGCCCAGCGAGGCTTCGAGCCGGTCGAGCGGGACGAATCCGTCCAGCTCCCGCGCCAGGATGAGGTCCGCCGTCCCTTCGTCCACTTCGCCGGCGGCGTCGCGCCCGACCCGCAGATCAAGACCGGCCACGTCGCGCGGACGCCAGGCGGGGACGCCGCCCTCGCCGTCCCAGAAGGCGCGGCGTTCGAACCCCAGGGCGGAGCGGGCCCGTCCGGTCGTCAGCAGGGCCCCCGCAAGACGCCCGTCGCCGCAGCCCAGCTCGATCACATCCGCGTCCTCCACGACAGGGGAGAACGGCGCGAACAGCGCGTTCCACAGCGCGACCGCGTCCTCCCACGCGGCCTGGTCAGAGGGGCTACGCACCTCGGACTGCGGCAGGACCGCCTGCCGCCCCTTGCGAAGAACCCTGCGGGCGCGTTCCACCAGACTCATGCGCGCTCCTCCCGCTTGCGGATGATCAGGTGAAGGCGTCCTGTCATGAGCTCGTCGCGGTCGTAGATCTCGAGACGCCCGGCGTGGCGATCAAGCACGTTGGCGGGAACGCCCTGGGCGCCGAACCCTTGCGCCGCATGGACGTCCAGATCCAGGCTCCGGAACAGCAGCATCCATGAGGCCGCCGGCAGCAGTGCGCGCGGCGTTTCGTCCAGGTCGCCCCGCCAGGACAGGTGGGGGAACAGGACGGCGTCGACGCCTCCTCCGGCATCCGGTGCGCCCAGGGTGTCGACGGCCAGGGCCAGGACGCCCCGCGGCGCGAGAAGCGCCGCCGCGTGGACGAGATCGTCGCGGATGCGCCCGAGACTGCCGGCGTCAAGCCCGCCTCCCGCCAGGATCAGATCGAAGGCGCCGGGGCGCGTCGCAGCCAACCCGGCCAGGGTTTCCGGCGTGACGTCGAAGGGGACGCGCGGAGGCGCGGGTTCGGCGTGCATGACGGTGAGGGCCTCGGGCTCCAGCAGTTCGCGAGCCGCCCGGGCCAGGTTCAGCCCCGGCGATCCGAACGCCAGAACCGACGCCGCCCGGCCCGGCGCACCCAGGGCCTTCCACGTTCGCACCGTC
>JBALUZ010000017.1:0-26170 GCA_036963825.1 Brevundimonas sp.
GCGGGCGGCGTGGTGATGAACGGCGTCCCGTCGCCCGACTTCGGCGGGGGGCATCCCGACCCCCATCCCGATCACGCGCCCGCGCTGGCCGCGGCCCTGTTCGGGGATCGGCCCCCGGCTTTCGGCGCCGCCTCCGACGGGGACGGGGACCGCAACATGATCCTGGGCCCCGGCATGATCGTCTCGCCCGGCGACAGCCTGGCGATCCTGACGGCCAACGCCGCGCGCATCGGCGCCTATCGCACCCGGCCGCTGAAGGGCGTGGCCCGCTCGGCCCCCACCAGCCGCGCCGTGGACCGGGTGGCCGAACGGCTGGGCCTGCCCCTGTACGAGACCCCCACCGGCTGGAAGTATTTCACCAACCTGCTGGACGACGGCCGCATCACCTTCTGCGGCGAGGAGAGCTTCGGCACGGGCGCGGACCACGTGCGCGAGAAGGACGGCCTGTGGGCGGTGCTGATGTGGCTGAACCTGCTGGCGGTGGAGGACCGGCCCTTGCCGGACATCGTGCGGGACCACTGGCGCCTGTACGGCCGCGACTATTTCCAGCGGCTGGATTTCGAGGATCTGGAGGCGGACCGCGCGGCGGCCTTCATGCGCGACCTGCGCGCCGACCTGGACCGGATGCCCGGGCGCACGGCCGGCGCCTTCACCGTGCGCGAGGCGGCGGACTTCCGCTATGTGGATCCGGTCGACGGCGCGGTGGCCGGGCAGCAGGGGGTGCGGCTGTGGCTGACCCCCGACGCCCGCATCACCTACCGCCTGTCGGGCACCGGCGCCCGCGGGGCCACCCTGCGGGTCTATGTGGAGCGGTATGAGGCGCCGTCGGGCGTGATCGACGCCCCCGTGGCCGAGGCCCTGGCCGACCTCTCCGCGGCCGCGGTGCAGGCGGCGCGCATCGACGGGCGCCTGGACCGCACCGCCCCGTCCATGATCACCTGATGGCGGGAGAACAGCCCATGAAGCGCTTCGAGGAACTGGACTACCGCCCCACGGCCAAGGGGCCCGCCATCCTGCGCCGGCGCTGGGTTCCCGCCGTGGATCGGCACGTGGTGGAGATCCTCCTGGGCGACGAACATCTGATGTCGGACCTGTTCATCGAGGGTGAGTCCGAACTGGCGCGGCGGGCTCTGACCCGGGCGCCGGACCGCCCCCTGTCGGTGCTCGTCGGCGGCCTGGGGCTCGGCTACACCGCCCGCGCCGCGCTGGAGGATCCCAGGGTGGCGCGCCTGCTGGTGCTGGACGCCCTGCAGCCCGTGATCGAGTGGCATGAGGAGGGACTGGTTCCGCTGACGCCGCCCCTGCGGGACGACGCCCGCTGCGCGCTGCGCCTGGCCGACTTCTTCACCTGGTTCTCGCCGGGCAGCCCCCGGCACAGCGACGAGACCTATGATCTGGTGCTGCTGGACATCGACCATTCGCCCACCCGCCTGCTGGCGCCGGACCATGCGGCCTTCTACAGCGCCAGGGGCCTGGCCGACCTGGCCCTGGGCATGCGCCCGGACGCGATTTTCGCGATGTGGTCGGACGATCCTGCCGAGGAGTCCTTCATTCAGGCCCTCAAAGGGGTCTTCGCCGACGTGCAGGCCGAGGACGTCCGCTTCGACAATCCCCTGACGGGCGACCCGTCCCGGTGCACCCTCTACCTGGCCCGCCGGCGCTGATCCCGCGAGCGCGCGGGCCGGGCGCGGACAGTCAGGATTTTTAACGCCTTGCGGGCATCGTCGCCGGTGAAAGGGAGGCCTTCCAATGGCGTGTGCAGGCTGCAGGGACGGGATCGGCTTCGATCTTCCGATCACCATGGCGTTCCAGCCGATCGTGGACGTGAACGCCAGGACGGCCTTCGCCTACGAGGCCCTGATCCGGGGCCGGGACGGCGCCGGGGCGGGCGACGTGCTGGCGCAGGTGTCAGCCGACAACCGCTACGCCTTCGACCAGCTCTGCCGGACGACGGCCATCGAGTGGGCGGCCCGGCTCGATCTGGCGGCCGAGGGCGCCTGCGTGTCGATCAACTTCCTGCCCAACGCCGTCTACGAGCCCCGCGCCTGCATAAGGACCACGCTGGCCGCGGCGATGCGGACCGGCTTCCCCGTGAGCCGCATCATCTTCGAGTTCACCGAGAACGAGGCGATGGACACCGGCCACATCCTCAACATCCTGCGGGCCTACCGGGCGATGGGTTTCAGGACCGCCATCGACGACTTCGGCGCCGGGTTCGCCGGACTGGGGCTGCTGAGCAAGTTCCAGCCCGACATCGTCAAGCTGGACATGGCGCTGATCCGCGGGATCGACGCCGATCCGGTGAAGCGCGCCATTGTGCGGAACACCCTCAACATGTTGCGCGATCTCGGCGTCGAGCCGGTCTGCGAAGGGGTCGAGACCCTGGACGAACGCGATGTCCTGCTGGAGCTCGGCGTGTCCCTGATGCAGGGCTATCTGTTCGCAAAACCCATGGTCGGGGGTCTCGCCCCGGTCTCATGGCCGGACCGCGGCGACAGCCTGCCGCGTCTGATGGACGGGAGCACGGGGTGACCGCCTGATCGCGCCCCGCGCCGGATCGCCCGGGCCGGGCCCCGCCGCCGCGACGGGCGATCCGGGACGGGAGCGCGACCCGAAGGCCGTCCCGTCCCGATCGCCCGCCCCGGTCCGGAGCCGGACCGGAGACGCCTCGCCTGCGCCCCGGTCTGGCCCGGGGCTAGAACCGGTAGCTCAGGCCCAGCTTGTACGACGCGCCGTAGCGGTAGTAGCCCTGGGGCAGCAGCGGGTTGCCGTTGATGGAGTAGGTGTTGGCCTCGTCCAGCAGGTTCTGGCCTTCCAGCGAGATGTCGATGTTGTCCGTCACGCTGTACGAGATGTGGGCGGTGACCCAGGTGATGGGGTCGGCTTCCTCGTTGTAGCCCTCGCCCAGCACGTTGATGGCGGTGACGAAGCCGTCGGTGTGGTCGGCCGAGGCGCTCATGGACAGCGGTCCGTTCTCGTAGAAGAGGCCCAGCGAATAGACCGACGGCGCGATGCCCTCCAGCGGCCGCTCCAGCCCGCCGACGAAGCTCTTGGACCAGTTGCGGGTGTACTGCGCCCGCACCCCGAAGCCGTTGTCCATGAAGTGCTGCAGCCCCACCTCGACGCCGTGCACCTCGGCCGTGTCGCCGTTGATCGGGCGGCTGACGTTGAACAGATAGCCCGGCACGCCGATGTCCTGGTTGGGCTCCCAGCTGGTGGTGATCTGATCCTCGATGTCCTTCTTGAACACCGCGATGTTGAAGATCGAGTTGGGGCGGAAATAGTATTCCAGCGAGGCGTCGTACTGCACGGCTGAATACGGCTTCAGGGCCGCGTTGCCGCCGTAGATCTGGGTGAACTCGCCCCAGGACACGCTCTCGGTGGTGTTCGTCGGCGCCAGGGTCTCCACCGACGGACGCGCCATGGTCTTGGCCGCACCCAGGCGCAGGCGCAGCTCGTCCGTGATGCGGTAGTTCAGGTTTATGGACGGCAGGACATAGGTGTAGTCGTTGTCCTGGGTGACGGGCGTCGGATCGTCGTAGACGGCCGTATAGTTGAAGGCGCCGTTCTCGATGATCTGGAGGATCTCGGCGTCCCAGGCCTGGGCGCTGGTCTCGGTCTGGACCACGCGCACGCCGACGTTGCCGCTCCAGCGTTCGCCCGACAGGTTGGCCTGGACGAAGCCGGCCCAGGACTCCTCGCTGACCCGATAGCTCTGCAGCGGGTTCCAGACGGGCGCGGCGGCGGCGTAGCTGTAGACGCCGCCGCCGGGGCGCGGATTGCCGTCGTAGGCCGCCAGGGCCGCCTGGTAGCTGGCGATGTCGAAGGCGAGGAAGGTGCGCGGGAAGTTCGCGTTCACCTCGCTCATGAAGTTGGGCAGATTGAAGCTGTTCGAGATCACGTCGCCGCCGAGAGCCCCGACGTTGATCGCATACTGGCCGGAATAGTAGTCAGCGCCCCCCGTCAGCGAGTTGTTGACCAGGTCGCGCGACTTCCGGCGATCCGTGTAGTTGACGCCGAACTGCACATTGTCGAGCCAGCCCCTGTAGGCGGTCCAGCGGCCGGTGAAGGCGGCGCCGGTGATCTCGTCCTCGATGTTGTCGCCCGCCAGCGAGAAATAGTGCGTGTTGAAGTCCGAGTCGGTGAACGCGCCGCTGGCCAGCCCGGCGGCCAGATCGCGCCCGTCGTCGAAGCTCACGGTGACGTCCGGCACATAGGCGCCGTTCAGCTCGACGTGGGCCGAATTGGCCTGGTTCATCCGCAGCACGACGTAGCTGTCCTGACCGCCCGAATTCCGGCTGGAGGTCGAGCGATAGACGTCGCCGGTCAGGGTCAGGCTGTCGGTCACGTCCCACTGGGCGTTCACGCCGTAGAGCTCGGTGTCCACCACCCGGTAGGAGGTCTGGTTCAGCAGTTCCGGATTGAGGCGCTGCTCCGGGTCGGGATTCTCCATGTCGAAGCTGGTGACGATGCCGTCCTCGATCACCATGTTGGACCAGCGGCCCGGCGCGTACAGCGTGTAGAAGGACTGCTGGTAGCCGACCTGCGGCGAGTCGAGCTCGGTCGACAGGCCGTCGACGACGAGACGGAAGTTGTCGTTCGGACGCCATTCCAGCTTGGCCGTATAGGCGTTCCGCTCCTTCTCCTCGAGGATCGAGCCCACCCGGAACTGGCCGGGGCCGATGAGGCCGTATTCCTCGACGTCCAGCACGCCGTTGTCGTTCGGGTCGATATTGCCGCCCCAGGCGTTGCCCCACAGCCAGCTCTCGTCGGTCGGGTCCGGGTTGCGGGTCCAGCCGCCGTCGTTGCCGGCCACGTCCGTCCGGTCGTCGCGGCGCTCGCTCACGATGCCGAGGATCAGCCCGAAGGTGTCGTCGAGGAAGGTGTTGCTGTAGACGGCCGACAGCTTGCCGCCGTCCAGCTCGGACATCTGGTTGCGGTCGCCCTCGACGCGGATGATGCCGTGCAGGCCGGGCCGGTCGAAGGGGCTGGCCGAGCGCAGGTTGATCAGGCCGCCGATGGCGCCTTCCGTGTTCGCCGCCTCCGCGCCCTTGATGACGTCGGCGCCGCTGATCACGTCGGAAGGCAGCACGTCATAGGCGAAATCGCGCCCGGCCCCGTCGGTGGCCAGGATCCGGCCGTTGAAGGTCGAGAGGGTGTATTCGGGCCCGAGACCGCGGACGCTGACGCTTTGGCCCTCGCCGCCGGCGGTCCGCGAAATCGATACGCCGGTGATGTGGCTCAGGGAGTCGGCGACGTTGTCGTCCGGGAACATGCCGAGTTCCAGGGCGCTGATGGAGTCCTGCACCGTGCCGGATTCGCGCTTCAGAGCCACCGCGCGGGCGATGCTGGCCCGGGTCCCGACGATGACGATCTCGTCGACCTCGTGGGCCTGGTCAGCCGTGATTTCGGTTTCGTCAGCGGCGGCTGACTGGGCGCAGGCGGCGCCGGCGGACAACAAGGCTGCGAAACCGACGCCTGCCAGAGCGGCCGTTCGAAGTGATACACGACGTGACATTGCGATCCCCTTTGCTCGCATGATCGACGAACGCCGCCTGGCCGGTCCGAGGCTTCGGTTCACAGCCAGGAAAACGCTACAAAAGGGAACTACGGTTTCGCGAAAGTGTCAAATAGATACGTAACGAAACTGTCACCGCCCTGACGTGATTGCGCCCCGCGCCATCGAGGCCGGGGCGCGAGCACGCGGATCCGCAGCTACGCTTCCACCGTCATGGCGAGCGGCGCGCCGGCCAGGCGGGCCGCATAGATGGCGGCGCCGATCGCCGGGCTGTAGCGCGGCGAAATGAGCTGATAGTCCGCGGAACAGGCCGAAAGCCGCTGTCTGAACGGCTCAAGGATCAGATCGCCGCTCTGGAACACGCCGCCGGAATAGGACAGGGCCACGCATTCGCCGGGCGGGTACGCCAGCCGCCGCCGGATCGAATCCACGATCTCCGCCAGCTCGTGGCCGGCCTCCGTGAAGATCCGCCGCGCCGTCTGGTCGCCGTTCGCCGCGGCCCGGGCCACCAGCCGCGACACGGCCGCGATCCGGTCGCGCTGGGGCGCGCCCCTGGAATAGATGCGGGCGCAGAGGTCGAGGTCCGTGGCCAGGGCGAATTCCTGCACCATCAGATCATAAAGAGGGCCCGGCGGCAGGCGACCGTCCGACATGCGCGAGAAGGCCTTCAGGCCCTGGACGGCGATCCAGTAGGCCGAGCCGTCGTCCGAGAAGATCTCGCCCCATCCGCCGCTGCGCGCCGAAAGACCCTGACGTTCGCCGTAGCCGATGGAGCCCGTGCCGGCGACGATGTTGATGCCGTCCTCTCCCGCCAGGGAGCCGGCCCATCCGCAGATCATGTCATTGCCGCAGGCGTAGCGGCGGTGCCCCAGAAAGGCTTCCGGAATGACGTCCAGAACGGGCTGGATCTGCGAGTCCTCGCCGTGGGCGGGCAGGCCGAAGAAGGCGAAGCGCACATCGGCTGGCGAGGCCCCCGCCTGTTCCAGGACCGACTGGACGCCCTCGTTGAGGACGAGGTGGAGTTTCTCGACGCCGATCTCCACGTGATAGCTGGAGCCGCCCTCGTACTGGGCGACGCGTCGACCCGCGCGGTCCACCAGCACGAAGGCGGTCTTTGTGCCGCCGCCGTCGACGCCCAGGAAATACCCGTCCGATTGCTTCACGTCTCTTGCGCCCCGCCCCCGACCATCAGCTCAACTCGTGAATCCGCACGCCCTGGACCACGCGGTTGACCCTGCCGGAGGTGTTGGGCTGGTCCGGCCTCAGGCCCAGCCGGAGCGACTCGAAGAAGGCGAGGATCTGGGGCGCGACGATATAGGGGAACAGCAGTTCGGCGTCGTCCGCCGTCGCCAGGCCTTTCACGCTGATCTCGTCCCGCGGCTGCAGACCCACGCCGTCCTGGGCGGTGATGGCGATGACCCGTCCGGCGTCGTTGTCGCCACGCAGCTCCTCCAGCAGGTCCATGTCATAGCTTCTCGTATAGGCGTCGTTCGAGAAGAAGACGAAGATCAGGGTGCGGTCGTTGACGATGGTCTTCGGCCCGTGCCGGAATCCCAGCGGGGAATCGAACATGGTCACCAGGGCGCCGTTGGTGAGCTCCAGAAGCTTCAGCCCCGACTCGCGCGCCAGGCCCTTGAAGATGTGGCTGCCCAGATAGACGACGCGTTGATACCCTTCCGCCGCCGCCGCCTGCATGACGGGGGTGTAGTCGGCGATGACGCCCTGGGTGGCGCGGGCGATGGACTCGATCCGCTCGTCCATCATGACGACGCCGCTGAACACGGCCAGGGCGGCGTAGGTCATGCACGAGAAGCTGGACGTCATCGCGAAGCTGCGATCGTGCGTCGCTTCGGGCAGCAGGACGGTCAGGCCCCGCGGCGCCTTGCCGTAGGCCGCCAGCGCGCCCTCGGCGTTGCAGGTGATGACCAGGTGGTTCAATCGCTTGACCAGCCGGTCCGCCAGCTCGATCGCCGCCACGCTTTCGGGACTGTTGCCCGAGCGGCCGAACGAAACGAGCAGGGTCGGGGTGTCGGGCTCGAAATAGAGATGGGGCGCGCAGACCAGGTCCGTGGTGGCGATGGCCTCGACCCGCCGGCCAAGGCGCGCCGACAGCAGCGGCGCCAGGCATTCCCCGGCGAAGGCGGACGTGCCCGCCCCCGTCAGGATGATCCGGAGCGCCGGCTCCGCCAGGAGCGGTCCCAGGAATCCGTCGATCTCCAGGTGGCGCGCCATCAGCAATTCCTGCGTCTCGCGCAGCATGGCCGGTTGCTGGGCGATCTCGCGGGCGGTCCAGAGCCCTCCCAGCCGCTCCAGGTCGGACTCCTTCAGTCCCAGTTGGATCACGTCAGGCATGGGCGAACTCCGGCTCGGGGATGCAGGCGGTCCGATAGGCTTCAAGGGCGGCGCCGACATGGGCGATCACCAGGCGGGTCGGATCCGGGGACAGGCCGGCGTTGCGCAGGGCTGCGCTGGCGGCCGGCAGATACTGGCTGATGAGGGCCATGGGAGGCGGGTTGTCGACGAGGTTGGCGAACATCCGGTCCTGGGCGGCGGAAATAACCGGGTCCGGCCAATAATAGCGGATCCGGTCCGACAGGCTGTACTGCAGATCAAACCGCAGGGCGGCGCCGTCCGTGTGATAGTACCTGGCCCAGTGTCGCGGGTCCGCCGTCATCCGCTCCAGGGCGATGGACCGCAGGCCTGACGCCCGATCCTCGCCCAGCCATTCACGCTCGACGGCGTCCAGGGCCCACAGGGCCTCGCGCAGGGCGAAGGTGACGCCGGGCCCGACCTTGAGGATCGCGAAATGGTCCTCGACCAGCGCCTTCAGCGCGCGCGGGGTCTGGTAGTCCGTCGAGTGCGCCTCGAAGACCATATGCGGCTGATCGTCGAGGGCGCCGCGCAGGCGGGCCGCCTTGTGGCGATCGTAGTCGATGACCTTGCGGTGATCGAATTCGACGCCGGGCTGGACGACGATGGCGATGACCCGCGCCCAAGCCCCCGACAGGCCCTCTTCCGCGAAGACGGCCCGATGCGCCTCCAGGGTCGCGGCCGCGGCCTCCGGCGTCGTCACCTCCAGCTCGGGCAGGTCCTCGGCGGCGCCGCCGGGCACCGGAACCTCCGTCCCGATGACATAGACGCAGGGCTCGCCGCCGACCCGCTGCTGCGTCGCCTCGGCGACCTTGATCAGGCGCGCGGCGCGTCGGGCGACGGTGTCTTCAGCCAGGGGGACCGGGTCGTCCGCGCAGGACATGGAGCAGTCCGCATGGATCTTGCGGAAGCCCGCGGCGACGTAGCGTTCGATCAGCACCTCCGCCCTGGCCATGGCCTCTTCGGCGGGAAGGCCCGTCCACGGGTTGGGGCCCAGGTGGTCGCCGCCCAGGATCAGGCGCTCGATCGGCAGGCCGGCGTCGCGGGCTATGGCGTGGACGAAGTCGCGGAACCCGTCCGGCGTCATGCCGGTGTAGCCGCCGTCCTGATTGACCTGGTTGCAGGTCGCCTCGACCAGCAGCACATCGAGGTTCGTTTCGCGCGCATGAACACAGGCGGCCTTCAGCACCAGCGGGTGCGCCGAGCACACGGAATAGATGCCGCAGGCCTGCCCGGCTTTGTGCCGGGCGACGAGATCGAGCATCGCCTTCATGAAACAATCCTTTCGGTAGTCGGCGAGACTCTAGGCAAAATAGGATCAAACGCAACCAAAACAATGAAACCGAAAGATAAAATGCGTTTTATCTATGAAATCGCGATCGGGACTCGCTAGGAAGCGGTCGCCAGGAGCGCTGCGGCGATAAACGCCAGCGCCAGGCCGACCATCTTCAGTTCGCCCGGCAATACGCCGACGAGCAACAAGGCGATGACGGCCGTCACGAGAGGGCCTCCGGCGTTGGTGAGCGGAGCCACCACGATCGCCTTGCCGTGACGGAAGGCGTAGACGAG
Source organism: Brevundimonas sp. (assembly GCA_036963825.1). GTDB lineage: Bacteria > Pseudomonadota > Alphaproteobacteria > Caulobacterales > Caulobacteraceae > Brevundimonas. The sequence goes on from JBALUZ010000017.1 coordinate 9,458, forward strand.
GAACAGGGCTCCGACCGCGTTGAGCATCTGTATGCCCGCCGCCAGCCACGGCCCGTCCCAGCCCATGTTGATCGGCTGCGAGAAGTCCGTCATGGCGATGGCGGCCGGGGTCAGCAGAAGGCCGCTCAACATCATGTAGAAGAAGATGCTCTCGGCGCTCATGCGCGTGTTGGCCAGCTTCATGAAGAAGGCCTGCACCCCCCAGCACAGCATGATGACCAGCGACAGCGGGAACCAGGTCGCCCCCTGCGAGAACGAGAAGCCCTGCGGCGAGAAGTCGAACAGCGGCAGGGCGACCAGCGCCAGCGCCGCCCCCAGGGCGCCCAGCCGCGAGGTGCGCTCCTTCAGGATGAAGAGCGACAAAAGGATCGTGATCAGCGGCGACAGGGAAATGATCGGGAAGATCAGATAGGCCGGCCCGGTGGTCACGGCGTAGAACAGGATCATCTGCCCGCCGGCGCCGGTCAGGCCGATCAGCAGACCGTAGAAGACCGATCGCGGGTCGCGATCCAGCCGCCATTTCGCGCGCTGCATGACCACCGCCGCCGGCAGAATCATGGTGACGGCCCAGACGCAGTAGACCAGGGTTTCCGGAAAGCCGCGCTGGGCCGAAATGCCGGCGAACGCGCCCCAGACGCCCCAGAGGCCGACGGTCAGGAAGGCGAACAGCAGCCAGCGGCGGGACGTCACGACGGGCGCGGCGGGGGTGGCGGGAACGTCGGTCACGCGCGTCCGCCCCGGATCGGCGTGGCCTCGATCAACAGGAAATCGCCGAACCGCGCCGGAATGCGGGCGGAATCCGCCGTCACCGTGCCCAGATCCACCTCGTTGAAGTAGTCGGTCACGCGATAGGCGCCGTCGCCCAGGCCGCGCAGCTCGACGTGTCCATCCCACCGGGGGGCGTAGAAGGCGTAATACATCCGCCCGTCCTTCTCGACGGCGTGGGCTTCCGGCTTGTCGAAGCCGATGTCGTACAACTCGCCCAGGTACTGGCCCCTGGACAGCATCATGGTGTTGTAGAGGTCGGCCCACCGGCGCCACACGACCTCGCGCTCGGGCGTCAGGAGGAAGTTGGCGTCGGGCCCCCGCCCTTCGTTCGGCCAGGTGAATTTGGTCGAGATGACCGCGCCGATGCCGACCGACGAGGCGAAGTCGGCGCCGCCGTCGCTCAGTTCCACATGGTCGCCGGCATAGGCGGCGTCGCGGCCCATGAGCGCCTTCAGCGACTTGCCCTTCAACCGCACCTGCCAGGACGACAGCGGGTCGGAGGCGGGGACCTGGTTGGTGTAGGGCAGGTTGTGGAAGGCGTAGGCGGTGCCGCAGGGGCAGAACTCCACCACCGCTTCCGGATTGGCCTCGCGCGCCGTGTCGTAGACCATCTTCCAGAAGTCCTGGAGCTGTTCGACCGACTCCTCCGGGCGCGCGTGGTTGTGGGCCGGGTTGTGACAGGGGGCCACGCCGTTCATGTGCTGGCCGTCCAGCTTCAGGCCCTCATAGCCCCACTCGCCGATGATCCTGCGGATCAGCGCCTGGGTGTAGTCGCGGGTCGGCTGATAGGCGGGGCACAGGTAGAAGGCGTTCCACCAGGTCACGTCCTGCACCGCGCCGTTCTCGTCCAGCAGCAGCATGTCGGTGTGGTCGTGCAGCAGGTCGGACCCCGGATCCACCGCCAGCGGCGCCAGCCACAGCTTCGGCTTCAGCCCGGCCGCGCGGATGTTGCGGGCGAAGGCGATCATGTCCGCCTCGGTGCGGAACTTGCGCGGATTCAGATCCCAGTCGCCCTCGTTGGTCTGCCAGCCGTCGTCCAGCACGGCCCATTTGAAGCCCAGGTCCCTGACCTTGGCGTAGGTGCCCTCGATCTCGGCGACGGTGAAGTCGCGGTCGTAGCCCCAGGCGCACCAGATGGCCTCGTAGGATCCGTCCGGCGCCTGCGGCGCCGCCAGGCCCCGGTCCGCCATCACCCGGCGGTAGGCGTCCAGCGTCGCGTAATAGTCGCGGCGATGCACGGCGACGAAGGCGTCGAGCGATTCCAGCGCCTCGCCCGGATGCAGGGTCACGGCCCGTTCTTCCTCCAGGGCCACGGACGCCCCGGCGGGCGAGGCGATGATCGGCAGCGACACCAGCTTCGGCGTCCGCTCGACATGGCCGACGGCGACGCCGGCGTCAGGCCTCCAGACGTCGGCCACGGGCGTGCCCGATCCGTAGTCCGACGCGTTCATGCCCATGAAATTGGCCTGTTCGAAGCCCTCGCCCACCGGCTGAACCCAGTCGCGGCGGTCGGCGTGACTCGAGCCGGACCAGGACCAGAACCCTGCGCCGGAGGATTTCAGAACGTGCGCTCCAAGGCGATGGCTCCTGATGGCCAGCGGCTCGCCGCGCGTCTGTCGCCAGACCACCTTCAACAGGGGAAAACCCGGATAGCGGTCGTAGAAGGTCAGGCTGACGCTCTTTTCCAGACCGTCGGCGGACACGCCGCGCACCGTGTGCCGCACGCCCGCGCCGTGGATGTCGCTGACCGGGGTCCGGCTCTGATCGACGAACGGGAAGCTGTCGATGATCCGGTCGTCCTGGAGCGTCACCGTTTCCGAGGCGCCGAAGTCGGTCAGGGCGGAGGCTTGTCCGGCCAGGCTGGAGATCAGGCGGCTGTTCAGGGCCGAGTCGAACTCGACCGTCAGGACCTGGTCGCCCGCGCGCGCCACCACCGGACCCGCCCAGGCGCGGCGGGGCCCGATCGCTCCGGCGGCCAGGGCCGTTCCGCCCAGCAAGCCGAGCAAGCCGCGGCGGTGCAGAAGGGGTCTTGTCATCATCGTCACACCCTCTTTTGACGATCAGCCTGGAAATAACCTTGCATAGCCCCGTTTCCGAAGGCAAACAAAAAGACGCACAACGAAACATTGGCGTTCGTTTCAAGGTTGGCGGCGCTGGGCTGAATGGAGGTCGTCATGAAGTTCAATATCCGTTTGTCGTGGGCTCTGGCCGCGCCGCTCCTTGTCTGGGCGGCGGCCGCCTGCGCCACGCTGGAGGGCGCGAACACCTACGCCGCCGGCGACTTTGCTGCAGTGCGCAAGATCGACTCCCATGTGCACCTCAACGCCGCCGACGACGCCTTCCTCGACCAGGCGACGGCCGACAATTTCGAGATCCTGTCCATCAACGTCGATTATCCCGCCTTCCCCTCGATCCGCGACCAGGCCGAGGTGGCCCATCACTACGCCGCGGCGCACCCCGAGCGCTTCCACTACGCCGCCACCTTCCCGATGGAGGGATTCGGCCAGCCCGGCTGGGCCGACCGCACCCGGGCCCGCATCGACGCCGAGGTCCGCCGCGGCGCCGTGGCCGTGAAGGTGTGGAAGAACATCGGCATGGTCGAGCGCGACGCCGAAGGCCGTCTGATCTTCATCGACGACGCCGGCCTCGCCCCGGTCTTCAGCCATCTCGCCGCGACGGGCGTGCCGCTGATCGCGCACCAGGGCGAGCCCTACAACTGCTGGCTGCCCATCGAGCAGATGACGACCCGGAACGACCGGCTCTATTTCTCGGCCCATCCCGAGTACCACATGTACCTGCACCCCGAGATGCCCGGCCATCAGGACCTGATGGCCCGGCGCGACGCCATGGTGGCGCGCAACCCGGACCTGTCGTTCGTCGGCGCCCACATGGCCAGCCTGGAGTGGAGCGTCGACGCGGCGGCCGCGTTCCTCGACGCCCATCCGAACGCCGTGATCGAGCTGGCGGCCCGCATGGCCCAGATTCAATACCAGTCCGTGCGGGACCACCGGAAGGTGAGGGCCTTCTTCATCCGGTACCAGGACCGCATTCTCTACGGCACCGACCTGACCCTCAATCCCGGAGACGACGCGCAGGCCTTCAGACAGTCGGCCCACGACGTCTGGACATCGGACTGGACCTATCTGGCCACCGGGGAGAGCCAGCGCGTCGATGACATCGACGCCGACGTGGCGGGGCTGGCCCTGCCGCGGTCGGTGATCGACAAGATCTATTACGCCAACGCCCGCCGCGTCTTCTTCTCCCGTTCCGACCGCTGACCGGAGGCTCCATGACCATCCGCGCCGTCCTGACGTCCGTCGCCGCCTGGGGCCTTCTCGGCCTCGCCGCGCCCGCCCTGGCCCAGAGCGATCCCCTGGCCGCCACGGGCGCATGGTCGATCCCCGAGCGGTCGCAGGCGCGCACCCCGCCCATGGGCTGGAACTCCTGGAACGCCTTCCGCACCGAGGTGGACGAGGCCAGGGTGCTCGGCGCGGCCCGGGCCATGGTCGACAGCGGCCTGGCCGGACTCGGCTACACCTATGTCAACATCGACGACGGCTGGTGGCTGCGGCGCCGGCAGTCGGACGGACGGCTGGAGATCCGCACGGCCATCTTTCCGTCGGCGCGGATCGAGGGCGGGGACACCAGCTTCCGGCCCTTCACCGACGCCCTGCATGGCATGGGCCTGAAGGCGGGAATCTACACCGACATCGGCCGCAACGCCTGCTCCCAGGCCTATGACCTGCATTCGCCGAACCTGCCGGAAGGCTCCACCGCCGAACGCGAGGTCGGCCTTCACGGCCACGTGGACCAGGACATCCGCCTCTATTTCGCCGAATGGGGCTTCGACTACATCAAGGTCGACGCGTGCGGCATCAATGTCTACGGGCCCGAGAACCCGCTGGTCGCCGAGCACGCCTATACGCCCGTGCCGCCCCTGATCGACCAGGTCTCCATCAACCGCACCGACGTGCCGGCCGTCCAGGCCCTGTATCGTCAGGTCGCCGGGGCCCTGGACCGGTACAATCCGGACGGGGACTACATCCTGGCCATCTGCAACTGGGGCTCGGCCAATGTCCGGGCCTGGGGCAAGGACGTGGGTCATCTGTGGCGCACCAGCGGCGACATCACCCCGACCTGGACGCGCATGCTGCACAATTTCGACAGCGCCTCGACCCGCGCCCTCTACGCCGGACCGGGGGCCTGGAACGACCCGGACATCCTCTTCATCGGCCACGGCGACTTCGACCAGGACCACCTGACCGAGGCCCGGTCGCACTTCGCCCTGTGGGCCATGATCAATGCGCCCCTGCTGATCAGCTACGATCTGCGCCAGGCGCCGCAGAGCCTGATGGACATCTGGGGCAACGCCGACCTCGTGCGGCTGAACCAGGACCCGGGCGGCCATCAGGGCGTCATCGCCTACGCCTCGGACGACGTGCAGATCATCGTCAAGACCCTGTCCACCGGCGACAAGGCCGTGGCCCTGTTCAACCGGGGCGCGGCGCCTGTGGACGTCACCCTGACGGCGGCCCACCTGAAGTTCGCCGCCGGCGCGCCCGTCCGCCTGCGCGATCTCTGGGACGGCGCCCTCTCCACCTTCACGGACGAGACCACCTTCACCCTCGCGCCGCGTCAGACCCTGGTGTTCCAGGCGACGGGCGAACGCGCCCTGCCGGACGGCGTCTATCTGTCCGAAGTCCCGGGCGACGTGAATGTGGCGGTGGACGGCGTCGTCGCGCCCGAGCCCGATCCTGTGGTGCACCGCATGCGCAACGTCTGGGGCGAGACCCGCGGCTCCGGCGAACGGCCGACCTACGCCGGCTGGGGCGGGGCCCGCGCCGACGCCACCCCCTATGACGAGGCCCTGAGGATCGCGGGCCGCGGCTTCGACACCGGCATCGGCGTCCTGGCCAACTCGCGCCTGGAAGTGCGCAACGCCGGCTACACACGCTTTGAGGCCAGCGTCGGCGTGGACGATTCCACGCGCAACACCCGCGACTCCGTGCGCTTCGCCGTCTATGGCGACGGCCGGCTCCTGGCCGAAAGCGCGCCCATGGGCTTCGGCGCGGCGCCCGCCGCCCTGACCGCCGACATCAGCGGCGTGGACGTCGTGGAGATCGTCGCCCGGTCCGGGACCCTGTCCAGCGACCTCCCGCTGGTCGTCGCCTGGGGTGACGCGGCGCTGCTGCGCTGAGACGCTGAGGCGCCCGGCGGCGCCTCAGGCCTTGTGCAGCCGGAACCCGAGGCGATCGGCCGCCTCGTCGATATAGGCCGGCGCGCCGGTGTCGGTGATCAGGTCGTCAAGATCCGCCACGTCGATGATGCGGTGCAGGCAGATGCGGCCGAATTTCGAGGCGTCGGTGACGGCGATGACCTCGCGCGCGGTCTCGACCATGCGGCGGTTCAGCTGCGCCTCCGGCTCGTGGTGGGTGGTGACGCCCCGTTCGATGTCCAGCCCGTCCACGCCCAGGAACAGCTTGTCCAGCAACAGGTCGTCCAGGGCCGCGACGGTCTGGGCCCCGTAGAAGGCCATGTTCCGCCGGCGCAGCTCGCCCCCCAGCATGACGATCTTTATCTTTCGCTTCTGGACCAGCACGGACAGGATGTCGAAGTCGTTGGTGACGACGGTCAGGTCCTCGTCGTCCGGCAGGAAGCGGGCGATCTGCAGGGTGGTGGTGCCGGAGTCCAGCATGATGGACTCGCCCGGTCTGACCATGCCGGCCGCCAGCTTGCCGACCCGCGCCTTGGCTTCGGTATGGCTGACCCGCTTGGTCTCGATGGCCGGCTCGACCGGGGCGTTCACCACCTCGGTGCTGATCGCCCCGCCATAGGCCCGGGTGGCGACGCCGCGTTCCTCGAGATAGTGCAGATCCTTGCGGATCGTCTGCATGGACACCTTGAACAGGTCCGACAGGGCCGCAACCTGGACGCTGCCGCGGGTCCGGATCATGGTCGTGATTTCACGCCGACGCTCTGAAGTATCGCGCGAGATTGCGCGGGACCCATCCGCCATGCACTGCCTCTCCCAAGACGGCTGACTGCCGTGACCCTACATATCCGGTTTTCACTTTGCCTACAAAACGAAAGCGGCGCCGCGCCCGGCCCGCGAGGCGGAATCCCGCCCCGGGCCCGGTCCGCGGGCCGCCGGCGGAGCAGGCCGTCCGCCCGCCGGACGCCACGGCGTCCGGAACGAGGACTGGATGATCAGGCCCGGGCGGCAACGACCCGTCCGCCCGGCGACCGGCGACCGGCGTGTCAAGCAAGAGACCCGGACGGAGGCGGGTGGCGGACAGAGAGGGATTCGAACCCTCGGTACGCTTTCACGTACACACGCTTTCCAAGCGTGCGCGATCGACCACTCCGCCACCTGTCCGTTCCACGCCGTGCGCGTCCGCCGGACGGTCGATCCGGCGAAGGCGAGGCTGATAGAACAGCCGGAGCGTCTGGGCAAGCGCCACGGGGCTTCCCATATGCGGTTCGACCCATTTAAGAGGCGATCCATGCTGTTTTCCAAATCCGCCGAGCTTCCCACCGCCGAGACCGCCCTGCCGGGGCGCGACCAGCCTCTGGCCACCGACGAGGTGCATTTCGTCTCGGGCCGCCCGCTCAAGGGGCCCCACCCCGAGGGCTTCCAGAGCGCCGTGTTCGGCATGGGCTGCTTCTGGGGCGTGGAGCGGGTGTTCTGGCCGCTGCCGGGCGTCTGGGTGACCTCCGTGGGCTATGCGGGCGGGATCACGCCCAACCCCACCTATGAGGAGGTCTGCACCGGCCGCACGGGGCACACCGAGGCGGTGGAGGTGATCTTCAACCCGGAAGAGATCACCTACGAGGATCTGCTCAAGGTGTTCTGGGAGAACCACGACCCCACCCAGGGCATGCGCCAGGGCGGGGACACGGGCACCCAGTACCGCTCGGCCATCTATTACGCCGACGAGGCCCAGAAGGCGGCCGCCGAGGCGTCGAGGGACGCCTATGCGGCGGCGCTGAAGCGGGTGGGCATGGGCCCGATCACCACCGAGATCGCCCCCCGGCCGCCGTACTATTTCGCCGAGGGCTATCACCAGGGCTATCTGGCCAAGAATCCGGCCGGCTACTGCGGCATCGGCGGCACGGGCGTGGCCTGTCCCGTCGGGATCGGCGTGGGCGCCTGAGCATGGACCGGGCGGGGGTGAAGCGGGTCTGCCTGGCCCTGCCCGCCGCGACGCTGGATCACCCGTTCGGCGACGACCACGACGTCTACAAGGTGGGCGGCAGGATGTTCGCCATCCTGGGCGGAACGGGCGGCCTGTCGTTCAAGGCCTCGGACATCGCCTTCGAGGTGCTGACCGGAACCGGCCGGGCCGTCCCGGCGCCCTATCTGGCCCGCGGCAAGTGGGTGCACCTGGCCGATCCCGCCGCCTGGCCCGACGACGACCTGAAGGATCACCTGACCACGGCCCACGCCCTGATCGCCGCGAAACTGACGAAGACGGCGCGGAAAGACCTGGGCCTAGCATGAAGGTTCTGGTTCCCGGCGCCACGGGTCTGATCGGCGCCCACGTGGCCGCGCGGCTGCAGGCCGAGGGGCGTCAGGTGGTAGCCGCCGGGCGGGACCGGCGCCTTCTGGCCCAGCGCTTTCCCGGTCGCTGGGTCCATGCGGATCTGGCCCGGACCGACGCGGCGCGCTGGGCCGTCCTGCTGCAGGACGTGGATGCGGTGGTGAATTGCGCGGGGGCCCTCCAGGACGGGCTGGGCGATGACCTGGCCGCGGTCCACGATGCGGGCGTCCGCGCGCTCCTGCAGGGGTGCGCCGCCGCCGGGGTGACGCGCTATGTGCACATCTCCGCCGCCGGCCTGGCCGAAGACCGCAGCACCGCCTTCAACCGCACCAAGCTGGCCGGCGAGGCGGCGGTTGAGGCCTGCGGACTGGACTGGATCATTCTCCGTCCGGGCCTCGTGCTGGCCCCGACGGCCTATGGGGGCAGCGCCCTGTTGAGGGCCCTCGCGGCCTTTCCCCTCGCGATCCCCGCCGCATGGCCGGACCGGGTGGTTCAGGTCATCGGCATGACCGATCTGGGCCGGGCGGTGGAGGCGGCGCTCCGGCCCGGCGCGCCCCGGAACGTCACTGTGGATGTGTTGCACGAGGAGCGCCTGCCTCTGGGCGATCTGCTCAGGCGACTACGCCGCTGGCTGGGGCATGATCCCGCCCCGATTCTGACCGTACCGGCGGGGCTGGCGAGGCTGGCGGGCCGGATCGCCGACGCCCTGGGCTGGCTGGGCTGGCGCAGCCCCATGCGGACGGCGTCGCTGGAGCAGCTTCGCATGGGGGTGACGGGGGACGGCGCGGCCGCCCGGCGCCATCTCGGCGTGGCCCCGGCCTCGCTGGATGGGATCCTGAACGCGTCGCCGGCGGGGGTGCAGGAGCGATGGTTCGCGCGCCTCTATCTCATGAAGCCCGCCCTGATCGGGGGGCTGGCCGCCTTCTGGTTCGGCTCCGGCGTCATCGGCCTTGTGGCCCGCGACAGCGCGGAGGCGGTTCTGATTGCAGCGGGGCTTTCCCACGACTTCAGCCGGGCGGCTGTGGCGGGCGGCTCTCTTGTGGACCTCGCCCTGGGCGCGGCTGTGCTCTTCCGTCCGTGGACCCGCGCGGCCCTGTGGGGCATGATCGCCGTGACCGCCGCCTACCTGGCCGGGGCCACCCTGTTCCGGCCCGACCTGTGGCTGGATCCCCTCGGCCCCCTGGTGAAGACCCTGCCGGCGGCGGTGCTGGCGCTCGCGGCCCTGGCCGTTCTCGACGACCGATAGGAGCCGACGGGTGGAGGTCTATGTCCTGCTGAAGATCGCCCATGTGATCGGCGCGACCGTGCTGCTCGGCACGGGCGCCGGCATCGCCTTCTTCATGGTGATGGCGCACCGCACGGGCGATGCGGCCCTGATCGCCCACACCGCCCGCATCGTGGTGATCGCCGACTGGCTGTTCACCGCCTCCGCCGTGGTGATCCAGCCGGTCACCGGGGCCGCCCTGGCGCACCTGACCGGCCAGCCCCTGCTGGGCGGCTGGGTGGGCCTCAGCCTTGCGCTCTATGTCGTGACAGGCGCTTTCTGGCTGCCCGTGGTGTGGATCCAGGCCCGCATGCGCGACCTGGCCGCCGAGGCCGCGCGCGCGGGGGAGCCGCCCCCGCCGGCCTATCACCGGCTGTTCCGCATCTGGTTCGCCTGCGGCTTCCCCGCCTTCGCCGCGGTGCTGGCCATCATCGCCCTGATGGTGGTCAAGCCGGCGTTCTGAGGCCTAGTCCGCCGCCTGCGCCGCGATCCAGGCGTCCATGCGCCGGTCCAGCAGGTCCAGCGGCAGGGGGCCGTCCACCAGCAGGGCGTCGTGGAAGGCGCGCACGTCGAAGGCCTCGCCCAGGGCCGCCTCGGCGCGGGCGCGGATGTCGCGCAGGCGGATCTCGCCCACCTTGTAGGCCAGGGCCTGGCCGGGCCAGCCGATGTAGCGCTGCAGCTCGGTCTCGATGTTGTGCGGCGCCAGGGCGGAGTTCTCGGTGAAACAGGCCCGCGCCTGTTCGATGTCCCAGCCCAGCCAGTGGATGCCCGTGTCCGCCACCAGGCGGCAGGCGCGCCACATCTCGTAGGACAGGCGGCCGAACCGCTCATAGGGGGTGCGGTAAAAGCCCATCTCCTCGCCGAGGAACTCCGAATAGAGGCCCCAGCCCTCGGTGAAGGCGGTGACATTGGCCCCGCGCCGGAAATAGGGGCCGGCCTCGGCCTCCTGCTGCAGGGCGATCTGCAGGTGATGGCCGGGGACCGCCTCGTGCAGGGTCAGGGCGGGCAGCTCGTACAGCGGCCGCTGGTCCAGCCGGCTGGTGTTGACGATGTAGCCGCCCGGCACGCCGTTCTCCATGGAGCCGGGGAAATAGCGTCCGGTGGTGTAGTTGGCCTCGATCTCCCCGGGTACGGGCCGCACGTCATAGGGCAGGCGGGGCAGGGTCCCGAACAGGGCCGGCAGGCCGCCGTCGGCCCGCTTGGCCATCTCGGACGCCTCCTTCAGCAGGTCCTCGCGGCTGGTCGCATAGAACTGCGGGTCGGTGCGCAGGAACGCCAGAAAGGCGGCGAAGTCGCCGTCCCAGCCCGCCGCCGCCATCTCCTCGTCCATGCGGGCGCGGATGCGGGCCACCTCGGCCTGGCCCAGGGCGTGGATCTCGTCCGGCGTCATGTCGGTGGTGGTGTAGCTGCGCGCCAGGAACGCATAGTAGTCGCGCCCGCCCGGCCGGTGCGCCAGGCCCAGGCTCTCCGGCGCGGCGGGCAGGTATTCCTCGCGCAGGAAGGCGGCCCAGGCGCGGCGGCGCGGGGCGATCTCCCCGGCGATGATCTCGCCGGCCCGGGCGCGCCAGCCGTCCTGCACGTCCGCGGGGATCGCGGCGGGCAGGTCGGCGAACGGGCGCAGCAGCGGATCGTTGTCCACCGTGAAGGCGGCGTCGGCTTCGGCCAGCATCAGGGCGTTCTCGACCACCGAACGGGGCTGGACCAGACCGGTCTCCAGCCCCCGCGCCGCGTCGATCCGGGCGTTGTCATAGAAGGCGCCCAGCCCCGCCAGCCGCTCCAGCCAGGCCTCGCCCTCGGCCCGGGTGGTGATGCGGGTGGCGCCGGACAGATAGCCGATCCACTGGCCCGGACCGCCTTCGGAATTGAACGCCAGCCGCCCGCCGTCGAACGCAACGCCCTCGACGGCCATGTGGATGATCCAGGTGATGAAGGCGTGGTTCAGCCGGTCGTCCCCGGTCAGCGCCCCCGGGTCGATGGCGGCCAGACGGGCCGCGAATCCGCGCAGGGTTTCGGCCCGGGCCAGCTCGGCCTCGCGCGACGTGTCCGGCAGCTGCGCCAGGGCCTCGTCGTCGCCCTCGCGTGCCGCGCTGATCGGGTCCTGCGCCCGATCAAAGGCTTCGTAGTCGGCCAGGATCGCCGCCAGGGCCGGATCCTGCGCCTGGGCCTCCGCGGGGGCCGGCTGGGCGCGGACGGGGCCTGCAAGCGGCGCGGCGGCGGTCAGGGCCGCAAGGGCTGCGCCCAGCAGGACGATGGATCGGGTCATGGAACGGGGCCCCTCAAATCAGCAACGGCGCCCATGGGGCCCGCCGGGAACGACCGCGTCAATGCCCCGTTGATCCGCCGACCGCGGTTCGGCCGAGTCCGCTTGACCCGGCGGGCGACGCACGGTCGATTAGGCGGCGGGGGATGCAAGGGGAGGGCGGCTCTTGGGCCGACGATTGCTGACGCGGCTGATCGCCGTTCTGATCGGCGCGTTTCTGGTGGCTTATTTCGCCTCGCCGGTGTTCGCGGTGCGCTCGCTGATCAATGCGGCGCGCACCGGCGATGAGGCGCGGCTGGAGCGGCTGGTGGACTTTCCCGCCGTGCGCGACGACCTGAAGGCGCAGATGAACGCCCGGCTGGTGCGCCGCCTGCGCGAGGACCCGGAGATGCGCGACGATCCCCTGGCCGGTCTGGGGCTGGTGCTGGCGCCCTCGCTGATCTCGGGCGTGGTGGACGCCTTCGTCACGCCCGAGGCCATCGCCGCCATGGTCCAGACCGCCGAGGCGCCCGACATCATCGGCGACGAGGGCGCGGTGGCGCTGGAGCCGCCCGAGGAGCGGGAGAAGGACATCCGCATCGGCTACGGCTATCGCGGCCTGAACCGCTTCGCCGGCACCCTGACCGACCGGGACCGGCCCCACGAGCGCATCGACCTGATCATGGAGCGCCGCGGCGTGTTCAGCTGGAAGCTGGCCCAGGTGCGGCTGCCGAGGGAATGATCACAGCCGGGTGGGCAGATCCATGCGCTGATGCAGGATACGCACGACATCAAGGACGTTCCCGGACTGTCGGAAGAACAGCACGTGCGAGCCGACCCTGAGCCTGCGGTAGCCAACGCGAATGTCGCCCGCATCCTGTCCGGCCTGAACGCCGGTGGCGAGATCGTCACAGGCGTCGCGGATGGCCAGCACGTAGCGTTCCGCCTGCGATGGAGACCACCGTTCCACTGAATACCGCCAGATGTCCTCCAGATCCGCCTGGGCGGCGGGCGAGAGAACATAGCGTGTCATCAGGCCTCTTCTGTTCGCTTGCGCGCGATGAAGGCGTCAAAGTCGAACGGGGTCGACGAGCCGCTCTCTTCACCGGCGACAAGGGCGTCGCGGAGGGCCCGGCTCCGGGCTTCATGATCCTCCAGCAGGCGCAGGCCCGCCCGGATCACTTCACTGGCCGAGCCGTAGCGACCGCCCGTGACCTGCTGGTCCACGAACGCGCCGAAATGATCGCCGAGGGTGACGGAGGTGTTCTTGCTCATGACCCATAAATACCATGAACGGGTATTTATGGGTATCCCTCAGCCCTTCAGCGCCGCCCGCACCGCGTCCAGTCCGGCTTCGGCCTTCGCCCCGTCCGGGGCCCCGCCCTGGGCGAAGTCGGGCTTGCCGCCGGCGCCCTGGCCGCCCATGGCCAGCACCGCTGCGCGGGCCAGGTCGGCCGCATTGACCTTGCCGGCCATGTCGGCGGTCGTCGCCACGGTCACCGCGGCCTTGCCGTCCACCACGCCGATCAGGGCCACCACGCCCGAACCCACCTGTTTGCGGAAGTCCTCGGCCACGCCGCGCAGCCCCTTGCCGTCCACGCCGTCCAGCACCCGGGCGATCAGCTTCACGCCGCCGATCTCTTCCGGGGCGGCGTCCGCGCCGCCGCCGCCGCCCAGCGCCACCTGCTTCTTCAGCTCGGCCACCTGCTTCTCCAGCGCCTTGACCGAGGCCGCCATGGCCTCGACCCGGGCGGGCACCTCGGCCGGCTGCATCTTGAAGTCGCGGGCGAGCCCGCGCGCCACCCTGGCCTGACCTTCCAGATACAGGCGGGCCGCCTCTCCGGTCAGGGCCTCGATGCGGCGCACGCCGGCGGCGATGCCGCCTTCGGACACGATCTTGAACAGGCCGATGTCCCCGGTGCGCGCCACGTGGGTGCCGCCGCACAGCTCCATCGAGTAGGCCACATTGTCGCTGACCAGCGAGCGGCCCAGGGCCAGCACCCGCACCTCGTCGCCGTACTTCTCGCCGAACAGGGCGATGGCCCCCGCCTCGATGGCGGCGTCCGGCGTCATCACGCGCATCTCGGCCGGGGCGTTCTGGCGGATTACGGCGTTGACCTCGGCCTCGATGGCCTCGATCTCGGCGTCGGTCAGGGGCGCGCCGTGGCTGAAGTCGAAGCGCGCCCGCTCGGCGTCCACCAGCTGGCCCTTCTGGGCCACGTGGGGGCCCAGCACGTTCTTCAGCGCCGAATGCAGCAGGTGCGCGGCGGAATGGTTGGCGCGGGTGGTGCTGCGCTTGGCCGCGTCCACCATCAGGGCGCAGCGCTGGCCGATGGCCAGACCGCCGGACACGATCTCCACGTCATGCACGTGCAGGTCGCCGGCCTGCTTCTTCACGTCGGTGACCCGGGCCTCGCCGCCCGGCCATTCGATGACGCCGTGATCGCCCGCCTGACCGCCGCTCTCGGCGTAGAAGGCGGTGCGGTCGAACAGCACCTGCACCGTCTCGCCCGGCCCGGCCGCGTCCACCGCCTGGCCGTCCCTGAGGATGGCCAGCACCTCGCCGGACTCCTCCACGCCGTCATAGCCGGTGAACACCGTCGGCCCCATGCGGTCGCGGATGGCCAGCCATTCGCCCGCCGTGGCCGTCTGGCCCGATCCGGTCCAGTGCTCGCGCGAGCGGGCCCGCTGTTCTTCCATGGCCGCCTCGAACGCCGCCACATTGACCGACAGGCCGCGGCGGCGGGCCTCGTCCTGGGTCAGGTCCAGCGGGAAGCCGTAGGTGTCGTACAGGGTGAAGGCGGTCTCGCCCTCCAGCATGTCGCCTTCCTTGAGGCCCGCGGTGGCGTCCTCGAACAGGGCCATGCCCCGGCCCAGGGTGGTGCGGAACCGCTCCTCCTCCTGGCGCAGGGTCTCGGTGATGGTGGCCTGGGCCCGGCCCAGCTCGGGATAGGCGTCGCCCATGCCCGCCACCAGGGCGGGGACCAGACGGTGCATCAGCGGGTCGGCGGCGCCCAGCAGGTGGGCGTGGCGCATGGCCCGGCGCATGATCCGGCGCAGCACGTATCCGCGCCCTTCGTTGGACGGCGTCACGCCGTCGGCGATCAGGAAGCAGGAGCTGCGCAGATGGTCCGCGATCACCCGGTGGCTCGGCGCCTGGTCGCCCTCGGCCTTCGTTTTGGTCTCGGCCTCGGACGCGGCGATCAGGTTCCGGAACAGATCGGTCTCATAGTTGGAGTGCACGCCCTGCAGCACCGCCGCCACCCGCTCCAGCCCCATGCCGGTGTCGATGGAGGGCTTGGGCAGGTTGGTGCGGGTGCCGTCCGCCGCCTGCTCGTACTGCATGAACACCAGGTTCCAGATCTCGACCCAGCGGTCCCCGTCCTCTTCCGGCGAACCGGGAGGGCCGCCCCAGATGTGGTCGCCGTGGTCATAGAAGATTTCGGTGCACGGGCCGCACGGGCCGGTGTCGCCCATGGACCAGAAATTGTCGCTGCCCGCGATGCGGCCGATGCGGCTCTCGGGCAGGCCGGCGATCTTCTTCCACAGCTCGACCGCCTCGTCGTCGTCCACATAGACCGTGGTCATCAGACGATCCTTCGGGATGCCGAATTCCTTCGTCACCAGGTTCCAGGCGAATTCGATGGCCTCGGCCTTGAAGTAGTCGCCGAAGGAGAAATTCCCCATCATCTCGAAGAAGGTGTGGTGCCGCGCCGTGTAGCCGACGTTGTCCAGGTCGTTGTGCTTGCCGCCGGCGCGCACGCATTTCTGGGCGCTGACCGCGCGGTTGTAGGGGCGCTTCTCCTGGCCGGTGAAGACGTTCTTGAACGGCACCATGCCGGCGTTGACGAACAGCAGGGTCGGATCGTTCTGCGGCACCAGCGGGGCCGACTGCACCTTCTCGTGGCCCGAGGCCGCGAAGGAGTCCAGGAAGGTCGATCGAATCTGGTTCAGGGTCGCCATGTCAGTTCGCAAACGCGTTCAGGGAAGGGAGACAGGCGTCATATAGGGCTTTCGCCGCGAACGCATCACCCCGGCGTGATCGAAAGCGCGCGGCGGCGGCGGTTTGCCGGCCTCGTGGCGGGTGTCATCAAACTGTGGAAAACTCATCCGATTGATTCAGTTTTGTGAATCGCAGCCGTCCACAGTCTTTCACAGACTTATGCCCCGGGCGGCCGGTCCTCATGCACAGCAGGAGGAATTCGGGCGCTTGCCCAATAGACGATTTCGCGGGAACGTCAACGGGCCGAGGGACACGGCGGCGCGGAAATCCCGGGAGACCGGGATCTTCAAGCGGGTCGGTCCGGCTCTCTGATCCAGGCTTTCAGGCGTCTTCGGACGGCTCGATCGACCGGACAGGGCCAGGGCTCCCGGACCAGACGCCTTCGGGCGGAGGTTCGCGGAGAACCGGGCCGGGATCGATGGACGACGACAGGGGAGACCCTGACGGAACGCCGGAGACCAGGAGCCGCCAGGAGGCCGCGTCTCTTCGTCGGGTTCGCCCGCCGGTGAGACGGCCAGGTTCCTGACCCTAAGGTCAAGTCCCAACCCGGACTTGGCGAGGGGACGAGAGCAACGGTTCGACCGGGCGATCGTCCCCTCGCTCAATTCGGGGGTCCGGCATCCACCATACCGCCGTCTCCCGTCCCGGGCGGGGAGGGTGGCCTGACCGCATCCCTTCTCCCCTCAAGGGAAGAAGGAAGATGCGGGACGAATCCCGCCCAGATCCCCGCATTTTTCCGGGCTGATGCCTTGCCGCACAAGGCTTCCGCAAAATCTTCGCCCGTTCTCGCGACCGCATTCCGGACGGCCGTATCCTTGGGGCATCCCGTCGCACGGGAAGGGCGCTCGGCCGGCGACCTTGCGGCGACGGGCTGTGATCGAGCGGGATATAGCGGCGG
>JBALUZ010000018.1:0-26139 GCA_036963825.1 Brevundimonas sp.
TTCAGGATCATGTCCAGGGCCCCGATGACGACCGTCAGCAGATTGTTGAAGTCGTGGGCCACGCCGCCGGTCAGGCGGCCCACGGCCTCCATGCGCTGGGCGTGCATCAGGTCCTGCTCGGCCTTGGCCTTCTCCTCCAGGGCTTCGGCCACCTTCTCCGCCAGCAGTTCGTTGATGCGCTTGAGGTCCTGCTCGGCCCGCTTGGCGTCGTTGATGTCGAAGGCCACGCCCACGAAGCCGATGATCTCGCCGTGCGCGTTGCGCCGCGGCCGCGAGAACGACCGCAGCCAGCGGTATTCGCCCGAGTTGTGGCGGTAACGCCCTTCCAGCGAGAAGGGCTGGCCGGTGGCCTCGCCGGCGAGGGACTCGGCCAGGACCCGTTCGTGGTCGTCCGGGTGCAGGTAGGCGCGCCAGTCGGCGGTGCGCACCGTCTCGTAGTCCGCGCCCATGTATTCCACATAGGCCTGGTTGACGAAGGACCGGACCCGATCGGCGCGGGTCACCCAGATGAGCACGGGAGCGGTGTCGGCGATGTCGCGGAAGCGGCTTTCGCTTTCCTTGAGGTGCGCCTCGGCGCGGGCGCCCTCCAGCTCGGCCCAGGTGCGGTCGGCGACCTCCTCGATCAGGCTGACCTCTGCGTCGCTCCACAGGCGCGGCTTCAGGTCGTGGACATAGAGGAAGGCCCGCAGCCGGCCGCCGCGCACCAGCGGCGCGCGCACGAGGGCGCGGGTGTCGAGGGATTCGAAGGTGGCGGCCGCGTCCCTTGTGCGGGGATCCTCGCGCACGTCGCTGATGCGCACCACCGAGCCCCCGGCCAGTTCGCGCATCAGGCCCTCGCCGAAGGAATCGAGGGCCCACCGCCCCTCGGCGCTGGCCACGTCAGCGGTCCAGTCACGGCCGAAGAACACGACGCCCTGCTCCTCGTCGATCTCGCCGTAGCCCACCCTCTGGACCTCGAGGGTTTCGCCCAGGGCGGCCTCGACGGCGGCCATGATCTCTCCGGGATCGTCCAGATCGCGCAGCCGGTCGGTCAGGCTCAGCAGGAAGGCCTGGCGACGCTCGTCGCGGCCCAGGCGATCCAGCGCCTCGCGCGTCTCGGTGACGTCGAAGGACATGCCCACATAGCCCCGGAAGACGCCGTCGGCGTCGAAGCGGGGCTTGACGCTGACCCGCATCCAGCGCCAGGCCCCGTCTCCATTCCGGAACCGCGCCTCGAAGCCGTAGGGCCGCTGGATGGACCGCGCCTCGGCCTGAAGCGCCGACACCGCGTCCACGTCGTCGGGATGCAGGGTGGCCTTCCACAGCTGGCCGTGCAGATCCTCGGCCGGACGGCCGTAGAACTCCACCAGCGCCTCGTTGACGAACTCCACCTCGCCCTGTTCATCTGTCAGCCAGACCGGCGCGGGCGCCGTGTCGGCCAGCAGGCGGAAGCGCGATTCGCTCTCCCGCAGGGCCGACGCCGAGGCGTTGAGGTCGGTCAGCGACAGATCGAGGGACCTGAGCGTCTTGCGCAGCGAAGTCGCCAGAACGATGCCGAAGGCGCTGGTGAGGCTGAAGGTGCCGGTGTTGACCAGGTTCCGAACGGTGTCTGCGGGGAACATGCCCGGCAGGATCGTCATGCTCCAGGCGGTCACGATGGCCAGGACCAGGGCGGTGAAGCCGGCGATCCGGCCGGCCCACAGGGCCGCCAGCAGAATGCCCGGCAGGTAGAGCATCAGCCCGGACGCGCCGCCGTAAACGCCCTGCATGGCCATGCGGATCAGGATGCCCACGGCGGCGCCCGCCACGCCGATGAGCACGGCGTGGCCCGCGCCCCGATCCCTGGACAGGGCGATGCTCCGGAAGATCCGGTCCGCGCCCCGTTCGTCCTCGCTGGTCCGTGAGGACATGATTCCCCCGATAGTCGTCTTCATCGCCCTCCGGTTGTGGAGGCACCGACGATGCTTGGCAACGCTTTGACGTCAAACGCGTTCCGGGCCGGCAGATGTGGATCGGCGTGCGCAGGCCCTTGCGCAAAGCCTCACCGTTCCTACGTCCACCTCATCCCGAGTCGACCCCCAAGGAGCTACCATGACCGCCAAGATGGACACCGGCCTCAACAAGGCCGACCGCGCCGAGATCGCCGTGGAATTGAAGAAGGTTCTGGCGGACAGCTTCGCCCTCTACCTGAAGACCCACGGCTACCACTGGAACGTGCGCGGGCCGCAGTTCTTCGGCCTGCACAACATGCTGGAGGAGCAATACCGCGAGCAGTGGGCGGCCCTGGACGAGATCGCCGAGCGCATCCGCTCGCTGGGCGAGACGGCGCCCCAGGGTTTCGGCACCTTCGGCAACCAGACCAGCATCAAGGACGGCGACCCTGAAAAGACGTCCCAGGCCATGATCGAGGAGCTGGTGGCCGACCACGGCGTGGTCATCGCCACCCTTCGCAAGGCCATCGAGACCGCCGACGAAGCCGGGGACGACGCCACCGCCGACCTGCTGACCCAGCGCCTGGCGGCTCATGAAAAGACCGCCTGGATGTTGCGCGCAACGACCCAGTGAGGTGAATGGTCTGTAAGGCTGGAACACGAAAGCGCCGAAAAATGCCGGTACGGGCGTCTGAAGGCGCCGTGTCGCGCCACAAGCCGGAGCGCCCATGCGGACCCATGACCTCGGACAGGCCCTGAAGCGGACGTGGCGCCTCGTGACGGCCGCGCCTGTCGTGGTGGGCGCCTTGGCCTTGGCCATGTCGGCCAGTTCGACCGTGCGGCCCGAAAGCGACCGCACCGCCGAAGGGCTGGCGCGACTGACCCAGGGCCGGCTGAACGAGGCCGGGCTGCTGGCCGTGTCCGGGCGACTGGATCCCGCCGCCCTGGCCATGGCCCGGCGGCATGATCCCGCCCTCGGCCGGGCGGGCGTGCCCGGCCTGACGCCGGGCTGGGAGACCCTGACCCTGAGCGGACGGCCCCGGTTGGACGCCACGGCCTCCGGCGCGGAGGCGTTCCGTCTGAACGCGGCCATGGACGCCGAGACGGGCGCCCTTCGACCGGCCCGGCCGTTCGTCCTGAACGCCGCCACGGCCGAGGACCGCCGCCGCGCCGTGCGGTGCCTGAGTCAGGCGGTTTATTACGAAGCGGCGCTGGAAAGCACGCTCGGTCAGGAGGCCGTGGCGCAGGTCGTGCTGAACCGGGTGCGCGACCCGAACTATCCCAACACCGTCTGCGGCGTGGTGTTCGAGGGCGCAGAACGGAACACCGGCTGCCAGTTCAGCTTCACCTGCGACGGCGCCCTGTCCCAGGCGCCGGTGGACTGGGCGTGGCGCCGGGCGCAGGCGGTGGCGGAACGGGCGCTGGCCGGCCATGTGGCGGCCGAGGTGGGCACCGCGACCCACTATCACGCCGATTATGTTCATCCCTGGTGGGCGCCCACGGTGACCAAGATCCGCCAGATCGGGGCGCACATCTTCTATCGTTGGAACGGCGCCCTGGGCGACACCGCAGCCTTCAGCCAGGCCCATGCCGGACGCGAACCGGTGATCGACGAGGCCCGCTTCGCGCGGGCGCGCTTCCAGACCGCATCCGTCGGCGAGGGGGCCGACAGCCTGGCCGAGGCCGCGGGCGCCGCGCCGCGCACGGTGGAGATCAACGGCGCCACCCGGGTGGTCGGGGTCATCAGCCTGGGCGGCCGTCGCCAGCCCACGTCCGAGGACATCGCCGCCATCAACGCCCGGCTCGCAGCCTTCGAGGACGGGCGCGACGCCGCCGAGCCGGCGTCGCCGCCGCCGCCCGGCGTGACGCCTCTGGCGGTGGAGGAAGTGGGCCGTCCGGCCGGCTGATGATGGCCAAGTCCCTGTCCTGCAACGATGAAGCGGTCTCTGCATTTAGCTGGGGACCCGTATGCGCATCGCGTTCGGGGTATTCGTCGGAGCGTTAGTGAGAGACCAGGTGAACACCCGCAGCGGCCGGGCGGACGACGCCCGGGCCCTGCAGCAGACCCGCGACGCCCTGGCCGCCAGCGAGGCGCGGTTCCGGGTCCTCGCCGACAGCATGCCGCAGATGGTCTGGTCGACGCGGCCGGACGGGTTCCACGACTACTACAACGCCCGCTGGTACGAGTTCACCGGCGTGCCCGAGGGCTCCACCGACGGGGAGGGCTGGAGCAACATGTTCCATCCCGAGGACCAGGAGCGGGCCAGGACGCTGTGGGCGCGCTCGCTCGAAACCGGGGCGCCGTACGAGATCGAATACCGGCTGAGACACCGGTCCGGCGTCTATCGCTGGACCCTGGGGCGGGCCATGCCGCTGAGGGACGGGGAGGGGCGGATCACCCGCTGGTTCGGCACCTGCACCGACATCGATGATCTCAAGCGCATGGAGCAGCACAAGGAAGTGCTGAGCCAGGAGCTGAGCCACCGGATCAAGAACATCTTCGCGGTGGTGTCGTCCCTGATCGCCCTGTCGGCGCGCAAGCACCCGGAGGCCGCGCCGTTCGCCCGCGACCTGCGCACCCGCGTGGCCGCCCTGGCCCGGGCCCACGAATTCGTGCGCCCCCACACCGAGATTTCGCGTCCGACGGTCGGGGGCATGACCCTGCACGCCTTCCTGGCCGACCTGTTCCGGGCCTATCAGGCCGAGGACGGGACGCCGCGGGTGATCCTGCAGGGCGACGACGCCGCCTTTGACGACCAGGCGGCCACCTCGGTCGCCCTGCTGTTCCACGAACTGGCGACGAACGCGGCCAAGTACGGCGCCCTGTCCATGCCGGACGGCCGGGTGACCCTCACCACCGAAAACCGCGATGACCGTTTCGTCCTGCGCTGGGTGGAAGAGGGCGGACCCACCATCAGCCAGGAGCCGCAGCATTCCGGCTTCGGATCGAATCTGGCGACACTTTCTGTTGAAAATCAGCTGGGGGGGAAATTGGAACGAAGATGGGAGCCGCAGGGTTTGATCATCATCGCAGATCTTCCGGCCACCGCGCTGTCTCGCCGCAGGGCGGCGGCCAGGGCGGGCGAAACCGAGTGACGGCTACGGGCGTTATCGGCAGCGGAGGGCCTCAAGGGCTTTGAGTTAAGGATATGACACCGAGAATACTGATCATCGAGGACGAGGCGATCGTGGCC
This sequence comes from Brevundimonas sp., assembly GCA_036963825.1. Lineage (GTDB taxonomy): Bacteria > Pseudomonadota > Alphaproteobacteria > Caulobacterales > Caulobacteraceae > Brevundimonas. Next base: position 5,105 of record JBALUZ010000018.1, read on the forward strand.
ATGGAGCTGCGCTTCGTCCTGGAGGATCTCGGGTACGAGGTCGTGGACGCCGTGGCGGACGCCAGGTCGGCGCGCAACGTGGTGCGCGAAACGCCTGTGGACCTCGCCCTCGTGGACATTCATCTGTCCGACGGCCCCACCGGGGTGGAACTGGGGCGGGAGCTGGCCAACGACCAGAACGTCACCGTCCTGTACATGACCGCCAATCCCGGCATGGTGCGGGACGGGGTGGCCGGCACCATCGGCGTGCTGACCAAGCCCACGGACGAGCGCGCGGTGCAGACCGCCGTGGACTATGCCCTGCGCCGCCGCCAGGGCGAGATGGCGCCGCCTGCGCCGGCCGAGCTGAGGCTGTTCGCCTAGGCCGGGATGCCGAACGGCTCGGCGTAAACCGGCCGGAGAGGCCGGTCCAGCACCCCCTCGCAGAGCGCCATGGCCATAAAGGCGTCGCCGGCGCGGAACGGATCCGCGAGACGGCCGGCCGCCTGCGCCGAGAATCCGTGACGGGGATAGTAGGCCGGGTCGCCCAGCACAACGACGGCGACCGCGCCCGCGTCGCGACAGGCCTCGACGCCCGCCCCGATCAGGGCCCCGCCGATGCCGCGTCTCTGCAGGTCGGGTCGCACGGCCACGGGCGCCAGGGCGGCGCCGGCCAAGGATCCGTCTTCGCCTTCCAGCCCAAGCCGGGTGAACAGGATATGGCCGACCACGACCTCGTCCTGGACGGCCACCAGCTCAACGAGGGCGTCGCCGTTGGCCCGCAGGGCGTGCACCAGATCGGCCTCGCCCGCCGTGGGGAACGCCGCCAGATTGACCGCCCGGACGGCGGCGTGGTCGTCAGGCCGGGCAGGGCGGATCACCACGCCCCGATCTTCTCCGCTTCCTTGTGGCTGATCGGGTCGCCCGCCTTCGCGTGGTCGACCTCGGCCAGGAACCGCGCGGCCTCCAGGGCGGCCATGCAGCCCATGCCCGCGGCCGTCACCGCCTGGCGATAGACATCGTCGGTGACGTCGCCGGCGGCGTAGACGCCCGCGATGGCGGTGGCGGTGGTTCCGGGCTTCACCTTCAGATAGCCGCCCTCGTTCATCTCCAGCTGACCCTTGAACAGCTCGGACGACGGGGCGTGGCCGATGGCGACGAAGAAGCCGTCACAGGCCACCTCGCGGGTCTCTCCGGTCTGTGTGCTCTTGAGGCGCAGACCGGTGACGCCCATGGGATTTTCCGTGCCCAGCACCTCGTCCACCGCGTGGTTCCAGATCACCTCGACCTTGGGGTTGGCGAACAGGCGCTCCTGCAGGATCTTTTCGGCGCGGAATTCGTCGCGTCGGTGCACCACCGTGACCTTCGAGGCGAAATTGGTGAGGAACAGGGCCTCCTCCACTGCGGTGTTGCCGCCGCCGACCACCACGACCTCCTTGCCGCGATAGAAAAAGCCGTCGCAGGTGGCGCAGGCCGAGACGCCGAAGCCCTGGAACTTCTGTTCAGACGGCAGGCCCAGCCATTTGGCCTGGGCGCCGGTGGAGATGATCACGGTCTCGGCCAGCATCTCGCCGCCGGAATCCAGCTTCAGCCGGAAGGGCCGCTGGGAGAGGTCCGCCTCCACCACGATGTCGTGGATGACCTCGGTTCCCACGTGCTCGGCCTGGGCCTGCATCTGCTGCATCAGCCAGGGCCCCTGGATGACCTCGGCGAAGCCCGGATAGTTCTCCACCTCGGTGGTGATGGTCAGCTGACCGCCGGGCTGCAGGCCGGCGATGATCACGGGCTCGAGCATGGCGCGGGCGGCGTAGATGGCGGCGGTCCAGCCGGCGGGGCCGGAGCCGATGATGGCGACGCGGACGGTGCGGGGGGCGTTGGGATTCGACATGGCCCCAATCTAGGATGCAATCATCCGGTTTGCGACATGGGGGACGTACATGGCTGAGGACAAAAAGTCGGCGGGCGGAGCCGGGGCGGGCCTGGCGATCGGGATCGGCGTCGGACTTTCCATCGGCACGGCGCTGGGCGTCGCCCTGGACAATATCGGCCTGGGCATCAGCCTCGGCCTGGCGATCGGCGCGGGCGTCAGCGTGGCCATGGGGGGCGCCATGGGCTCCGACGAGGGCAAGAAGGACGTGGACGGCTCGGTCCCCGCGACCGACACCTCGTCCGGCAAGGCGCCGACCGACATGGATTCGTCGGATGGCGGCGACGGCGGCGGCGGGGACTGAAACCCCCTACATCCGCTCGACCGCGGCGGCCCTGCGCTTCTTGGACATGGCCGAGAGGCGGTGGCGGAACTGCTCCCAGGCCACCACGCCGTGGCTCGTGACCCAGTTCATCTGGATGGCGCGGCGCTTGCCCTCGAAGGGTTCGTGGCCGTGGTAGGAGGTGTCCGAGCGGCGGAAGATCAGCAGGGTCCCGCCGTTGGGCGGCACCTCGGCGGCCACGTCGTCCAGATTGTCGCTGTTCAGGATTCGCAGGCGCCCGCCGTCCGCGTCCCAGTCATCGTTCATGTAGAGCAGGACGGTGATGATCTTGGACTTCGAGTCCGTATGGATCTTGCCGTCGGTGGCGCGGCAGCGGCCGCGCACGGTGAACATGGTCGGCTTGCCGCGAAGGTCGATGTCGAACTTCTTTTCGACCGCCTCGCGGAAGGCGGGGCCGTCCATCTCGGCCAGCATCTCGGCGAAGCGGCCGTGGATGTCCAGTTCGCTGGGCGGCACCGAGCCGGGCACGTCCATGGCGGGGAAGTCCCGGCTGACCTCGCCGAAGACCTCGGGCTTCACGAAATTCTCGACCACCAGGTAGTCGTAGGGCGCGCGCTGCAGGGGCGCAGCGTTCAGCTTGTCGATGTCCAGCAGGGCCATGGGCCTACTCCGCGTTCAGAACCACGCCCCGTTCGGCCAGACGCCGCCGCAGCGCATCGGCAATATAGGTCGTCGCGTCCACCGGCGCATAGGTCCATGCGTCAAGACGCCCCTCGAACGGCCGGGTGGCCCCGGTGGCGGACAGGGCCTGGTGGTAGCGGTCGAACTTCGTGCCCTCGGCGCCGGGGGGATGGAACACATGCACCGGCTTGCCGGTGGAGGCGGCCTCGCCCGCCATGTTCACGGAGTCGGCGGTGACGATGATGGCGTCCGCAGCGGCGACCCAGCCCGCATAGGGGTTGGGTCCCTCGCCGTCATAGAGGCGGGCGGGCCGGGAGGCGGTCCACTGGCGCAGGCGTTCGGTGAAGGCGGGCGGGGTGCGGCGCGAGGCGGTCGCCAGCACGGTTCCGCGCCCCGCAGCCTGGTCGGTCAGGGCCAGCAGGCGGTCCAGCTGCGCCCCGTCGAATCCATAGACCCCGTTGGGTCCGCCCACGAGCAACAGCACGAAGGGGCGGGGCAGGCCGGCCAGGTCGGCGAGGGCCCGATCACCCTCGGTCTTGAGGCGGGCGGCGTTGAGGCGGTGGGGCGAGGTCAGGGTCTTGAGCACATTGGGCCCGCGCACCGGATCGTGTTCGGGCGCCCAGATGAAATCGAAGGCCTTGGGACCGGTTTTCGGGTCCTGCAGGGCGACGGTGAAGACGTCGCCGCCCGACGCCCTGCGGATGGCGCGGGCATAGGGGGCGGCCTGACGTCCGACCGAGATCAGCAGTTTCGGCCAGGGCGGCGAGAAGCGCGCGCCGTCGCCCACTTCGCCCGGCGCCACCGGTCCCCATGGCGCCAGCCAGCGCCAGGGCGCTGCGGGGCGGACATGGAAGAGCTCGTGGCGGACGCCCAGGGCCTCGGCGACGCCACGCGCCTGAACGTCGGAGCCGGTCGCCCCGTTGGTGATGAGCCAGACGGGAGCCGGTCCTACTTCCACTCGACCTTGAGGATTTCGTAGGCCTTCACGCCGCCGGGGGTGTTCACCTCGACCACGTCCCCGACCTCCTTGGAGATCATGGCGCGGGCGATGGGCGACGAGACCGAGATCTTGCCCTGCTTCACGTCGGCTTCGTGCTCGCCGACGATCTGGTAGCGGCCCTCTTCCTCGGTGTCCTCGTCAACCACGGTGACCGTGGCGCCGAACTTCACCTGGTCGCCGCTGAGCTTGGACACGTCGATGACCTGGGCGCGGCTGATCTTGTCCTCGATCTCGGCGATCTGGCCCTCGATCCAGCCCTGGCGCTCCTTGGCCGCGTGGTATTCCGCGTTCTCGGACAGGTCGCCGTGCTCGCGCGCCTCCGAGATCGCCGAGATCACCGCCGGGCGCTCGACCGACTTGAGCTGCTTCAACTGGCTATCGAGGGCGGCGTAGCCCTCGACCGTCATCGGCACTTTTTCCATGTGCGATTGGTTTTCTTAGTCGCCCAAGACAAGGTGTTTACGCAAACAAATGCCGGTCGAGGGCGTTTCGACCGGCCAGAGAGGATAGGTTGCGTCGTGGCGGACTTCAAGCGGTCGTGTCTCGCGGCTGCGAAAGACGGTGGCGAATTACGCGCCAGGCCAGCCAGACCAGCCCTGCACCCAGAAGCAGGGCGGCCAGGCCGGACGCGACGGCCACCCCGGCGGCCAGAAAGGCGAAGACCAGGGCGATGCCGGCCAGCGCCAGGGACACATACAGAATAACTGAAAATCGCATGGGCCCCTAACGACCCGGGACGCCATCGGGTTGCGCCGGCCAGGGGCCCGGAGGGCGGCGTCGCGCAAACGTGAGCGCCGGCCCCTCTCCTACGCCGCGTAGGCGTAGGGGCCGCCCCGCTTCAGCGCAGCCTGCCAGGCGGGGCGGGCGTGGATGCGGTCCAGGAACCCCGCGATATTGGGTCTGCCCCGGGTCACGTCCATGCGGCTGGCGGCGGCTTCCAGGGGGAAGCTCATCATGATGTCGGCGGCGGTGAAATCGGGGCCGGCGAACCAGCCGTCGCGGGCCAGTTCGTTGTTCCAGTAGTCCGCGTGGGTCTGGAGCTGGGGGTCGATGAAGCCCCTGTTCGCCGCCTTGACGATGCCGTTCACGATCGGCTTGACCAGACCCGGCGCGCGCCGGGGCAACTGGTTGAACACCAGCTTGAGCAGCAGGGGCGGCATGGCCGAGCCCTCTGCGTAATGCAGCCAGTAGGTGAAGCGGCGGCGCTCCGGCGAGCCCTCGGCGGGGCGCAGGCGGCCGGCGCCGTGGGTGTCGAGCAGATATTCGATGATCGCGCCGGTTTCGGCCACCCGGACGTCGCCGTCATCCAGCACCGGCGACTTGCCCAGCGGGTGGATGGCTTTCAGTTCGGCGGGCGCCAGCATGGTCTTCGGGTCGCGCTCATAACGCCGGACCTCGTACTCCAGGCCCAGCTCTTCGAGCAGCCACAGGACGCGCTGGGAGCGGGAATCCGCGAGGTGGTGGACGACGATCATGGATGACCCCTTCGGCAGGAGGGCATCATGGCGCGAGCCGGACGTCGCCGTAAAGCGGGGATCAGCGGCGCCGACGGCGTCGATCCGCCACCACCTTCCACGCGATGGCCGCCAGCGCCAGTTTGCCGGCGTAGCGGCGGGCGCCGCGGCTGAGCAGCAGTCCGCCGAGGAGGGGGGCGAGCCTGGGCATGGGGGGAACTCCGTCTGTTTCCGTCGCCGGGCAAACGGATCAGGCGGCGGACGGGTTCAGGCCGAGGCCATCACGCTCTGGAACAGCACGGCGCCGTCGGCGGATCCCAGCTCGGCCTCGAAGGCCCGGTCGGGGTGCGGCATCATGCCCAGGACGTTGCCGCGTTCATTGACGATGCCGGCGATGTCGCGGGCCGACCCGTTGGGGTTGGAGATATAGCGGAACACCACCTGGCCCTCGCCTTCCAGCCGGTTCAGGGTCTCCTCGTCGGCGAAGTAGTTTCCGTCGCCGTTGCCCTGGGTCATCACCACCTCGCGCCGCCCCTGATAGGCGGCGGTGAAGCGGGTCTGGCCGTTGGTGATCTCCAGCTCGATGGGCTTGCAGACGTATTTGAGTCCGGCGTTCTTCATCAGGGCGCCGGGCAGCATGCCGGCCTCGCACAGGATCTGGAAGCCGTTGCAGATGCCGACCACCGCCACGCCCGCGTCGGCGGCCTTCTTCACCGCCCCCATGATCGGCGCGCGCGCCGCCATGGCCCCGGAGCGAAGGTAGTCGCCATAGGAAAACCCGCCCGGCAGGACGATCAGGTCCACGCCGTAGGGAAGCTCGGTGTCGGCGTGCCAGACCATGTCCACCTTGGCGCCGGTGGAGCGTTCGACGGCGACCTTGCAGTCGCGGTCGCAGTTGGAACCCGGGAATACGATGACGGCTGCGCTCATGGCGCGGGCCTGTAGCAGGGTTCGCGGCCGCTGTCAGGATGGCGATCGCGCGCGGCGGCCGCCTTACGGATTATTCACCGGACGCGGGCGCGGGGTCATGGCATCCATGGGGGACGGGCACGACAAGGGACGAGACTGATGTGGCGACGGATTCTGACGCTGACCGCGTGCGTGGCGATGCTCGGCGCAGCGGCCGGGAGCGCCCTGGCGGATCCCCGGCCGCAGACCTGGACCCATCCCGATGCGACCGAGGCCGCGCGGTCCGAGGTGACGCCGGGCGGTCCCGAAGCCCGCCTGCTGGACGGGGTTCTGGCCGCGTTCGCCATGGACAATCCGACGGCGGTCGCCCTGCTTGAGGGGGTGGTGACCGACGCCGCCGCCGCCGCGCCGGTTCGATACGCCGCCGCCTCCACCCTGGGCGGGGTCCTCCTGCGCCAGGGTCGCTACGCCGCGGCGGCTTCGGCGTTCGAAACGGCGCTGGGCAACACGGAGCTGGACGAGGAGCAGCGCCTGGGCCTGCAGCAGTCCCTGGCGGTGAGCGCGGCCCTGGCCGACGTGCCGGCGCAGACCATGGACCCCTATGTGGCGGGCTCGGTTCCGCTGACCCGCGACCTGGCGGGCCTGGCCATCATCCAGCTGGAGATCAACGGCCACGGGCGCGGTTTCGTGCTGGACACCGGGGCGAACCTGTCGGTCGCCACCGAGAGCCAGGCGCGCGCCCTGGGCCTGAGACCGGTGGCGGGGGACGTGACGGTGGGCAGCATCACCTCGACCGCGGCGGGCGCGACCCTGGCGGTCGCGGACCGCCTGGTGCTGGGCGGCCAGACTTTTCACGACGTGGTGTTCCTGGTCATGCCGGACGAGGCCCTCACGTTCGCCGGCGGCGCCTATCGCATCGAGGGCATCCTGGGCTTTCCCGTGCTCTCGAAGCTGGAACGCCTCAGCTTCGAGCCCGGCGCGGACGGCGAACGGCTGTCCTGGAGCCGCAGCGGCCCGGCGCCGGACCGGCCGAACCTGTTCGTTTCGGGCCTGACGCCCCATGTCTATCTGGATCTGGCGGGCGAGCGGGCGGTGTTCGCCCTGGACACGGGCGCCAACACCACCTCCCTCAGGCAGGCGGCCGTCGATCGGCATCCGGCGCTGCTGGACGACGCGCGCCGGGAAGGGGTCGCGTTCGGCGGCGCCGGGGGCGAGACCCGGGTCGACGGATGGACCCTGCCGGCGCTTGAGCTGACCGTGGACGGCGTCACTGTGTCCCTGACGGATGTGCGCGTCTCCGGGGAGGCGATCAGCCGCGAAGGGGTCATGGGCCGTCTGGGCCGCGACGCCCTGGCCGGGGGCTTCGTGCTGGACTTCCCGGCGGGCGCGTTCAGCCTGCTGGGGGTCGACTGACGGATCAGGACGCCGCCGGACACGGCCGGGCGTCGGTGCGCTTCTGGTCCAGCCAGGCGGCGGTCCAGATGATCAGCCCGCCGACGGACAGGGCGCAGCCGACCCAGCCGGTCACGGACCAGCCGTAGCCTGCGCTGATCGCGGCGCCGGCGAGGAACGGGCCCAGGGCGTTGGCGGTGTTGAACGCCGAGTGGTTCATGGCGGCGGCCAGGGTCTGGGCGTCGCCGGCCACGTCCATCAGGCGGGTCTGCAGGATCGTGCCCAGGCCGCCGCCCATGCCCACCATGAAGGCCAGGATGGCCATGGACCACAGCTGGCCGGTGGCGAAGGGATAGATGGCCAGGGTGACGGCGCTCCAGCCCAGCAGCACGGCGGCGGCTTTGAATCCCAGCTTGTCGGCGGCCCAGCCCCAGCCGATGTTGCCCGCCGCGATGCCCAGGCCGAACACCGCGAGCATGACGGACACCACCGGCCCGCTGACTCCGGTGACCGCCAGCAGGGTGGCCGAGAAATAGGCATAGACGGCGAACATGCCGCCGAAGCCCACGGCCCCGACGCCGAGGGTGAGCCAGACCTGGCGGCGCTTCAGGGCGTCCAGTTCGCGCAGGGGGCTGGCGTCGGGCCGGCGCGGGTCCCGGGGCACCAGGAAATACACCAGCGTCATGGTGATCAGCGCCAGCACCGAGACGATGACGAAGGCCCAGCGCCAGCCGAAGGTCTGGCTGACCAGGGTGGCGAACGGCACGCCCACGATGGTGGCGATGGCCAGACCCAGCAGGATCCGCGACACCGCCTGGGCCCGCTTCCCCTTCGGCGCCACGGAGGCGGCCACGAGGGCGGCCACGCCGAAATAGGCCCCGTGGGGCACGCCGGAGAGGAAGCGGAACGCCAGCATCCACTCGTAGGTGGGGGCCAGGGCGCTGAGTCCGTTGGCCAGGGCGAACAGCCCCATCAGGATGATCAGCAGCACCCGCCGCGACATGCGCGCGCCCAGCACGGCCAGCACCGGCGCGCCGACGACGACGCCCAGGGCGTAGGCGCTGATCACGTGGCCCGCGGTCGGCTCATCGATGCCCAGGCCCGCGGCGAACCAGGGCAGGATGCCCATGGAGGCGAACTCGGTGGCGCCGATGGCGAAACCGCCCATGCCCAGCGCCAGCAGGATCAACCGCACATTGGGCGCGCGTTCAGGGGCGGGGGCGGGGGAGGGTGACGCCACGGGCAAGCTCGAACCTGGAGGGATGTTGCGGTGCAAGATAAACAGTGATCACTTGACCGCAAGCGGGGCCGCCGGCGTGTCACCCAACGTGATCGCCATTGCGTCGCAGGCATCCCGCCACCTACCCTTGGAGCGACGCCCCATCCGCCTGCAATGACCGAAAGCCCAGACCCGATGACAGGGACCCTTCGCCCCGCCCTGAATCAGGTTCTCGACGGCGCCTCCATCGCCATCGAACCGTTTCAGCAGTTTCCGCTGGTGGTTGATCGGCTGGCGCAGTTGAAATCCGCGCTCGACCTGTCGCCGCCCGATGGTCTGGCGCTGGAGTTCGGCGTGTTCAGGGGCGTCTCCCTGCGGGCGCTGGCCCTGGCCTTTCCCAAGCGGCGGTTCACCGGGTTCGATTCCTTCGAGGGGCTGCCCGAGGCCTGGCGCCGGAGCGAGACCAGCACCTATGAGGCGGGCCATTTCGCCCTGAAAGCCCTGCCGCCCATGCCGGCCAATGTGGCGCTTGTGGCGGGCTTCTTCGAGGACACCCTGGACGCGTGGCTGGAGGCCAATCCCGGTCCGGTGGGTTTCGTCCATGTGGACCCCGATCTCTATTCCGCCGCCAAATTTGTGCTGGATCGTCTGACCGACCGGCTGGCGGACGGCGCGGTGCTGGTGTTCGACGAACTGGCCGACTGGAAGGACGAGGGCGTCTATCCCCTGTGGCGCGAGGGCGAGTGGCGGGCCCTGTGCGAGTGGCTGAACGAGCAGGGCTTCTCCTTCCGTATCCTGTCGCGCAGCCCCCGGTTCGAGGCGGCGATCCAGGTCTATCGCAAACCTCCGCCGGACCGTCGCGCCGCGGATGACCTGGCCCACGCCGCCAGCCTCTGGAGCCACGGCGCCCGGGACGCGGCCGTCGCCCTGCTGGAGGAGGCGACGACGGCCAGGCCGGGCTGGATGACGGGGCTGCACAGGCTGGCGCAATGGCGGACGAAGATGCGGGACGTTGAGGCCGCGCTGGCGGTCATCGGTCGGGCGCGGGCGGCCTCGGACGGCAAGGCGGACAGCAGCCCGGTGATCGACCTGGATCGCCTGAGCGCCGAGAACCACTATCGTCTGGGCGATCTGCAGCAGGCGTCCACCGATATCGAACGGTTTCGTCGACAGCGACCGGATCATGTCTCGGGCCTGACGCTGAACGCGCTCATCGCCGCGCGGCTGGGCCGCCACGAGGAGGCCGCGGCCCTGTGGAGCCGGGCGGCGCAGATTTCCGGTTCAGATCAATACGAAGAGAACGCCCGGGAGCAGAAGGTCCTGTCGCAGATCCGGCCGGAGTTCCGGGCCATGCGAAAGAGCGGCCTGATGATCCAGCATCTGGTCGATGATCGCGCTTTCCAGACCGTGCTGGACATCGGCAGCGGCGCGGGCGAGCAGGCCGAGGCCCTGCGCCGGCATGGAAAGCAGGTCACCGAGCTCGATTATGGCGAAAGCCCCTCGTTCCTGGGGCGGGAGGACGGCGGCGCGGTCATCATCGGGGATTTCCTGCAGACCCGGTTCGAGACGCCCTTCGACTGCGTCATCGCCTCGCACGTTCTTGAGCACCAGATCAACGTGAACGCCTTCCTGAAGGCCATGCACGCCAGCGTCCGCGAGGGCGGAATCGTGGCCATCTCAGTGCCGCCCCTGAAGCACCAGATCGTGGGCGGCCACGTGACCCTGTGGAACGCGGGGCTGGTGCTCTACAATCTGGTGCTGGCGGGCTTCGACTGCCGCACGCCCTGGATCCGCCAGTACGGCTACAACATCTCGGTGGTGATCGAGAAGCGCACGATCGCGCCCGAGGGGCTGGTGTTCGACAACGGCGACATCGACCGCATAGCCGGCTTCCTTCCGGAAGGCTTCGGCGAAGGCTTCAACGGCGACATCCGTCAGCTGGGCTAGCCCTTGTTCTCGTAAACGGCCGTGATCTGCGCCCGGGCCAGGGTGTGGAAGTGCAGGTTGAAGCCGAACACGGCGCCGGAGTTGTCCGGCGTCACGTCCAGCTTGTCAGTGTCCACGGCGAAGACGGTGAAGATGTAGCGGTGCGGGCCGTGGCCGGGGGGCGGGGCGGCGCCGCCGAAGCCGGCCTCGCCGTAGTCGGTGCGCCCCTGAACGGCGCCCTTGGGCAGGTTCGCGCCGCCGACGGCGCCGGCGCCCCGGGCCAGCTCGGTCACGTCGGCGGGGATGTTGGCCACGGTCCAGTGCCAGAAGCCGGAGCCGGTGGGCGCGTCCGGGTCATAGCAGGTGACGGCGTACGACTTCGTGCCCTCCGGCGCGCCGGACCACTTCAGATGGGGCGAGGTGTCGCCGTGCGCCTTCACATGGGCGTCGGGCAGCGTGTCGCCGTCGTTGAAGTCGTTGGAAGTGACGGTGAAGGTCATGGGCGTCTCCCTGTCCGGTGATGCGGTCTCAACGCGGTCGCCGGACAGGGGATGCAGGACGCGCGTGCCGCGCGTCAACCGGTCAGGCGTCCAGGATCGGGGTGAAGCCGCCGTAGACCATGCGCTTGCCGTCGAAGGGCATCTCCATGTTCGCCATGCGAGGATCCTCCATCATCTTCGCCCAGCCGGCGTCGCGGGTCGCCTTGTCGGGCCAGGTGATCCACGAGAACACCACGCTCTCGCCGTCCTTGCGCTGAACCGAGCGGCGGAAGTCCGTGACCTTGCCGTCCGGCACGTCGTCTTCCCAGCACTCGACGCAGCGTTCGGCGCCGAACTCCTTGAAGATCCCGGCGGCGAATCTGGCGTGTTCCAGATAGGCGTCCTTCCTGTCGTCCGGCACGGCGGCGATCATTCCGTCAACGTAGCTCATGGGTCGTCTCCTTCGGGGGTGGTCAGGCGTCAGCGGCGGCGCGCTCAAGGGCGGCGATGTCGATCTTCCTCATGGTCATCATGGCCTGGAAGGCGGCGCGGGCGCGGGCGGGGTTCGGGTCGTCATAGAAGTCCATCAGGCGGCGCGGGATGATCTGCCAGCTGACGCCCCAGCGGTCCTTGCACCAGCCGCACTGGCTTTCCTGCCCGTCGTTTCCGACGATGGCCTCCCACAGGCGGTCGGTCTCGGCCTGGTCGTCGGTCATGACCATGAAAGATACGGCCTCGCTTTGCGGGAAGACCGGCCCGCCGTTGAGCCCCAGATACGAGCGTCCGGCGAGGGTGAACTGGACCACCAGCTCCTCGCCCGCCCGGGTCGAGGGATTGTCGGCCGGGCTGGCGTGGACCCGGTCGATCCGGCTGTCGGGCAGGCCCAGCGAGAGATAGAATTCGGCGGCCTTCCGGGCCTGCCCCGTGTCGTACCAGATGCAGGGGATGATCTTGTCGGTCATGGCTGGGTTCTCCGGCTAGCCATTGATCTCGGCGCGGCGCTTCAGTTCGTCCTCCGACGGCGTGTCCATGGCGAAGGAGCCGGCGGAGACCTCGCCTGCGCGCTCATAGCGGGCCACCACGACGCCCTTGCCGGTGGTGCGTGAGCCCAACAGGCGCAGGCCCGCCGGCGCGGCCTCGCCCTCGAACAGACGCTTGCCGCGACCCAGCACGACGGGGAAGACCAGCAGGGTGAACCGGTCCACCAGATCGGCCTTCAGCAGCGACTGGATCAGCTCCGCCGAACCCTGGGTCAGCAGGTCGGGGCCCTCTTCCGCCTTGAGCGCGCGCACGGCCGCCACGGCGTCCGGGCCGATGGCGCGGCTGTTGGTCCAGTCCAGCGGGCGCGGCGAACGGGTGGCCACATATTTGGGCATGGCGTTCAGGGCGTCGGCGAAGGCGTCGCTCTGGTGCGGCCAGTGGGCGGCGAAGATGTCGTACGTCTTGCGGCCGAGCAGAAGGGCCCGGGGCGGGGCGAAGAAGCGGTCCACCTCCTCGCCCAGCGCTTCGTCGAAGTGGGGAACCACCCAGCCGCCATGGGCGAAGCCGCCCGAACGATCCTCTTCCGGGCCGCCCGGCGCCTGCATGACGCCGTCCAGGCTGACGAAGGCGGCCACGTGAAGCTTGCGCATGATCAGGCTCCCGCGGTCTCGAGCGCCTCGGCGCCCTGGGCGGCGGCGGCCGGGTCCATCCACATGACCTCCCAGATGTGGCCGTCCGGGTCGGCGTAGCTGCGGCCGTACATGACGCCGAAGTCCTGGGCGGGGGTGGGATCGGCCAGACCGCCGGCGCCCGCGGCGGCCTGCACGGCGGCGTCCACCGCCTCGCGGCTGTCCTCGGACACGCACAGCAGCACCTGGGCGCTCTTGTTCGCGTCCGGGATGGTCCGGTCGGTGAAGGTGGCCCATTTGGCGTGGGTCAGCAGCATGACGTGGATGACGTCGGAGATCACCATGCAGGCGGCTGTGTCGTCCGAGAACAGGGGGTTCTTCACAGCGCCGACCGCTTCATAGAAGGCGACAGAACGCTTGAGGTCGGCCACGGGCAGGTTGATGAAGATCAGTCTGGGCATGGGGTCCTCGCTGTCGTTGTCTTGGAGACCATGCCGCCCCATGTTATGTAATGCAAGTATGAAGTTAGAAAAAATAACTAAGCAGTCCGGACGGGTCTATAACGACGCCTGCGGCACGGCGCACGGGCTGGACCTGATCGGCGAGCGCTGGGCGCTGCTGGTTATCCGTGAGCTGATGCTGGGGCCCAAGCGGTTCGGGGACCTGAAGGCGGACCTGACGGGCATCAGCGCCAATGTGCTGACCCAGCGGCTGGAACGGCTGGAGGCGATCGGCGTCGTCACGCGCCGCAAGCTGCCGCCGCCCGCCTCGGTCCAGGTCTATGACCTGACCGACTGGGGCCGCGAGGCCGAGCCCATCATCATGACCCTGGGCCGCTGGGCCGCGCGCTCGCCCGAACACGACCCCACCCTGCCGCTGAGCGGGGTGTCCATGATGCTGTCGCTCCGCACCATGATCGACAGCGGCAAGGCGGGGGATCTGCGTCTCGACGCCGGCTTCGTGTTCGGGGAGGAGACCTATCGCGCGCGGCTGGCGGACGGCGTGCTGGAGGTGGCCCGGGGCGAGGTGGCGGGGGCCGATTTCGTCATCGCGGGCACGCCGGAGATGACCGCCGCCGCCGTCTACGGCGATCAGCCCCTGACGGCGATGGAGGCGGCGGGGGCCCTGACGGTCACCGGCGACAAGGCCCTGGCCCAGCGTTTCATCGATCTGTACGCCTTGCCGCCCAAGGCGGGGCGTCAGACCCCCTCCTGAGGGGAGAAGGGAAAATCAGACCCGCTGCAGCACTTCACGACGCAGCGGCGCGGCGGCGGCGGCCAGGGCGGCCTCGTCCCCCTCGTGGTCGATCAGGGCGGTGATGCGGCGGCCCATGGCGATCAGCCAGGCCGGACGCTGGTCAGTCAGCCGGTCCGCGACGGCGGGATCGTCGCCGGACCACGCCAGCAGGGCGCGCATGGCGTCCACCGCCTGCTCCAGCGGGTCGGGGTCGGCGTCGATGCGCCCGGCGCCGCCCGCCCACTGCACCGCCTGCACGATCTGGTCCCGGAAGCGCGGGTCGCTCCAGGTCGAGGGCGTATGGCCCAGATTGGTGTAGAACAGCCGCCCGTGGCCGATCTGGCGCACCCAGGTCACCGGCACGGCCCAGGGGCGCTTCGTCGGCGTGTCGGCCATGTCGAGGCTCTGCAGCACCCGCACCCGCGCCGGGTCGAAGCCGCGGTACTGGTAGATCTCTTCCCGATAGTCGAAGGCCCCCGGCCACATGGCCACGGTGGGATGATCGCCGTGGGTGCGGACGCGGATCGGGTCGCCCTGATTCCACGGATGGCCCGCAAAATCGCCGCCGACCATGCCGGCCCAGGCCTCGCGGCCGCCGGGAAAGTCCAGTCCCGTGTCGGCGGCGCTGTGCAGACCGACGACGCCGCCCCGGCCCGAGGCGAGCCACGCCTGAACGGCCTGCCACGATTGCCGCGAGAGGGGCAGGGCGCCGGTGGTGTAGGCCACCAGCACGTCCACGTCGGCCAGCAGCGCCGGGGTGATCGCTGACGCATCCTGGCTCGTCCGGGTGGTGAAGGCGCCAGAAGCCTGGCCGATCTCGGTCATGGCCAGCTCCGACAGGGCCGGACCGCCGTCTTCGGGCCGCGCCACAACATCGTGCAGCCATCCGACCGACTGGCTCAGATACAGCACCCGTTGCGCCAGGCGGGGCCGGGCGCGGGCGATCGAGGGCGCGGCGAAGGCTGCGGCGGCGCCCAGCAGCGCCTGACGGCGATGGATCATGGCTTCCTCCCGTATCCGCGGGAGTCTAGCGGCGGGGGAGGGCGGGTTAAACCGTCCTGTCCAGCAATGTCCCGATCATCTCGTCGGCGGTCCGAATGACCACGGCGTTGGCCTTGAAGGCGTGTTCGGCGGTGATCCGCTCGACCGTTTCCTCGGCCAGGTTGTCCAGCGGCGCGGCGGCGGTGCGGCGCGCGGAAGCGTCGAAGCGCTCGGCGGCGGACATCATGCCGGCGGCGGCGATGGACAGGGCCTGCATGGCGGTCTCCTCTGATCCTTCCACAGTGACGCGGCGAGGTGACCGGACCGTTCAGGAACAGGGTGAATCCATAAGTGAACGCAATACCGCCGCTATTCGTGTATAGAGCCCGCTTTCCAACGCCCGGCCCGGTGCACAACCGGCCGGGCGCGGTCGTTTCCACGGCCGCCCAAGTCAAGATTCAGGTTTTCCATGCCCTTTCCCGCCATTCACCCCGCGCTCGACCGCGCGCTCGTCCAGCGCGGCTACGCCGAACCCACCGCCGTGCAGGACGCGGTTCTGGAAGCGGGGCTGACCGAGGCGGACCTGCTGGTCTCGGCCCAGACCGGCTCGGGCAAGACGGTAGCCTTCGGTCTGGCGGCGGCGCCGACCCTGCTGGGCGAGGCCGAGCGCTTCGGCCAGACCCGCGCCCCGCTGGCGCTGGTGATCGCGCCGACGCGTGAGCTGGCCATGCAGGTGGCGACCGAGCTGACCTGGCTGTACGCCGACGCCGGCGCGCGCATCGTCACCTGCGTCGGCGGCATGGACGCGCGTCAGGAAGCCCGCGCCCTGAACGTCGGCGCCCACATCGTGGTCGGCACGCCCGGCCGCCTGAAGGACCACATCGACCGTCGCAATCTGGATCTGTCGGCCCTCAAGGTCGTGGTGCTGGATGAAGCCGACGAGATGCTGGACATGGGCTTCCGCGAGGACCTGGAGTTCATTCTGGAGCAGGCGCCGGCCGAACGCCGCACCCTGCTGTTCTCGGCCACCATCGCCCGCGACATCGCCACCATGGCGAAGAAGTATCAGCGCGACGCGGTGCGCATCGACACCACCAACCGCAGCCAGCCCCACGGCGACATTGAATACCGCGCCATGCGCATCGCGCCGAACCAGATCGAGCACGCGGTGGTCAATGTGCTGCGCTTCTTCGAGGCGCCCGGCGCCCTGGTGTTCTGCTCGACCCGCGAGGCGGTCAAGCACCTGCAGGCGGCCCTGCGCGAGCGGGGCTTCTCCTCGGTCGGCCTGTCGGGCGAACTGAGCCAGCGCGAACGCACCGATGCGCTGCAGGCCCTGCGCAGCGGTCAGGCCCGCGTGTGCGTGGCCACCGACGTGGCGGCGCGCGGTCTGGACCTGCCCGATCTGGGCCTGGTGATCCACGCCGAGCTGCCGGTGAACAAGGCGACCCTGCTGCACCGGTCGGGCCGCACCGGGCGGGCGGGCAAGAAGGGCGTCTCCGTCCTGCTGGTGCCCTCCACCCGCCGCCGCAAGGCCGAGATGCTGCTGGGCTCCGCCGGACTGGACGCCGCCTGGAGCGCCGCGCCGGGCATCGACGAGATTCTGGCCCGGGACGAGGAGCGCCTGCTGGCCACGCCGATCTTCGACCAGACCGTGAGCGACGAGGACTTCGCCCTGGCCAGGAAGCTGGCGGCCGAACGCACGCCGGAGGAGCTGGCCTGTGCGCTGGTGCGTCTGATGCGCGCCGAGATGCCGGCGCCCGAGGATCTGGTGGATCCGGGTGAGGGACCGCGCGGACGGCGCGAGCCCGGCGCGGCGCCGAACGCCTCCGCCTGGCCCACCGACCGGCTGCAGCCCGACGAGGTGACCTGGTTCCGCGCCGACATCGGCCGCCAGAAGAATGCTGACCCCAAATGGCTGATCCCGCTGATCTGCCGTCTGGGCGGGATCACCAAGAAGGACATCGGCTCGATCCGCGTGTTCCCGGACGAAACCCGCTTCGAGATCGCCCTGTCGGCCCAGGCCGGGTTCATCGCCTCGGTGAAGGCGGCCAAGGGCGCCGAGGTGGCCATCACCCCGTCCGAGGCCCCCAACCAGGGCTTTGGCGGACCGCGTCCGAAGAAGCCCTTCAAGCGCCGTGAGGACGACAACGCCCAGAACCGCCCCGCGCCCTACCGTCCCGAGCGGACGGCTGCGGCGCCGCGTGCGGACGGCGAGCCCCGGCCGTTCGACCGCAAGCCCTACAAGGGCAAGCCCAAGCCCGGCTTCAAACCCGGCGCCAAGGCCGGCAAGCCGGCGTTCAAGAAGAAGAACCGGGCGGAATAGGCGGTTCGCAGGGCGAACGCCGAAATCTGAATCGACACGCCCTTCGCCGCGCGGCATGGTCGCTCCGCTGAGCGGAGCCAGACCATGTTTCACGGCGCCCATCTGAAGCGGCGGATCAGCCAGTACGCAGCCCTGTGGCTGGGCGCCTTCCTGCTGTCGGGCGGGGCCATCCTGATCGCCATGCCGGCCATGGACCTGATGGCGGCGGCGGATCTGGTGCTGCCGGTGATGCTGGCCCTGACCGTGCTGGCCCTGGGCGTCGGCGTGGTGCTGAGCCTGGTGTCGCCCCACACCCTGGGCACCAAGCTGGCGGTCCTGACGGGCGCCGTGATCCTGCTGCTGCCGCTGCTGTGGGCCCCCGTGTCGGCGGCGGTGGTGATCGCCTTCTTCGCCGACCTGTCGATCGAGTACTCCAGCGCCTACGCCGACTTCCGCATCGGCGTCAGCCGGGTGCTGTATCCGGCCACGGCGGCCCTGTTCGGCGGCGGGGCGTTCAACCTGATCTGGGGCGCCTTTCAGGCGGCGGCCAGCTTCGTGGGCTTCGTGGCGGCGGTGGTGCGCCTCTGGCCGCTGATCCGCCGGGTGCTGGGCCCGGAGCCCGCCTCCGACTTGCAGTGAGGGCGGGGGCGTCGCAAGCTCGGGACCGGAGGAGACCATGACCCAGTCCGCACCGGCCGAACGCTATCCCTCGTTCGAGGCCTTCTATCCGTACTACATCCACGAGCATTCCAACCGCACCTGCCGCCGCATCCATGTGGTGGGCACGGGGCTGGTGATCGTCGCCTTCGGGCTGGCGGTTGTGACCCTGAACCCGTGGTGGCTGCTGGCCATGCCGCTGATCGGCTACGGTTTCGCCTGGGCGGGGCACTTCTTCTTCGAGAAGAACCGGCCCGCCACGTTCAAGTATCCCCTGTGGAGCCTCAGGGGCGACTTCCGCCTGTTCTTCGAGACGGTCAGCGGGAAGCGGAAGTTCTAGCTCACCCGCCGCGGCCGGGATCCTGGAAGAAGTAGAGGCTCAGCGCCAGCACCGCCACGGCGTCGCGATCGGGCGAGCCTTGCGGGGGCAGGTAGAAGGTGGGGCGCAGGCCGCCCAGCGCCAGGCCGCCCACGTCCACCCCGTCGCGGGTGAAGACATAGCCGATGACGTTCCCGCCGCCCCACGGCAGGCCGTCCACATAGCGGGTCTCGGCGCGGATGGTGGTGTCGCCCCAGGTCAGCTCGCCCGCCCGCTGGGGCTGCTGCAGCCGCTGCAGGAAGCCACCGCCGCGAGCCACCGCCAGGCTGAGCCGGGCGTTGGCCGGCGCCGCGCCGGAGTAGCTGCACACGTAGCCGAGCTCGTCCCGGTCGAAGGTGATCCAGGCGAAGGAGACGTGGCTCTGCCCGCCTTCGCACTGGCCCGTCACCTGGCCGGCGCCCGTGGACACCTCGAAGCCCGCGCTGGCGAAATCGCGCGACCGGAAGGGCATGCGGCTGCTGGATGAGCGGGCGGTGGCGGCGCCGGCGTACTCGCCGACGGCGAAGCCGGGCCGGAACAGGCTGGGGCCGCGGCGGCCCTCGAGGTTCAGGCGCTCGGTGCGGTCCTGAAAGGGAGCCGGGGCGTCCTGGGCCAGGGCGGCGCCCGACAGGGCCAGGACGACGGCGGACGTGACGGCGGCGACGATCTTCATGAACCCCTCCCGAAGAACGCCGGTATGCTTAACAGAGAGGGCGCGGGAGGCAAGCCGGGCCTGCCTCCCGCGTCAGATCAGTCGTGATCCTTGCCGGCCGTCTTGTCGCCCCGCGCCATGGCGAAGACGACTCCGGACAGGGCGGCCAGGGCGACCAGGTTGGGCAGGGCCATGGCGGCGTTGGAGATGTCGCCCATGCGCCAGACGAACTCGATCTGCTGGAACGAGCCCACCAGGATCATGCCCACCCACAGCAGGCGCCACGGAATGGCGACCTTCTGGCCGAACAGGTGGGTCGCCGCCCGCTCGCCGTAGTAGCTCCAGGTCAGCAGGGTGGTGAACACGAACAGGATCAGGGCGATGGACGCCACCAGACCGCCGATGGTGGTCGAGCCGAACAGCACCTGCGGGAAGACGGCGGAATAGGCCGCCAGCGTCATCTCGAAGCCGCGCAGGTCGGAGTTCCAGACGTGCTCCACCGTGCCGTCGCCGGCCGGGAAGGCGCCCTGCACCGTCAGCATGACCAGGCCGGTCATGGTGCAGATGACCATGGTGTCGATGAAGGTGCCCATCATGGCGAAGCGGCCCTGACGCGCCGGATCGTCGGTCTGGGCCACCGCGTGGGCCATGGGGGTCGAGCCCTGGCCCGCCTCGTTGGAGAACAGGCCCCGCGCCACGCCGGCGCGAATGGCCATCATGACCCCCGCGCCGAGGAAGCCGCCGGTGGCCGCCGTGCCGGTGAAGGCGCTCTCGAAGATCAGGCCGAACGACGCCGGCAGGTCCTCGATGTTCAGGATCAGGGCCAGCAGCGCCATGAGCAGATAGGCGATGGCCATGACCGGCACCACCTTCTCGGCCACGCTGCCGATGGACTTGATGCCGCCGATGATGACGATGAACACGGCGGCGGCCACCAGAACGCCCGCGGCCCATTCGGGGATCGGGGCCAGATTGGTGATGGAGTCGGCGATGGAGTTGGACTGGATCATGTTGCCCGTCGCGATGGACGAGAACAGGGTGCCGAGGCAGAACAGGATGGCCAGCCAGCCCCACTTCTTGCCCAGGCCCTTGCGGATGTAGCTCATGGGCCCGCCCTGGTAGGTCCCGTCCTCGCGTTGCTCGCGGAAGCGGATGGCCAGCGAGCCTTCGGCGAAGGCCAGGGCCATGCCGAACAGGGCGGTGACCCACATCCAGAACAGGGCCCCCGGGCCGCCAAGGGTCAGGGCCGTGGCCACGCCCGCCAGGTTGCCGGTGCCCACCTGGCCCGACAGGGCGGTGGACAGGGCCGCGAAGGGCGAGATCTCGCCCTTGCCTGACGTGCTCTTCTTGAACAGGCCGGCAAAGGCCTCGCCCAGCTTCAGGATCGGGTAGAAGCGCAGGCCGATCATGATCCAGGCGCCCACGCCCAGCAGCACGATGACCATGGGCGGGAAGGGAATCAGCTCTTCGCCGTTCCACAACCCGGCCCAGATGAAATCGCTGACGTTGGTCACGCCCGCGTAAAAGGCCTCGATCCCCTGAGGAGCCGGTGTCGTCATGTCGGATTTTCCCCCACGCCCGCACTCACGGGCCGTAACTGAGGGTTACTTAGACGGTAAACGGAGGCTGTGGCCAGCCCCCGGGATCTACTCCGCCGGGGGACAGCCGTCGAACGGCCCGGCGTTCACCACCGTCAGGGTCGACATGTTCAGCGGCATCGCCGGCGCCATGGAGCCGCGGCCGTGGCCGGTGTAGAGGTCGATCTTGGCGCCCTTGATGGCGCCGCCGGTGTCCGAGGCGTACCAGAAACCGTCGTGGGTGCTGCCGTCGGCCAGCCGCAGGCCGACGGTCTCGCGGATGAACAGCCGGGTGCGCCGGGGCACCACGCGGGGGTCCACCGCCACCGTGCGCATGGCGATGGGCTGGCAGCCCAGCGAGTCCAGTCCCGTCGCCCCGCCACCGCCGGCGTGATACAGCCGCGCCGACAGCC
>JBALUZ010000019.1:0-5312 GCA_036963825.1 Brevundimonas sp.
TCAGCGTTCTCCGTCATGAAGGCCTGAAGCTGCTCTTCCGTGGGGGCCGGGGTTTCGCCGGCCATGGCGGGGGTGACCTCGAACCAGCTGCCGTCGCGGGTGTGCAGGGCCTGGGCGGCCAGGGCCGCGCCATAGATGCGCGGCAGGCGCATGCCGGCGTACAGGGCGGCCCCGTAGTGGTTGGCGGCCAGCTGGTCGCGGATTTCCTGTTCGAACGCCGCCTCGGTCAGGTTCTGCTCGGCGAGCGCCTGGGCGTACTGCTCCGGGTCGAACTGGCCGGTGATCTGGTTGAAGAACACAGGAAACTCGCGGATCTGCCGGGCGATCAGCTCCGCGCCGGGGCGCAGGCCGGCGCGCCATGTCCAGGCGAAGAAGCCCTCGGTCTCCGCGAGGCTCTCGAGAATCTGGATGTGGCCGCCCTGGGCCACCAGATCCTGAATGGTCGCGGACTGGCCCGACTGCTCCCGATAGGTCTGCAACTGCTGATCGACAATGCGTCGATACTCGACCTGGGTGACCTCGCGCGAGCCCGCCTTGACCACGGGCCCGGTCTGGGCGCCGCCGCCGAGGAAGTCGGTCGTGCCGACGATCACGAAGCTGAGGACGATCAGGCCCACGATGATGGGGGCGACCCAGGACTTCGAGAGCTTGCGGAACGAGGAGATCATGCGGCGGGCCTTGGATCGCGAAGCGCAAGAGTGCGCAGACTGGCCGTATAGGGGAGGGGGCGGCGGTCCCGCAAGCGGGCAGCCCCTTGGCTTGGCCTTATGGCCCGCCTAAACAGCCGACATGACCGAAATGCGACGGCTGATCGCCGGAAACTGGAAGATGAACGGGGTTGGTGCGGCCCTCCATGAGGCCCGTGCGCTTGCAGAGGCGCTGATCGCCGGGCCCGCCGCCGTCCGGGTGGCTCTTTGCCCGCCCGCGACGCTGATTGAGCGGCTGGCGCGGGCAGTCGAAGGCTCGGACGTCGAGGTGGGCGGGCAGGACTGCCATGCCGAGGCCTCCGGGGCCTTCACCGGCGACGTGTCGGCCGGAATGCTGGAGGATGCAGGCGCGGGACTGGTGATTCTGGGCCACTCGGAACGGCGGGCCCTGCACGGCGAGACAGACGCCGACGTGGCGGCCAAGGTGGAGGCGGCGCTGGCCGCCGGGCTGGAGCCCATCATCTGCGTCGGCGAGACCCTGGAACAACGCGAGGCCGGGCAGGCGGTCGCCGTCGTTCAGGCGCAAGTGGCGGGATCGCTTCCCAAATCATTGAATGGAAAAGATTTCGCCGTGGCCTATGAGCCCGTCTGGGCCATTGGCACGGGGCTGACTCCGACGCTGGAGCAGATCGAGGCGGTCCACCGGGCCGTGCGGGCGGCGATGGTGGAACGCCTCGGAGAGACGGCCCGCGCGGCGCCGATCCTGTACGGCGGGTCGGTGAAGCCGTCGAACGCGGCCGGGATCCTGAACACGCCTGAGGTGGGCGGCGCGCTGGTGGGCGGCGCGTCCCTGAAGGCCGACGACTTCCTGGGGATCATTCGCGCGGCCTGACCGGATCAGCCCGCTTTCTCCGCCGCCTTGGCCGCGTTCCACAGGGCGTCCATTTCCGCCAGGTCCGACTGATCCGGCGTGCGGCCGTCCTTTGCCAGTTCCGCCTCGATGAAGGCGAAACGGCGGATGAATTTGGCGTTGGCGCCGCGCAGGGCGTCCTCGGGCTCCACCTCCAGCTTTCGGGCCAGGTTGGCCACGACGAAAAGCAGGTCGCCCATCTCCTCGCGGGCTTTGTCCAGATCGCCCGCCGCGATCTCGGCGCGCAGCTCGGCCACTTCCTCGTGCAGCTTGTCGAACACCTCGTCGGTGGACGGCCAGTCGAAGCCGACGCGGCCCGCCCGCTTCGTCAGCTTGGCGGCGCGGGCCAGGGCGGGCAGGCCCACCGGCACGTCGTCCAGCACGCCATGCTGCGCCCTGGCGATCCGCTCTCCGGCCTTGATGTCCTCCCAGCGCGCCTTCTGGGCCCCGGCGTCCGTCTTCGCCGCCTCGTCGCCGAAGACGTGGGGGTGGCGGCGCTCCAGCTTGTCGGCCATGGCGGTCGCCACGTCGTCGAAGGCGAACAGGCCCTGCTCTTCGGCCATGCGGGCGTGGAAGACCACCTGGAACAGCAGGTCGCCCAGTTCGCCCTTCAGCTCGTCCAGATCGCCGCGCTCGATGGCGTCGGCCACCTCATAGGCTTCCTCGATGGTGTAGGGGGCGATGGTGGCGAAGGTCTGGGCCACGTCCCACGGGCAGCCGCCGTCGGGGTCACGCAGACGCTGCATGATCCGGATCAGGCGGTCGATGGGGCGGGGCTGGGTCATGGCGCGGCTTATCGCGATGCGCCCGCGGCATCCAGAGCCGCGCGGATCTCGGCGTGGCGCGCCTGGGTCAGGGGATAGCGGTAAAGCGCCCATGCGCCGACCATCAGACACAGGGCCGGCAGGCCGGCGAACATGATCTGCAGCCACATCAGGGCGGCGGGGCTGTTGTTCTCCAGCAGGGCCGGGTTGAAGCCGGCGAACTGCAGCCCGGTGAAGGTCAGCACCGACACGGCGTAGCCCAGCTTGGAGGTGGCGGTCAGGATGGAGAACAGCAGGCCGGTGCGGTCCGCACCCTGCTCCAGCCGCACCTGATCGGCCACGTCGGCCATCATGGCCCGCAGCAAGAGGTCGCCAGAGGCGAAGGCCAGACCCACCAGCGCCACCATGATCGCCGCCATGATCATCGGCGAGACGCCCAGCGTCGCGGCCAGTACCGGCGCGCCGAAACTGGCCAGCAGCAGGGTGACCGCGAAATAGACGCAGGCCAGGATCAGGGCGGCGTGCTTGCCCAGCCGCACCGCCAGCGCGCTCCAGACAGGGGCGCCGACGAGGCCGGCTACGAAATAGACCAGCAGCAGGATCGAGGTCTGGGATCGCTCGAACCCCTGCACCGCTTCGAAGAAATAGAAGAACAGGGCGCCCACCACGCCGCGCGCGATGCCCAGCATGACGTCGGCGCCCAGCAGCCGCTGCATCACCGGCAACCTGAACAGGGTCAGGTAGGCGAAGCGGGACGCCTTGTCGGCGGCCGGGCCGGGGGGCGGCTCGGGGGTGAAGGCGAAGGTGATGGCCAGGGTCACGGGCAGGGCGATGACGATGAACCAGCCCTGCCAGCGCACGGCGGCGGCGTAGTCGCCCCAGCCCATGGACTGGACCAGCACCGGGATCAGCAACACGGTCAGAACGCCGACGATATTGGCGGTCTGCCACCAGCCATAGATGCGCGAGCGCTGGTCGTAGTCGGACGACAGGGCCGCGGCCCAGCTGATCTGCGACAGGATGCTGACCGAGAAGCCCAGCGACATGACGATCAGCCACAGGGCCAGGTAGCCCGCGCCGGCGCCCGGCCGCACCATGAACAGCATGGCCACAGCCAGCATCAGTACCGGGGCGGCCAGCCCCATCCACAGGCGGTAGCGGCCGAAGCGGCTGTGGGTGCGGTCGATGACCATGCCCAGCGCCGGGTCGACGAAGATGTCCGCCATGCGGATGACAAGGAAGATGATCCCCACCAGCGCCAGGTCCACGCCCACGTGGCTGGCGTAGAACTCGGGCAGGGTGACATAGACCGGCAGGCCCAGCGCCGCGTAGGGCAGGCAGGCGGCGGAGAAGGCGGCCAGCACGCCGTTGCTGCGGCGCGGCGCGGGCGAGGGCGATGAGGCAGCGGACGAGGCGGCGGGCTGGGTCATGGACAGGCCTGTGAGGGCCGCTGAGTCGCGGTCATGGGCATCTGACCGACGCGATCGATGCTCGGCAAGCGGCTTGCGGGCGGACGCGCGCTGATCAAATGTCACCCCATGAGCCTTTCGCGCCTGATCCTGGCCCTTCTGATCGCCTTCGGGGTGGCGACGACGGTCCGCGCGCAGGCGGCGGATGATCCCTGCTGGACGGAGCTGGAGGCGTTCAGCGATGCGGCGGTGGCCAACGGACAGTCGGTGCTGAACCTGGAATGGACGCCGTTCGCCGCCCCGGAAACGGGCTGGGAGACCTACCAGCCGCTGATCCAGCAGGAGCTGGCGACGGCGTGCTCGCCGGGTTCGCCGGGGTTCGCCTCGGCCTTGGCCGCGTTCCAGACCCGGTACGGCCTCGCGCCGACCGGCCTGTTCGACGCCGCCACATTCCAGGTGTTCAAGGGCGTCTGGCAGGAACGGCGGCCGTTCGTCATGGCGCGGGTGCGGGGAGAGTGCCCCGAGCCGCCGCCCATCAACACCTGGGCCTATCTGCTGCCCGGGGAAGAGCACGCCGACCGGATCACCCGCATGCTGCGCCGGGACGTGCTGGAGGCCTATCGCCGCATGGCCGCCGCGGCCCGGGCCGAGGTTCCGGAGATCGCGGCGGATCCCGAGCTGCTGCAGATCTTCTCGGGCCTGCGCGACCCGGCCGCCGACGCCGCCCGCTGCGCCGCAGAGGGCAATTGCGACGGCCTGCGACGCGCCGTGTGTTCGCCCCATCGCACCGGCACGGCCATCGATCTTTATGTGGGCCACGCCCATGGCTACGGGGTGGATTCCACCGAGCCATACAACCGTCTTCACCAGAGCCGGGGGGCGGCCTATCGCTGGCTGGTGGCCAATGCCCGCCGGTTCGGCTTCGTTCCCTATGTCTACGAGCCCTGGCACTGGGAATGGGTCGGGCCTTGATCCGCCACCTGACCGGCGGCGAGCGGGCGCTCGCGCATGAGGTGTTCGGCGACGCCGTGAGGCTGGACAGGGTCCGCATCCTGGCCTCGCTGTTCCCGCGCGCCTTCGTGCCCGGCCGCTGGTTCGGGCGGGACTGGATCGTCTGGCCTCGCACCAGGCTGCCCCACGACATCGCGACCGCGCCGGTGAGGATCCAGGCCACGTTCATTCACGAGCTGGTCCACGTCTGGCAGGCGCAGCGGGGGGTGAGCCTGTTGCGGGCCAAGCTGGAGGCCGGGGACAGCCGCGCCGCCTATGCCTATCCGCTGGAGCCGTGCGCCTGGGACGGGCTCAACATCGAGCAGCAGGCCTCGGCGGTGGAGCACGCCTTTCGCCTCAGTCGGGGCCAGGCCGCGCCCGCGCGCGCGTCATTCTATCGCGCCGTGGTGCCGTTTCCGGCGTGCGGCCTTGGGGGCGGGGACGTCTCGAACCGGACCTGAAGCATCTTTTCCGGCGGGGACGGGTTGAAACGGGCTGAGGCGGCGACCACATCGGCAACTGTATCGGTTGCAATATCGCCAGCCGTTCCATTCCAGTCAGGGAGCTCCCCAATGCCCAAGGTCCTCGTGCT